>DDWE01000054.1:14731-15133 GCA_002345625.1 Desulfuromonadaceae bacterium UBA2294 | reverse complement strand
ATCCCAGGGGAGGATCTCGTTCTTGCGGCGCTCGCGCAGATACCAGGTCGGATCGATGCCGCAATCGCTGAAGGCCTGCTCCCAGAGGGGGAAGCGGAAGTGCTCGCGCCAGCCGTCAAAGTGGCAGCCGAGATCGACCGCCCGTTCCAGCACCTGGCCGAGACGGCGATCGCCGCGGGCAAAGACCCCTTCGAGAAAAGAAAGGTCGGGCTCGTGCCATTTAAAACGCAGCTTCCTGGCGGCCAGACCACTGCGGAGCAGGCTTTGCCGCCGCCGGGTCTCGGACACATCGATCTGCGCTTCCCACTGAAAAGGGGTGTGGGCCTTCGGCACATAAGTCGAAACCGCGACATTGACATCGGCGCCGCCGCTCCCTTTGCCGCTCTTTTTCACTTTCCCCGC
>DDWE01000054.1:0-14636 GCA_002345625.1 Desulfuromonadaceae bacterium UBA2294 | reverse complement strand
CCCTTGTTGATGACGTTGCGCAGCCGCTCGCTCCCTGCTTCCGGGGCGAGGGTAAAGCCGGTCTTGCGCACCTTCTTGATCTCCTCCATCAGCTCCGGGGTCAGCGAGCCGACGCGCAGGCTCGGCAGCGAGACGGCGATGCGGTCTTCGGCGTGCTGTGTCATCAAATTTTTGAGCAACGGCTCGATGCAGCCGTAGTCGCCGGTGGAGAGGGAGAGGAGGGAGATCTCTTCGTAGCCGGTGGCGGCGAGGGAATCGGCAACGATCGCTTCGATGCGCTGCGGTGAGCGTTCCCGCACCGGCCGGTACAGGTAGCCGGCCTGGCAGAAACGGCAGCCGCGCGTGCAGCCGCGGGCAATCTCGACGGCGACGCGGTCGTGGACGGTCTGCATCAGCGGCACCAGCGGTTTGGTCGGAAAGCGAGCGCGATCAAGATTGTTAAGGAAACGCCGCCGCACCTGGGCCGGTTGGCCGGGGTGCGCCTGAAGTTTGGTAATAGTGCCGTCGGAGTTATATGCGACGTCATAGAAAGACGGGACGTAGATCCCGTCGATCTTGCTTAACTCTTCCAGGCTGCGGGCGCGGTTCCAGCCTTCTCTCTTGCCCTGGCGCAAGCATTCCGCCACGTCAAGGATCGCTTCTTCACCGTCGCCGATCAGGGCAACGTCGAAAAAGTCGGCGAGGGGCTCGGGATTATAGGCACAGGGGCCGCCGACGATGATCAGCGGATGGCGCTCGTCGCGGGCGGCGCTACGGCGCGGGATGCCGGCGAGATCGAGCATGTTGAGGATATTGGTATAGGAGAGTTCGTACTGCAGGGTGAAACCGACGATATCGAACGCACCGAGTGGCAGCTGGTTTTCCAGACTGGCCAATGGTGTCCCGCTGGTGCGCAGGGCCGCTTCCATGTCGGGCCACGGCGCATAGACCCGTTCCGCGGCAACGCCGTCCACCTCATTGAGGATATGATACAGGATCGCCAGCCCGAGATGGCTCATGCCGACTTCATAGGTGTCGGGGAAGGCCAGGGCAAAACGCAGATCGACCTGCGCCAGATCCTTGGTGATGCTGCCGAGTTCACCGCCGAGGTAGCGGGTCGGTTTTTCGATCTGGTGCAGGCAGTCAAAAGCCATCAGGGGACGATCTCCAGTCGGGGTTGAGAACTGGGTATTAAAGCACGGATGCGGTCAATCGCCAAGTGCCAATCTTTGCCGCAGCATTTCCTGCCCCGGCCTTATACACCAGGCAGAAATTCCTCATTGCACGTCAGTTGTGTTCAAAAAACAGGTGCGATGGAATCTCTGATTGACTCTGTTAGACTGTCGGGCAGGCATTGGTTTTTTGGCCACTTGGAGGAGGTTTATGATGACCCCTGATGATACGACCGATCCGGCAACATCAAGTGCTGGTGCCGCGCCGCGTCGCTTGCGTCTCGGCGAGATGCTGGTGCAGGCCAAGGTGGTCAGCGAAGCCCAGGTCCTGCACGCTCTCGGGATGCAGAAAACCAGCGGTGGCCGTCTGGGCGCGATCCTGATTCAGTTAAAAATGTGTACCGAGGCCCAGATCCGCGATGCCCTGCACACCCAGTTCGGGGTTGAAGTCGTCGATTTGCGTCATGTGGTCCCTGATCACACCCTGATCGAGCTGATTTCAGTTGATCTGATCCGCAAGTACGAAGTGATTCCGCTTAAAATGGAGGAGCACAAGCTCTGGATTGCTCTTCTTGACCCCTATAACATCTATGCCCTTGACGATATCCGTTTTCGCACCGGGGTCAGACATCTGGTGGTGACAACCTGCACCGAAACCGACTACAAACGCTTTATCGAGGAGCACCTTGAAACCCGGGGGATCATGGATGAAATCCTTCAGGAAGGGGATTTCTACGTCAGGGCGGTGAAGTTTCTGCAGGCCAGTGATCAGGATGAGGAAGAGCGGCAGGAGGCCTTGCTCTCCCATGAGCTTCGCCTGGCGAGCAGCGAGTCACCGATCATCGTGCTCGCCAATTTTCTTTTGGCCGAAGCGCTGAAGCGCGGTGCCAGTGATATCCATCTGGAGCCATTTGAGACCTCCTTCCGGGTACGGATGCGTATTGACGGCCGGTTACAGACGATTCTCAACCCGCCGCAGCGCCTGCATAATTCTGTTGTCGCCCGCATCAAGGTCATGGCGGCGATGGATATCAGTAAAAGACGGATCCCGCAGGATGGCCACATGGAGATCAGTTACCGTGGTGCGACGGTCCATTTCCGGGTCTCGACTCTACCTACGGTCTACGGAGAGAAATGTGTCATCCGCCTGTTGAATAAGGATTTTGCTCTCGCTGACCTTAATCATCTCGGGCTGTCCGAGGAGCATCTTCGTCAGTTCAAGCACGCCCTGGAGGCACCGCAGGGGATGATCCTGGTTACCGGTCCGACCGGTAGCGGCAAAACGACCACTCTGCATGCGGGGCTTAATTTTATCAACAATCCGGAAGTGAACATTGTCACCCTGGAAGATCCGGTCGAGGCGACCATGGGGGGTATCAGCCATGTCGCTATTCAGAACCAGGGCGGGGTGACTTTCTCAAGTGGCTTGCGGGCCATTTTGCGCCAGGATCCGGATGTGGTCTTTGTCGGTGAGATCCGTGATGGCGAAGTCGCGCAGATTGCCATTCGTGCTGCCCAGACCGGTCACATGGTCCTCTCCACCCTGCACACCAACAGCGCGGCGGAATCCATCGCCCGTCTGCTCGATCTTGGCGCCGAACCTTTCGTTTTGTCCGGCACCTTGCAGATGGTCATTGCCCAGCGACTGGTGCGCAAGATCTGTGGAGGGTGTGCTGAAGACAAGGTGCCTGAAGAGGAGGAGTTTTTCAGCCTGGGGCTCGACCCGACCGATTTTTCCGATGTTTTGTTCCGGCAGGGGAAAGGGTGCGCTGACTGCATGGAGACCGGTTACCGGGGGCGGACGGCGGTGTATGAAGTGATCGCCGTTGATCGCGAGCTGCGCGAGCTGATCCGGCGCAATGCCGGTTCGACGGAGATCGCCGAAGCCTCCCACCGGGCGGGGAATGTGTCGTTATTCGCCGCCGGGATTGACAAGGTCCGGCAGGGGATGACGACTCTGGCGGAGGTGCGACGGGTCCTGTTCTCTGAAGAGTAGTAATGTGGTCCGCGCTGTCTTCATCAGCCCTGAATCGCCTGGATGACCTCTCTGAGGGTTGAGAGACGGTACGGTTTCTGAATGAATCCGGCCAGCCCTTTGCCGACAAATTTCTGGGTGACTTCCTGCTCATTGTAGCCGCTGGACATGATCACCTTGATCCCCGGTTGCAAACGACGCAGTTCGCGAAAGCACTCTTCGCCGTCCATGTGCGGCATGGTCAGGTCAAGGATGACTAACTCTATTCCGGGATTCTGCTTGAATACCTCCAGCGCCTCCTTGCCGTCCTTTGCAGTCAGGGTGGTGAAGCCAAGTTCGTGCAGCATTTCCGAGCCGATGCCGCGAATGGTCTCTTCATCATCGACCAGTAAAACGGACCCGCCGCCGGTCCAGCCGTTTTCTGGCGCAGCGCCGTTAAACAGCTCCGCTGGCCGGTCGCTGGCCGGCAACAGAATTTTAAAGGTGCTCCCCTTGCCCGGTTCACTGTAGACCTTGATCGCCCCCCTGTGCCCGCGTACGATCCCCAGCACCGCTGACATCCCCAGCCCTCTGCCGGTGAACTTGGTGGAGAAAAAAGGATCAAACAGCTTGTTCAGTGTCTCTTTGGTCATGCCGCAGCCGGTATCGGCCACCTCCAGATAAACATAGAGTCCATCGGTGAGATTGTCCTCCAGCCAGACATTTCTCAGGTACTCCTTGTCGCAATCCATGCAGCCGGTAGTGATAGCGATGATCCCGCTCTTTTCGCTGATTGCTTCCGAGGCATTGATCACCAGGTTCATGATGATTTGCCGGATCTGGGTGGCGTCGGCTTCGACGGTCGGCAGGGTCGGGGTGAGGTTGACGCGCAGGACGGCATTTTTGGAGATGGAGACCTGCAGCATGTGCAGCATCTCTTCCAGCAGCCGGTTTAGCTGCAGGTGCTCAATGACAAACTTTCCCTTGCCGGAGTAGGCGAGCATCTGCTTGGCCAGATCGGCTGCCTGGGCGCTGGCCTGTTCAATGTTCTGCAGGTTCTCCACGGCTGGCGATTCGGGGTTTAACCGGCGCAGGGCGAGATCGGCATTGCCGAGAATCGCCATGAGCAGGTTATTGAAGTCGTGGGCGATGCCACCGGCCAGAACACCAAGGCTCTCCAGTTTCTGGGTATGCAGCAGTTGCTGCTCCAGTTTCAGGCGCTCCGCCTCGGATTGTTTGCGCTCGGTGATATCGATGGTGTAGCCGGCAAGAATGTTCTTTTCGCCCTGAACGATCGGGAATTTGATGGTGGTGTAACTGCGGCCATCGAGTTCTTCTTCCAGTACCAAAACCTCCCCTTTTGAGACGATTCGCCAGTCATCGGCGGTGATTTTGGCGGCAAACTCAGCCGGAAAAAGATCGGCCATGGTTTTGCCAATCATCTCTGAACCGCGGATTCCAACCATCTGCAGGTAGTTATCACTGGCCTGCAATACCCGGCTTTCGGTCTCGGTGATCTCCTTGATAAAGGTGTAGACCGGAGAGTGTTGCATGAACCGGGCGAAGAGTTCATTGGTGTGGCGCAATGCCTCTTCCGCTTGCCTGCGCTCAGTAATGTCTTCCGAGATGCCAACCAAGTGGGTCGCCTCACCATTTTTTTGCCGGATGGCCATTTTTCGTGTGTGCAGCAGCCTCGGCCCTCTGTCGGTCTGTACGGTCTCCTCCGGGGTGTCGACCGTGCCTTCCACGGCCAAAACCTCCCGATCTTTTGTTGTAAACAAGTCGGCTTCAGCGGTTGGGAAAAAATCGTAGACGGTTTTTCCCATCAGTTGTTCCCTGCTCAGGCCCAACATCTCTTCTCCGGCCTGGTTGATTTTGCTGAAGGTGAGGTCTGAGGCGTTTTTGACAAAAATCATCAGCGGGAGGTTTTCAATAATGCTGTCGAGGAATTTTTTGCTTTCAGCCAGTTCACGCGTTTTGCCGGCAACTGAGCGCTTCAGCAAGAAAAGCCATACCAGCAGGAGGCCGCCTATGGCAACAAGGCTAATGGCCAGATAGCCGGCATATTTAAAATAGGGATGGCTGCTGAGTGGCGCCCCCATCCAGTGTTTATCGATGCTTTGGTACTCCGTCGGGGAGATTCTTGCAAACCCCGCCTCCACGGTTGCCAGCAGATCGCTCTGCCCTTTTGCTACCGCCCGATGTAGCTCTCCCGTAAACATCGGTTCCGTCTCGCGAAACTGGTCCTGGATCCCCATTTTGTTGAGGTAATACAAGGCTGGCGGGCGATCGACGGTGAACACCTTGACCTTGCCATCCCGCGCTGCCGCGATAATCGCTTCATAGCTCGGGTATTCGATGACGTTGCTGCTACCGTGCTGGCGCAGAATGTCGATGGCTGCATCACCGTCTTTTACAGCAATCAGAAAACCTCGGGTATCTCCCGGACCATGAATCCCCGAGATATCTTTATGAAAGAAAAGGGGGACGTCCAGTCGGGCGTAAGGTTTAGTGAAGTCGTAGATTTTGTCGCGGCTGTCGTTAAAGAAAATGGTGTCGATGACATCGAATTCTCCCGCCTGCATACGGCGCTGGGCCTCGGCCCAGTCCATGCCGCTTATTATGGCGCTGATGCCGGCCTTTTCCTCCCAAAGCCGCCACTGGTCGATGATGATCCCCTGCAGGTTGCCCTGTCCATCCTTGAACACGTAAGGCGGGTAGTTGTCATCCATGACCACGCGGATCGATTGCCGTTTCTCGGCAGTGGCCTGGCTATGTGTCGGGATAGGGAGGAAGATGAGGCTGGCGGCCAGAAGGGTCGTACAGATGGACAGAAGGGGGTGCAGGCGTGGATAAAAAGACGGCATGATAACTCCCGTAAAACAGGGGGCATGGAGAGTTTAATGCTTCGAGTTTTCTTGAAATCTTCTGCCGGAAAAGATTAATCCGTTTTCACAAAAAAAAGAATAACGCAATTCACCGCAAAAGCCCACAAGTAGTTTGGCACAGATTGTTTGGCTGTCCCTTGATGTTCAGACGTGATTTTGCGTTTATCAAGTCGTTCCGGTGGTGTAGTCTGTGCTGACTCATGACGGGAATAACCATCCCCTTTGCGCAAGGCATAAAGGTTTCATCATGGCCAAACCGTGGAAAATTATCGAAAGCATCACCACTGACGAAGGGGTTCTCGAACTGCGCCAGCGCGACACGCGCGATTTTCTGATCACCGTCGGTGGTCTGGTGTTGATGAACAGCCTGGCGAACCGTTCCGAAGTGGTGCTGGGTCAACTCGGTTGTCGCGGGCTGGAGAAGCGGCCGGCGCCGCGGGTTCTGGTCGGGGGGCTGGGCATGGGGTGTACGCTGCGGGCGGTCCTCGACAGCCTGCCGGCTGACGCCGAGGTGGTGGTGGCCGAGCTCAATCCGGTGGTGGTGCAGTGGTGTCGTGGCCCGTTGGCCGTGTTGACCGATGGCGTCGTCAATGATCCGCGCCTGCGGATAAAGATCGGCGACGTGGCGGAGCTGGTGAAGCAGGCCGGACGCAAGGGTGAAACCTACGATGCAGTGATCTACGATCTCTACAAGGGGCCACACTTTCGCACCGATCGGCAGAATGATCCGCTCTACGGCCGTCACGCCATCGAGCGTGTCCGGTCTTTGTTGCCAGATGGTGGCACCTTCGCCATCTGGGGGGAGAACCCCGACGAGGGTTTCACTCAGCGACTGCGCGCTGCCGGGTTCACCGTCACCCTGGAGCGGCCGGGGCGCGGCGGATTGCGGCACGTGGTATTTCTCGCCCGGCTAGGCAAAGGGCCGGCGAGCGAATTGCGGACGTTGAACCACCGATAGTGTGTGCTGCTATCAGTCCTGTGAGTGTTGCAGGTAAAAGTACAACTGGCAACCGAGTGCCGCGACTGCAAGAATTACGAAACTGCTGAAGATCAAGCCCATGGTCATCACCTCAAGGTCAGTAGTCTGTTTGTAGGATATGGCGGACCTGTCCGCCGGGGTCATTTCACGATCTGTAGCGGTTTTCTTCGCTAAACCACGTTTACGGGGATTCCTTCCCCTGTTCCTGCCTAATCCAATCCTCCTCTCTGCTGCTATGTTGATGGCACAAGGTCCCGCTATTTCACGGTATTGCCATCCAACCGAATCTTCATCCCCGTCGAGACGCCAGCTAGGCGTCAGCTTTTTGCGTCAGATCAGGGAGAATATAACCGATGATGTTCACCGTTCTACTTGTTAATCTAATGAAAGCAAAAACGTGTCCAAGATCGCTGTTCTTGATAGATTTTAGGAAAAACGAGGGGGGTAGTGAGAGATAGATTAATCCGGTTCTGGTTTGCTATTCCCCCAGACCGGGTCGTCATAGAACTGCAGACGCATCCGTTCTTCCGGGTTCTGGCGCAGGAATTCCTCGTGGGAAAAGGAGTAGCTGTAGGTGGCGCAGTAATCGCGGAGCAGGGTGTAGGCGGCGTTGATGCGGCGGATGGTTTGCGGATCGTCGTCAGCGGCAATATCAGGGTGGTGGGCTTTGACCAGAGACCGGTGGCGCTGGTGGATCTCGGCCAGGGTCGCCTGCTGCGGCAGGCCGAGAACGCGCAGGGCAGTGGTGAGTTCGGCGTAGGTCATGTCGAAAACTCCTTGTTTACGGCGTTGTCGTGTACCCGAGGTTGAGGCGACGCAGCTGGCGGCGCAGATAGAGAACTTCCAGAGCCTCGGCGCTCAGCAGGAGTCCGACGGCGACAAATACCCCGGGTATCGGCGGTGCCAGCGGAACCAGAATCGCCCAGCACAGCAGCATATAAAAGGTTTTGATGATGGTTGATACGCCAAGACTGGCGGTTCTGTGGGTACTGGCAAAACGGCCCCGCAACAGGTTGGCCGCACCGTAGAGGGCCGGGTAGAGCATGCAGAGGACCAGCGGCCAGGCAATATAACTGCGCATGGCGGTATCGAGGCCCATGACCTGCCCGAGAATCAACCCGTTTAAGGGGGGGAGGGCAATGAGCAGCATGATCAGCGCCATGCCGGCAGCGACCCGGCGGAAGAAGGTGATCAGCACGACATGGTCGGCCGCAGTGGCAACCAGAGTCATCGTTGCCTGCTGCAGGTTGCGCATCGGCCCGGCGAGCAGAAACAGGAAACCGCGGATAATGCCGAACGCGGCCAGAGCCAGTGGCGCTTCCGGCAGGCGGCTGATGATGGCATTGATCAGCAGTGGAATGGTCTGCTGCAGACAGGAGGAGTAAGCGAGGGGGAAGGCGTAGCGTAACACCTCTCCCGGCGTCCGTTCAACGCCGCCGGCGTGACGGACCCGCACCTGCAGGGCGCAGAGGCTGATGACCAGTGTCTCGACGCTGACGCAGGTCAACAGGCCGATGGCGCCGAGACGGGCACCATCCCACCAGCGGTGGCACAGCAGCAGCACCGCTAACAGCGCGCCGATGCGCACCCCGGTGGCAAAAGAGACCAGACTGGTCCGGCGCGCCTGGATCACCAGCCCCTGGGCAACGCCGCGCAAGCCGGTGACAAAAGGGAGAAAGACCAGGATGGCGAGCACATCACGGGCCTGGTCGGCAATGGCACCGCTGACGCCGAGAATCCGGCCGAGGACAAAATCGCCGACCGGAGTGAAGGCGACCAGCGCGAGCATGATCGACACATAGGTCGCGACCAAAGCGGCAAAAATCAGGACGCTGCGCAGTGACTGCGCGCCGCGCACCATGGCGATGGTGATCGTATGATTCTGATAGGAGGGGGAGGCGAGAAACAGGTGCAGCACCATGGCGACGGAGAAGGCGGCCAGGGCGACGATATAGTCCTGCTGTCGGGCCAGCGCTGCATTGATGATCGAGTGTGACACACTCATGAACTGGACGTTGAGCAGCAACGGAAAGAAGAACAGGGCGATGTCGCGTTGTTTGAGTGGTGTTGGCGTCGCGATCATGGTTGGACCGGAAACAGCTGTTGCAGATCGTTGACGGTGGTGGCGCGGTGGTCCGTCGGCAGCCCGTCGTCCTGGCCGATCCCCCAGACGCAGAAGCAGGTACGGGTGCCGGCGGCGGCCCCGGCGCGCAGGTCGGTGTGATGGTCGCCGATCATCACCGCATCCTGTGGTCGGCAACCGAGATGCTTTAGCGCCGCCAGTACCGGCGCCGGATGGGGTTTCTTCTCCGTCAGGGTGTCACCGCCGATGATCACCGGAAAATAGATGTCGAGACCGAGGCCGGCCAGCAGGACGCGGGTCATCCCTTCCGGTTTGTTGGTCACCACCGCTAGCGGCCAGTGGCGGCGCGCGGCCAGAAAGTCGACGATGCCGGGGTAGGGGCGGGTCTGGTCGAGGAGCACGTCGGCGTAGAGGGCGAGAAAACGCTGCAGGGCAGCGACGCTGAACGCTTCGGCTGGCAGGGTGCGTTGCACCAACACCGTCGCCCCGTCACCGACGCAGGTCCGGATCGTTGCTGGTGGAAGCGGCGGCAGACTGTGCTCGGCGCGTAGCCGGTTGACGGCGCTGCCAAGATCGGCGACCGAGTCGACCAGGGTGCCGTCGAGATCGAACAGCAGGGCAGGGTGCGCAGTTGCGCTGGCAGGGGTGAGGTCAGGCATGGTCGCCTTCGTAACAGTTATAAAAAAAGCTAACTGCATCAATGAAAAAAAAGTAAAAAAAGGATTGACGCAGAGGCGCTGAAGCGCAGAGAAAGGTCGTTTTTTGCCTGTTTTTTACTCTGCGTCTCTGCGCCTCTGCGTCAAAAGCTTTGCGTTTGTCTAATGGGTTTATCAGCTATAGACGCGTTCACCGAACAAGGCGGTGCCGACCCGGACCAGAGTTGCCCCTTCCTCAATCGCCACCTCGAAATCGTGGCTCATCCCCATGGAGAGTTCACTCATCTCAACGCCGGGCAGGGCAAGAGCGTCGATGGCGGCGGCAAGATGGCGCAGCTGGCGAAACCAGGGGCGGGTCGCTTCGGCGTCATCGCTGTAGGGGGGGAGCGCCATCAGACCGCAAACCCGAAGGTTCGGCAGGGCGGCAACAGCGCGCACCAGAGTTTCAAGATCGTTTGCTGCTACGCCGGCCTTGCTGGTTTCATCGCCGACGTTGACCTGGAGCAGGATGTCGATGCGTTGGTTGAGGTGCTGCCACTGGCGGTCAATCTCCTTGGCCAGAGAGAGACGATCGACAGAGTGGATCATGCTCACCTTGCCGGCAAGGTATTTAACTTTGTTGCTCTGCAGGGCACCGATGAAATGCCAGTGAAGATCGGCCGACAGCTCAGCCTGCTTGGCGACAAACTCCTGAACGTAATTTTCTCCGAAGAGTTTCTGTCCGGCGGCGACTGCGGCAGCGATTCGTTCGCTGTCGACCGTCTTGCTGACTGCGAGCAGGCGCACGCTCTTTGCCGGCCGGCCACTGCGCGCACAGGCGGCGGTCATGCGCTGCTGGATCGTTTTGAGATTGGCAGCAATCGGCATCAAACGGCCTCGAAGATTGTGGGTTATAAAAGCACTTTTACCATATACGCATAACGCGGAGGCGCCGAAGCGCAGAGAAAAAATCAAATAAACAGGTCTTTATCAATCCTTGTCTCCGCGCCTCTGCGCCTCTGCGTCAAATAGACTGCTACGACTCAGTTTTCGATCGGCACGTCTGCAAACAGGGTGACGGCGCCGAAGGTTTCCAGCGCGGCGACGACTTCGCACAGCGGCAGGCCGACGACGCTGGTGTAGCTGCCGTTAATGCGCTCAATCAACGCGGCACCGAGGCCCTGAATAGCATAGGCACCGGCTTTGTCGGCCGGCTCACCACTGGCAATGTAGCGCGCGATTTCACCGTCTGTCAACTGGCGGAAGGTGACGGCGGTCGTAATCGCCCCATCGATTCTGGCGCCGGTCTGCCGGTCGAGTACCGCGTAGCCGGAGACAACGCGGTGGCTGCGACCGGACAGGGAGCGGAGCATGCGCGCGGCGTCGGCGGCATCGGCCGGTTTGCCGAGGATTTCGACGTCACGGACGACGACGGTGTCGCTGCCGATAAACCAGCGTCCCGGGACCCCACTGCGCTGTGCGACGGCTTGCGCCTTGGCGATGCTCAGGCGGACAACGTGCGCTTCCGGCGACTCATTCGCCAGAAGACTTTCGTCGCAGTCACTGGGGACGACGGCGATAGCGATGCCGAGGCGGGTGAGCATTTCGCGACGTCTGGGCGAGGCCGAGGCGAGGACTATAGCCGGGTTGTTCATGACAGATCCTTTGCCATCTGTGCCCACCAGACGGCGATGTCGGTCAGGGCGCGTTCAGCCTGGGCGAGGCGGCGCTCGGCGCGCTTGCGGTGACGTTCGGTCAGGGGCGGAAACAGGCCGTAGGTGACATTGGCCGGCTGGAACTGTGCCGGGTCACTTTCGGTCAGATGCGTCAACAGCGCGCCCAAGGCGGTGGTGGCCGGTGGCGCCAGCAACGGCTGGTCAAGGACGCCGCGGGCGGCACTGACTCCGGCGAGGAAGCCCGACGCAGCCGATTCGACGTAGCCCTCGACACCGGTGATCTGGCCGGCGAAGAACAGGCGCGGGTCGCTATGCAGTTGCTGGTGTAGATTGAGGCAGGTCGGCGCGTTGGGGAAGGTGTTGCGGTGCATGCTGCCGAGGCGAGCGAAGACTGCCTGCTCAAGGCCGGGGATGGTGCGGAACAGCCGCTTTTGCTCCGGGTGGGTGAGCTTGGTCTGGAAACCGACCATGTTGTAGAGCCGGCCGTCACGGTCCTCAGGGCGTAGTTGCAGCACCGCTGCCGGAATGCGGCCGGTCTTCGGATCGGGCAGGCCGACCGGTTTCATCGGTCCGAAGGCCAGAGTCTGCTCGCCCCGCGCCGCCAGGATTTCGATCGGCAGACAGCCTTCAAAATGCTGCGCCTTTTCGAAGTTGTGGTAGGGGACGGTCTCGGCGGTCAAAAGCTCGCGGACAAAGGTCGCATATTGCTCGGCGCTGAACGGGCAGTTGAGGTAGTCAGCCCCTCCTTTGTCATAGCGTGAGGCGCGCCAGGCGATGTTGAGGTCGATGGAGTCGGCCTCAATGATCGGCGCAATGGCGTCGTAGAAATAGAGCCGGTCGTTTCCGGTACGTTCAACAATCGCTGCGGCCAGGGTATCGGAGGTCAGTGGCCCGCTGGCGATGATGACGGTCCCCTCGTCCGGGATTTTACAAACTTCACCGCGCTGCAGATCGATCAGCGGGTGCTGTGCGATCGATTCGGTGATGCAGGCCGAAAAGGCATCGCGATCGACGGCCAGAGCGCCGCCGGCCGGGACCGCCGTTGCGTCGGCCGCAGCCAGAGTCAGGCTGCCGCAACGGCGCAGCTCTTCCTTCAAACAGCCGACGGCGTTTTGCAGACCGGCACCGCGCAGGCTGTTGGAACAGACCAGCTCGGCCAGAGCGTCACTGTGGTGGGCCGGTGAGAAGCGCTGTGGCTTCATTTCATGCAGCACGACCGGCAGGCCGTGACGGGCGATCTGCCAGGCCGCTTCGCAACCGGCGAGTCCGCCGCCGATGATGGTCAGTTTTGGTTGGGACATGGTTAGGTGGTGCCTCAAGGGCTAGGGTTTTTTGGGTTATCGGTGGTTCTATAGAAAACCGCCGCACGGCGCGATGCCGACGGCGGTTTTTTGCTGGCTTGCGGGGTAACCTGACTGCTATTTCTTCGCCTTGACCGCCGGTTTTTTCGCAGCGGCTTTCGGTTTGGCCTTTGGTTTGGCCTTTGGTTTGGCAGCGGCCTTGGCTTTGGGTGCAGCGGCCGGTTTGTCCGGTGGGACCAGGACCAGTTTGTAGTCGCAGCTCTCCTGCGTACACTTGCGCACGGTGCCGTCGCGTTTGGTGGTCTTGTCGACGAGGATGGGGAAGGCGCATTTCGGACAGGGTTCGTCGACCGGCGGGTCCCAGGCTGCGAATTTGCATTTCGGGTAACGGTTGCAGGAGAAGAAGATCTTGCCGTAGCGCGATTTCTTCTCGGTCAACTCGCCTTCCTTGCAGACCGGGCAGGCGACGCCGGTGGCACGCGGTTTAATCAGCGGCTGGATGTTTTTGCAGGCCGGGTAGCCGGAGCAGGCGAGATACTTGCCGTAGCGGCCATCCTTTATCAGCATCAGCTCATCGCATTTCTCGCACTTCTCTTCAGAAAAGACCGGTTCCACCGGCTCCGACGTGTCGCCATTGGCCGGTAGCGGCTCGGTGTGGCGACAATCCGGAAAGCCGGAACAGGCGATGAACTTGCCACGACGACCAAGTTTGATCACCAGCGGTTGGCTGCACTCGGGGCAATTGCGGTCGGTTGCCTCGGTCGTCATCTCCCCCTTGCCGACTTCGTTCTCCTTCTGTTTGAGCAGAGCAATGAACGGGTCCCAGAATTGGCGCAGCACCGGGCGCCACTGCGCCTCACCGCGCGAGATGGCGTCGAGATCTTCTTCGAGACGGGCGGTGAAGTCGTAGTCGACGTATTTCTGGAAATGGGTGACCAGCAGTTCGCTGACCACCATACCAATATCCTCCGGGTAGAAGGCGCGCTTCTCGAGGCGGACATACTTGCGGGTGACCAGGGTGTTCATGATCGAGGCGTAGGTCGACGGGCGGCCGATGCCGTACTCTTCCAAGGTCTTGACCAGGCTCGCCTCGGTGAACCGGGGCGGCGGTTGGGTGAAATGCTGTTCCGGTCGGAGTTCCCGGCAGTCGAGAGCATCGCCGGTCTCCATCTGCGGCAGCAGCCCCTCTTTTGACTCGTCGTCACCCTCGTCGCGACCGTTGTCGGTCCCCTCGATGTAAACCTTCATGAAGCCGGGGAAGCGCACGACCTGGCCGCTGGCACGAAACACACAGCGCTCGCCGGCGGTAATGTCGACGCTGGTGGCATCGAGCAGCGCGGTGGCCATCTGCGAGGCGACGGTGCGGTTCCAGATCAGCTGGTACAGCCGGTACTGGTCGGGCGTCAGGGCGTTTTTGATCTGCTGCGGCAGGTGGCCGATGACCGTCGGCCGAATGGCTTCATGCGCTTCCTGGGCGTTTTTGGCTTTGTTGCGGAAGGCGCGGGGTTTGTCGAGAGCGTATTCCTTGCCATAAAGGGCGGAGATCACAGTGCGGGCTTCATCCGTGGCGACCGTCGACAGGGCGACGGAGTCGGTACGCATGTAGGTGATCAGACCGACGGCGCCGTCACCGATGTCGATCCCCTCGTACAGTTTCTGTGCGGTGCTCATGGTCTTGCGCGCCGAGAAGCCGAGTTTGCGGCTCGCCTCCTGCTGCAGGGTGCTGGTGGTAAACGGCGGTGCCGGGTTGCGCTTCTTCTCCTTGCGCACGACATTGCTGACCGCGTAGCTGGCGTTGTTCAGCGCGGCTAAAACGGCGTCAATAGCGGCCTGATTACCAAGTGCCAGCTTGTCGAGTTTCTGGCCATCGAGCTGCTGCAGGCGGGCGGTGAAGGCTTCGCCGCGCACGGCCAGGTCGGCCTCCAGCGTCCAGTACTCGTCGCTGACAAAGGCCTGGATCTCTTTTTCC
>DDWE01000070.1 GCA_002345625.1 Desulfuromonadaceae bacterium UBA2294 | reverse complement strand
CGGTCCTCACCCTGATCGATCGCATCAACGGTGAATTCAGTCGGGCAGTGGAGATGATGCTCGCCTGTCAGGGGCGGGTGGTGATCACCGGCATGGGCAAATCGGGCCTGATCTGTCAGAAGATCGCCGCCACCATGGCCTCAACCGGCACTCCAGCCCTGTTTTTACACCCGGCAGAAGGGGTGCATGGCGACCTCGGCATGCTGATGAAGGGCGATGTGGTTATTGCGGTCTCCAACTCAGGGGAGACCGAGGAGGTCACTCGTATCCTGCCAGTGATCAAACGCATGGGACTGCCGCTGATCGCCATGAGTGGCAATCCGAAAAGCACCCTTGCTCGCGCCGGAGATGTCTCCATCGATATTTCGGTTCGTGAAGAGGCCTGTCCCCTCGGACTGGCGCCGACCTCCAGCACCACCGCAACTCTGGCCATGGGTGATGCCCTGGCCGTCGCCCTGCTGCTTGAACGCGGCTTCAAGGAGGAGGAGTTTGCTCTGTTCCACCCCGGCGGCTCCCTTGGCCGTCGTCTGCTGACCCGGGTCGAGGATCTGATGCACAGCGGGGCGGCGATTCCGCTGGTCGACAGCAGCGTCAGCGTCAAGGAAGCCCTGTTCGAAATCACTAACAAAAAGCTCGGGATTACCGGGATTGCCAATGCGCAGGGGGAACTGGTCGGGGTCTTTACCGACGGTGATCTGCGCCGGGCCATCGAAAAGAGTATCGATTCCCTCAATCAGCCGATCTGTGATGTCATGGCCAAAAATCCGAAAAGGATTCTACGCAGTAATCTTGCGGCCAAAGCGTTGCAGCGCATGGACGAGTTGTCGATCACCTCATTGTTTGTTTTTGAGACTGACGAAGACCGGGTGCCGGTCGGCGTCATTCACTTGCATGACATGCTTAAGGCGGGGGTGGTCTGATGGAACAGCGCCTGCAAAAAATCCGCCTCCTGCTGCTCGATGTCGATGGTGTCCTTACCGATGGGCGTATCATCTACGGCAGTGACGGCACCGAAACCAAGGCGTTTGACGTCAAGGATGGCCATGGGCTGAAGATGCTGCAACGCGCCGGACTTTTGACCGGAATTATTACCGGGCGCGAATCGACAGTGGTCCTGCATCGCGCCCGCGAGCTCGGTATTGAGATCGTCCACCAGGCAGCCAAGGACAAGCTGATCCCCTACCGTCAGATCCTGTCAGATCTGGGTCTGAGCGATGACCAGGTGGCCTATGTCGGCGACGATATTGTTGATCTGCCGATTCTGCGCCGGGTCGGCTTTGCTGCGACGGTGGCCGATTGTGTGGAGGATGTGCGCGAGCACGTCCACTACGTTACCAACCGTCCGGGTGGTCGCGGTGCCGTACGCGAAATTTGCGATCTGCTGCTGCGGGGTGGAGGCTACTGGGAGTCGGTTGCCGGGAAATATTTTACGGTCTGAGGGCGCCACTCATTCAAATCCCATGCCAAGATCATAATATGCGCCTTTACAGGCTCTGCTGCCCGGTGATATAGTACACATCTATGGCGAAGTGGTTTATTGCACGTAATTTTCTGGCCGGGCTGATTCTGCTCGTTGCTGTTTCTCTGTCGGTTTATGTCGCCGATCAGTTGTTGATGGCGCCGGTGGAGCAGATGGTTGATCTGATCCGTCCCGAAGCCGATCTGGCGATGCAGACCATTCACTATACCGAGACCCGCGACGGTGAGCGTATCTGGTCGCTTCAGGCCGATTCCGCCGCCCACGATCTTGAGACCGGCCGGGCGCGGGTCGAGAATATCCGGATGACGGTGTTTGACAGCCGTAACGGCGATATCGGCATCACGGCCAGAACCGGTCACCTTGATCTGCAGCAGCGTCAGGTGCAACTGACGGGTAATGTTGAGGTCAAGACCACCCTCGGTCAGATCTTGAAGGCCGAGGACCTGCTGTTTGTCGACGCTGAACGGACCGTCCGCACCGAGGGGTTGGTCGCCGTGGTCGCCCCTGATTACCAGGTCAGCGGTGTCGGCCTGATTTATCAAATTGACACCCGCCGCATGCAGTTGCTTAAACAGGTGGATGCGAAGTTTTTCGGGAGAATTGCGGTTCCATGACGCGGTTTGTATTGACAGGATGTCTGTGGGTTCTTCTTCTGTTACCGCAGGTGGTGCGGGCCGAATCGACACTGCCGTTGCGTTCGAAGGAGCCGATTCATGTCAGCGCCGACCGCCTCGATGCCGATATGCAAAAAAACATCGTGACCTTTACCGGCCAGGTAACAGCCCGTCAAGGTGATGTGGCCATTCATGCCCGGTCGATGACGGTTCATTACACAACCGGGGGCAAGGGTGATGTTGAGCGCGCCGAGTTTAGTGGTGATGTTCGCATCGTCCAGAACGAGCGGGTTGCTGTTGCCGATCGTGGTCTGTTCCTGAATCATGATGGGAAAGTGGTGCTCTCCGGCCATGCTGAAGTTCATGAAGCAGGCAGTTCGGTGTCCGGCGATGAGATCGTTTACTATCTGAATGAGGCGCGCAGTGTGATCAGCAGCGAGCCGTCATCGCGGGTTAACGCGGTCTTCCGTCCACAAGGAGCGTCAGAGTGAGCCGGCGTCTGCTCGCCCGTGGCCTGAGCAAGGCATATCGGGGCCGCAAGGTGGTGAGCGAGGTCGATCTTGACGTTGCTTCCGGCGAAGTCGTCGGCCTGCTTGGTCCCAACGGTGCCGGTAAGACCACCTCGTTTTACATGGTTGTTGGCCTGATTCATCCCGATGCCGGTACGGTCTATCTTGATGACCGGGAATTAACAACCTTGCCGATGTGCGATCGGGCGCGGGCCGGGATCTCCTATCTGCCCCAGGAGGCTTCGGTCTTTCGAAAACTGACCGTCGAAGAGAACCTGCTGGCGATCATCGAGACCCTTGATCTGCCGCGCTCGAAGCGGCAGGGGCGCAAGGATGAGCTCCTTGAACAGTTTCGCCTGACCCATGTAGCCAGAACCAAGGGGTATGCCCTCTCGGGCGGGGAGCGCCGCCGAATCGAAATTGCTCGCGCGCTGGTGCTGTCGCCGCAGTTTATTCTGCTCGATGAACCGTTTGCCGGTATCGATCCCATCGCGGTCATCGATATCCAGAATATCATTCGCAACCTTAAGGAACAGGGAATCGGGGTGCTGATTTCCGATCACAATGTACGTGAGACTCTCGGTGTCTGTGATCGGGCCTATATTCTAAACGCAGGCGAGATCCTCGAGCAGGGATCGCCGGACGAGATTGCGGCCAGTCCCCGTGCCCGGGAAATCTATCTGGGGGAGCAGTTCCGCCTCTGGTAGCAGGCGCAACAAAGGTAATATCCGATGGCTCTTGAGCTTCGACAACAACTGAAGATGACACAGCAGCTGGTGATGACGCCGCAGTTACAGCAGGCGATCAAGCTGCTGCAATTGTCGCGCATGGAGCTGGTCGAGGTGATTCAGCAGGAACTGGAAGAGAACCCGGTTCTGGAAGAGACGGCAGAAGTTGAACCTTTGGAGCCGACCGGCGTTGATGCCGAAAACCTTGAGGGGGAGCCGCAGGCTGAGAGTGCCGGTGACAATCAGATCGAAGAGGTTCGGGGTGAAGATGAGGGTTTCAGTGACATCGACTGGCAATCCTATCTCGAAGGTTACAGCCTCGGAGGTACGGTTGCCAGTGCCTATGAAGAGGATGACGAGCGGCCTTCATTCGAAAATCTGCTGACCCGGTCAACGACGCTTGTCGATCATCTCATGTGGCAGATGACCTTGTCCCACTTTGATGAAGATCAGCGGCGGATTGCAACGGAACT
Organism: Desulfuromonadaceae bacterium UBA2294; assembly: GCA_002345625.1. Taxonomy (GTDB): domain Bacteria; phylum Desulfobacterota; class Desulfuromonadia; order Desulfuromonadales; family UBA2294; genus UBA2294. The sequence goes on along the minus strand of DDWE01000070.1, from coordinate 9,328 downwards.
GATCGGTAACATCGACGAGGATGGTTATCTTAAAGCGTCGGTTGACGAGATATCTGTTGCCTGTGAAGCTTCACTGCCGGCGGTCGAAGCGGTTCTGGTCATGGTTCAGGAGTTTGACCCACCCGGTGTGGCCGGGCGTAGTCTGCAGGAGTGTCTGCTGATCCAGGTGCGCCTGCTCGGGATGCAGGACTCTCTGGTTGAGAAGATACTGACCGATCATATTGCCGATCTGGAGACCCGCCGCTATCCGGCCATTGCCAAAACGCTTGGTGTCAGCCTCGACGAAGTCATTGTGGCGGCCAAGTTAATCTCCGGTCTCGATCCCCGTCCCGGCTCTCCTTATGGCGCTGAGGATGTTCATTACATTACTCCTGATATTTTTGTGCACAAGGTCGGCAGTGAGTATGTGGTGGTGCTGAACGACGAAGGTTTGCCGAATCTGCGCATCAACTCTTTTTATCGCAGTGCCCTCTCCGGTGCCACCGAGGTCGATCAGGAAGCTGGTGAATACATTCAGGAGAAGATGCGCGGCGCGGTCTGGCTGATCAAGAGTATTCACCAGCGCCAGCGCACCATCTACAAGGTCGCCAAGAGTATTGTCAAGTTTCAGCGCGATTTCTTCGAGCACGGTATTGAACATCTCAAGCCCCTGGTGCTGCGTGATGTCGCCGGAGATATCGAAATGCACGAATCGACGATCAGTCGTGTCACCACCAACAAGTACATGCAGACCCCGCGTGGCCTGTTTGAATTAAAATACTTTTTCAACAGCGGCATCAGTACCACGGGCGGTGACGTCGTTGCATCCGAGAGTGTCAAGACCCGGATTAAAGAGATTATTGCCAGCGAAAACATCAAGAAGCCTTATTCTGATCAGAAAATTGTCGCTTTATTGCGACAAAATGGTATTGATATTGCCCGACGCACGGTGACAAAATACCGCGAAATGCTGGGTCTTGGTTCTTCGACTGAGCGCAAGCGGCTCTTTTGATTTTGCCGTATGGATCGATCGGTTGAATTAATCGAAGGGCTGATCCATTCCCGACACGCACATCAATCAGGTGTGCTATACTTTTTCCAAGCTGACCGCCGTATTTTCACCGGGGGTTCTTGAATCGACAGGAGGTTCTTTTATATGCAGATTGCCATTACGTTTCGCCACATGGAAGCCAGTAACCCGATCCGGGCTTATGCTGAGGAGAAGGTCGGCCGGGTCAAGAAGTACATCGACGAGCCGATTGATGCTCAGGTCGTTCTGACCGTGGCCAAGAAGATCCGACACAAGGCCGAGGTGACGCTGACCGCCAAGGGGATAACGATCAAGGGGTCGGAAGAGACCGGCGATATGTATGCATCGATCGATGCAGTGGTTGACAAAATAGAGCGTCAGTTGAAGCGTTACCGCGAAAAACTCAAGGCGCACAAGCCTCTGTCCGGTCGCGAGCGTCAGGTGAGCAAGACCATATTCGATGCGGAGAGCATCGACACTGGAGATGGTTCCCCGGAGATCGTGCGCACGGATAATTTCATCGTTAAGCCGATGGCCGTCGAGGAGGCGGTCATGCAGATGAATCTGATGCACAAGGAGTTTCTGGTCTATACCGATGCCAGCAGCGAAGAGGTCAACGTCGTCTACCGGCGTAAGGATGGCAACTACGGAGTGATTGTTCCGCAGGCGAAATAGGACAAACCGTGTGGGTGGCGGAAAAGGGTTTCTTGCTCTTTTCCGCCATCCATTTTCCCGTTTTTGAAGTACATTTTATCAGGACAACGAGCAGTTATGAAAATAGCAGAGTTACTGGCGCCGGCGGCGGTGGTGCCGCAGATGAAAGCCACCGGGAAGAATGCCGCGTTGGATGAGTTGGCCGAAGCTCTTATCCGTGCTCACTCCGGACTGGACCGTGATGCCATCTTGCGCGTGCTGCATGAACGTGAACGTCTGGGCAGTACCGGCATTGGCGACGGGGTCGCAATTCCACATGGCAAACTAAAAAATGTTGACCAACTGTTGCTCTCCTTCGGCCGCAGTCGCGGTGGCGTCGAATTCGATTCCATGGATGGCAAACCGGCGCACCTCTTTTTTCTCCTTCTGGCTTCGGAAGATTCGGTCGGTATCCATCTGAAAACACTGGCTCGTATTTCCAAACTATTGAAGAATCCGTCCATTCGTGATGCCCTGCTTGCCGCCGAGGACAGCGCCGAGCTTTACCGGATTATCACCGAAGAAGACGGTAAACTCTAACTTCTCGAGGCTTCATGCCCGGATTGCGCATTCAGGAACTTCTTGACGAGAAAGAAGCGGGACTCGATCTCGAACTGCTGGCGGGCGGGTCCGGTCTGCACAACCTGATTCGTGCTCCCCGCATTCAAAAGCCCGGTCTGGCGCTTGCCGGTTACACGACCAGCCTGCACGCCGATCGGGTTCAGGTGCTCGGTTCGACCGAGTTGACCTACCTGCAGCAACTGCCGGTCGCAACAGCGGCTGAAAATGTCCGCACCCTCTGTACCTCACCTATCTGTTGTTTTATCATTACCAAGGGGTTGACCCCGCCTGCCGTACTGGTCACTGAAGTTGAGAACAACGGCATCCCGTTGTTACGCACCCATCATCAGAGTTCCACCTTCATTACCCTGATTACCCGGTTTCTCGAAGAGCGTCTGCTGCCATCGAAGACCATTCACGGTGTTCTGGTTGATGTCCTCGGTGTCGGGGTGCTCCTGCTCGGCAAGAGCGGCATCGGCAAGAGTGAATGTGCCCTCGATCTGATTCTACGCGGGCATCGTCTGGTCGCTGATGATGTGGTCAAAGTGCGACTGAAACTTCCAGCTGTCCTGTTCGGCGAGGGGAGTGACCTGCTCCATTACCACATGGAGATCCGTGGTCTTGGAATCCTCAATATCAAACACCTGTTCGGGGTTGCCGCTATTCGAGAACGGAAGAAGATCGATCTGGCCATAGAACTTTCCGAGTGGGATCCGACTGCAGATTATGACCGTCTCGGGCTCGAAGACCAGACTTACGATATCCTCGGTATCGGTATCCCCCATTTGCGTATTCCGGTGCGCCCGGGGCGTAATATCACCTCCATCGTCGAAGTGGCTGCACGTAACCAGATCCTCAAGGAGATGGGTTATCACAGTGCGATTGAATTCCAGGACCGCCTTGAAAAAAGGATGGCGGAGATGGCGCATCTGCATTCCCGTGAGATCATCGGGGATAATCTCGAATGAAACCGCAACGACTGATAGTGGTGACCGGCCTGTCGGGTTCAGGCAAAAGTACTGCAGCGCGGGCTCTGGAGGACGACGGTTTTTTTGTCGTCGATAATCTGCCGGTGGTCCTGCTCCCCGGTCTGCTGGAAATTCTGCGTCAGGATCCCGTTTCCGGCGCACGGGTTGCGGTGGTGTTTGATACCCGCAACCGGGATTTTCTCGCAGCCAGCGACGAGGTCCTCAACAACGTTGTCGCCGCCGGCTGTCAACTTGAGGTCCTGTTCTTTGATGCCAGCGACGATGTCATCCAGCGGCGCTTTTCCGAGACCCGCCGCCGCCATCCGGTCTCGACTGACGGCGGTGTTGCCGAAGGGATCCGTCTCGAACGCCTGGCCCTGTCCGATCTGCACCGGCGCTCAACCGCAGTTCTTGACACCTCACGACTGACTCCCCAGCAATTGCGGGCACGTGTCCTTGAACTGGTGCGTGCGGACACCTCCGGCGGGCAGTTTCTGCTTTGCCTGCAATCCTTCGGCTTCCGCTACGGCGTGCCACCCGATTCCGATCTGGTCATGGATGTCCGGTTTCTGCCCAATCCGCACTATGTCAAGGAGTTGCAGCCGTTGACCGGACTTTCAGATGCGGTCAGCCGGTATGTCATAGAGCACCCGGTCGGCAGCGACTTTCTCAAAAGGTTTCACAGTCTTCTGGCGTTCCTGTTGCCACACTACCGACAGGAGGGGAAGAGTTATCTGACGATTTCGATCGGCTGTACTGGTGGGCGTCACCGCAGCGTTGCGGTGGTTGAAGCGCTGGCGAAGGCGTTGGCCGATTCCGAAGCGAGGGTTCGCGTCGTCCATCGTGACGTGGATAAGGGGAACGAATGAAGGGTCTGGTTATTGCCACTCATGCCGATATGGGAGCAGCGCTGCTGCGTGCCTGTGAGCTGATCATCGGCCCGTTGCCCAATGCACGGGCGATTTCGGTTCAGCGTGAAGATGATGTTGAAGTGGTCCGGCAATCGTTTGCCGAGGCGATTGCCGCGGTCGGGCGTGACGGCGACGGGGTGCTGATCATGACCGATATGCTCGGCGGAACGCCGGCGAATATCGGCGCCTCATTCATCGACGCCGAGGGCGTCGACCTGCTGACCGGCGTCAGCCTGCCGATGGTGCTGAAATTCTTCAACAGCAAATCAGACCTGGGCCTCACGGAACTGGCCCTGATCCTTAAAGCCTATGGCCAGCAAGGGATTCAACTGGCCAGTGAACTGCTTAAAAGGTAGGTGATATTCGTATGAAGCTGGTTCTTGCCCGTATCGATAACCGTTTGATTCATGGCCAGGTTCTTGAAGCCTGGGTGCCGAACATTCATGCCAATTGCATCATTGTCGCCAATGATGAGGTGGCGCAGACGACCATGCGTCGTCTGCTGATGGAAGCGGCCGTGCCGAAAAGTATTCAGGTGATTGTCAATACCGTCGAGGCGGTCGCGCATCTGCTCAACTCCGCTGAACTGGGTGATGCCCGGGTTCTGCTGCTGTTTGCCACCGCCCGGGATGCCCTGCTGGCATTTCGTGCCGGTGCGCCGATTACGACCCTGAATCTGGGGAATATGCATGCCGGGGCCGGTAAGTTGAAGTGCTCATGCACTATCGCCCTGGCACCGGAGGATATCGAAGATTTGCAAGCGCTCGAAGCGGCCGGGGTTGAGATTGTCTCCCAATGTGTTCCCACCGAACGCGAGGTTGCCTGGTCGCGCATGTTGCCGAAGGTGAAAGGGGAGGGATGACCTTTTTCGACTGCCTTCTTGCTGCCGGAGTGGCGGTTTTATGTGGCCTCGACAGGACGGCAGCCTTGCAGCTGATGGTGTCACGGCCAATTGTCGCTGCTCCTCTGGCCGGTCTTGTTCTGGGCGTTCCCCAGCTCGGCCTTCAGGTTGGTCTGTTGCTGGAGCTGCTCTGGCTAGGCCGGTTGCCGGTTGGCGCCTCGATCCCACCCGATGATACCCAGGTCGCGGTCGGTGCAACGTTTCTGGCGGCAACGCTTCTTCCGGACGGGGGTGTTCAACCGGCAGTGGTGATTTTTTGCCTGCTGATCGCCATGCCGCTGGCCAAGTGTGGACAGCTTTTTGATCGCATGGCCCGGCGCGCTAATGACACCCTGTCACGGCGGGCCGGGCGCAGTGTCCAGTCTGGCAACCTTCAGGCGGTTGATCGCATGCATCTGATCGGGCTCGGGCACTTTGCTCTGGCCTCTTTGTTGACCTTTGTTGTTGTTGCAGCGGCCGGGAGTGTGCTTTGTGCCATTTTAATGCCGTCACTGATCGGTTTGCTGGAGGCTCCTGCCCCCTGGATGCAACTGGTCTTTCCTTTAGTCGGGGCAGCCATGATCCTGGTCTCGATTAATGTCAGCCGGGTACTGACCCTGTTCAGCGCTTCGTTTGCCAGTGCCATGTTGATGCTCTGGCTGCTTTAGGAGGACTGTTTGCTGCAACCCTTACCCCGATCGGTTTTGTTCCGCTCTTTCCTGCGTACGTTTCTGCTGCAGGCGAGCTGGAATTTTGAGCGGATGCAGAATCTGGGAGTGCTTTACGTCCTGTCGCCGGCGTTACGTGTTTTTTACACTGACGCTGATCTGCGCGAGGCGTACCACCGGCATATGGCTTATTTTAATACCCATCCGTTCATGGCTTCACCCGTCCTTGGCGCCACGATTTCTCTCGAACAGCGTCGCGCCGCCGGACAGGAGGGGACCTTCGGGGTCGAGGATTTCAAGTCGATGACCATGGCCCCTTATGCCGCCATTGGCGATGCCCTGTTCTGGGGGGCGGTCCGTCCGCTGGCCGCCTGTGTGGCCCTCTTCTTTGCCGTCAAAGGCTCTTTGCTGGCACCGATCATCTTTTTACTGGCGTTTAATCTGCCGCACCTTTGGATGCGTCTGCTCGGATTCATGCGCGGCTACACCCTCGGAATCAGTGTCGTCGAGATTGTGCAGCGACATCGTCTCCCCGATCTGGCGATCCGTCTCAAAGAAGGGATGGTCGTTGTGTTAGGCGGACTGCTCGCATATCAGGCGGTGGCGACCTGTCGCGGTGCCGGCATGCCGGCCGGGTGGGGCGGCGCGGCCCTGCCGCTGGTTTTTGTGTTTGTTTTTTTTGCCCGCAAGGGGGCCTCGGCCCTGCTGCTGCTCAGTCTGTCGCTGGTGTTGCTGGCGACTCTTTTTCAGGTAGTCATATGGTAATCAGCAAAGAACTGAAAATCGTTAACCGTCTTGGTCTGCATGCCCGTGCGGCGGCGCAGCTGGTGAAACTGGCCAATTCGTTCTCCTGTGACGTGACCGTTGAAAAGGACGGAGAGCGGGTTAATGCCAAGAGTATCATGGGTATTCTGATGCTGGCGGCCGTCTGCGGATCGAGTATTACGGTCGAGGTAGCGGGCGAAGATGCACAAACGGCAATAAATGCTATTGAGGAGATGGTCAAGGATGGCTTCGGCGAGGGCTGACATTCCACAGGATACCCTTCTGGTCGGTATCGGCACGTCGCCCGGGGTGGCCATCGGGGAATCTTTCCTGCTGCACCGGGCACGCATGTGTGCCATTGCCGTCCCTATCGCTGCTGATGCCGTTGACGCTGAGGTTTCGCGTTTTTTGACTGCTATTGAACGCTCCAAGGAGCAACTCAACGATGTTCGTAGCGGGGTCACTGATCCGCGTCTGCTGGAGCATCTCTACATTATCGACACCCATCTGTTGATCCTTGAAGATGCCGCTCTGGTCGATGATACCGTCAAGGTGATCCGGGCTGAGCAGACCAACGCCGAAGGCGCCCTGCAAAAGACCATTCACCGCTTTAGATCGATCTTTGATGATATCGAGGACGAGTACCTTCGTGAGCGCTGTGCCGATATCGAAGCGATCGGCGATCGCATTTTGTACAATCTGAGCGGCGAGGAACGCCCGTCGCTGAAATCTATCGACCGTGAGGTGATCATCGTCGCGCACGATCTGTCGCCGGCGGATACGATGCAGATTGACCGTAGCCGGATTATCGCCTTTGTCACCGATGTGGGCGGACGTACCTCCCACACCTCGATTCTGGCCCGCTCTCTCGGTGTCCCGGCCATTGTTGGTCTCGAATCGGCGACAATGCACGTTCCCGGCGGTGTGCCGTTGATTGTCGATGGAACCAGTGGCACATTGATCCTCAATCCCTCCGCTGCAACGTACCGGGAATATCGGGAAAAGCAGAAGGCCTTCGAGTTACAGGAACATGAACTGCTCGGTTTTCGTGATCTGAAGGCTGAAACCCGCGACGGTCATCGGATCCATCTGCGCTGCAATATCGAGACACCTCAAGACCTGGACGGGGCCCTGTCCCAGGCGGCGGAGGGGGTCGGGCTGCTGCGCAGTGAGTTTTTGTTCATGGGGCGCGAAACGTCTCCGGATGAGGATGAGCAATATCAGGCCTATACTGAGGTCATCACCAGCATGGCGCCAGAGCCGGTGACTATCCGCACCCTCGATGTCGGTGGCGACAAATTTGTTCCAGAAATCAATCTGCTTGATGAGGCGAACCCGGTCATGGGCTTGCGCGCCGTTCGGTTCTCCCTTAAAGAGCGCACCCTGTTTCACACCCAGTTGCGGGCGATCCTGCGCGCCTCCGCACATGGTGCGGTGCAGATCATGTTTCCGATGATCACCGGCGTCGCCGAGGTGCGGGAGTGCAGGCACTGCGTCGAGGCGGCTCGTCTGGAGCTGGCGGCGGAAGGGGTGCCTATGGCGGCACACGTACCCCTGGGGGTGATGATTGAGACACCGTCGGCGGCACTGATCGCTGATCTGCTCGCTGTCGAAGTCGATTTTTTCTCCATCGGCACTAATGATCTGATTCAGTACTGCCTGGCGGTCGATCGTGGCAATGAGCACGTTGCCTACCTTTATGAGCCGTTGCATCCAGCGGTGCTGCGCGCGCTCAAGGCGGTCTGCGATGCTGCACAGAAGCGGGGTATCCCGGTCAGTATGTGCGGAGAGATGGCCGGCGACCCGATCTACACCCCTATCCTTCTCGGGCTCGGTCTGCGTGAGCTGTCGATGAGTCCTCATGGTATCCCCCGCGTCAAGCAGATTCTGCGCCAGTTGACCCTCGCTGACGGCGAACGTTGTCTGGCTACGATGCTGACTATGCCGACTGCCACCGAAGTTGCCCGCTGGCTCGAAAACGAAATGGCCCGGCTGTTTCCGAAGCAGTTCTGAAAATTGTTGTAATTAACATGCCTGCTTTTTCGTCGTCGACAAAGTCTTGACAACGACCCCCATTCTTTAATAAAATCCCCCCTTTCGTATTTAACTAGGAGAAATGATCATGGCGATGACCGACTTTCTGTTTACATCTGAATCTGTTGGCGAAGGGCATCCGGACAAGGTTGCAGACCAGGTTTCCGACTCGATTCTCGATGCGATTCTTGCCCAGGACCCGAAAGCGCGCGTCGCTTGCGAAACACTGGTCACCACCGGCATGGCGATGATTGCCGGCGAAATTACGACCACGGCCCGCGTCGATTATCCCGATGTGGTGCGCGCTGCGATCAAGGAGATCGGCTATAACGATGCCGCCATGGGTTTCGATTGGGAAACCTGCGCCGTCCTCGTCGCTCTCGACCGGCAGTCGCCCGACATCTCGCAAGGGGTGACCGAAGGTGAGGGGATGTTCAAGGAGCAGGGGGCCGGCGATCAGGGCCTGATGTTCGGCTATGCCTGCAATGAAACTCCGGAACTGATGCCGATGCCGATCATGTTCGCTCACAAGCTGACCAAACGCATGGCTGAAATCCGCAAAAGTGGAGCGGCTCCGTTTTTGCGCCCCGACAGCAAGTCGCAGGTCTCTATCGAATACATCAACGACAAACCGGTGCGCATCGACTCGGTGGTCATCTCCACCCAGCACACCCCCGATGTCAGCTACGATACGATCAAAGAGGCGATGATGGAAGAAGTCATTCGTCATGAGCTCCCCCTCGACCTGCTTGACGATCGTACCAAATATTTCATCAATCCGACCGGTCGTTTTGTGATTGGCGGTCCGCAGGGTGATTGCGGCCTGACCGGGCGCAAGA
>DDWE01000122.1:4938-18504 GCA_002345625.1 Desulfuromonadaceae bacterium UBA2294 | reverse complement strand
CGACGGAGCGTACTTCACTTTTTCCATTTCGGTATTGAGATACCATGATTGCATGATCTCCTGCCGTTTTTCCGGCGGCAGAAAATCGAGAAAATAGCTCTCTCCCTCGACCCGCAATTCGTCCATGTAGAGCCGGATCGCCAGTTGGTGACCGGCGTTGCCGTAGATGTCAAAACCGGCCACCAGCGCATAATAGATCCGCTCAAGTAGTGGATAGTCGATCACCCACAGGGTCTTCGGCAGGTTGCCCAAAGCCCCCTTGTGCACCGAAGCGCTGTCGAAGTGGCGATAGATGGTTAACAGCGGAGCATCGGCGGCCGTCGCCCCTTTCCAGATTGCATCGTAGCCAAGGCCGGCATAATTATGCGCGGTATAGAAATCCTGGCGCAGTTTGTAGAATTCATCGGCGGCTTTGCGGTGTTGGTCGGTCAGAGCGGAGAAGATCCGCTGGTTGCTCCCCTCTTCCGTCGGCATTCTCAGCTTGTCGCTGTACAACTTGAGAAAACCCGGGTAGGTGACACTTAGATCATGGTCCGGGTCGAGGAACATCACCCAGAAATGATCGTCGATGACGTTGAGGGCGATCTGCCCCTTGCAGACCGGGCCATGAATAAAAGTCATGATCATGTAGTGGGACTGGTTGAGGAGAAACTCGTAACGCGACCGCGGTGGGATCTGCTCAAAGGCGACAAACGGGTTGGCGCTCAGGATCGGCTCATAACCGACCTGATGCGGCGGCTGCAGCCATTCCGGTTCGAGAAACAGCCTGGTGACGGTGTTCAGCATGGCGTCATCTAAAGCGACCACCATGTGGGTCTTTTGCACAATGGTTGAATAAATTTTCCGGAATCGATAATAGACCCGCTCGCACCCCGGATCGTCATAGGGACGGACCGTGGCGATCAGGTCGATCGGCTCTCCCGGCGCACTTTTAGAGCGGACCAGCTCGTAAAATTCGTTGGTCGTCGTGCCGAACTTGATATGGGCCAGGAACAGGTGCTCATACAGGTAGCGCGCCGTCATGGCATGCTTGGCGTCGTTCTGGTTCAGCAAGCGCTCCCAGCGCTGGAGAGCCGCCGCGTCTGCCGCCTGGGGAGCTTCAAGCTTCTGCTGTTGCGCGGCATCGGGCCCCTTCGCCCCCTGGACCAGCCAGCCGGCAATCAATTCGAACTCCTCCTGCTTCAGCGGTGGAAAACCGAACGGCATGCCGTTGTTCGGATGCTTTTTCAGATAGCCGCCAAGTTCGTCACGGTCGGCCGAGCAGGTCAGATCGTCGGCCTCCGGCCGGTACTCTCCGCTGCTTTTCGGGTTTTTCATCTTGTGCGACAGCATCTGAATCATGAACGAGTCATTCAACTCACCGGCTACACTGCTATCGGTGACGCTGACAAACCCTTTTTCGCGCCACTCACCGGTCGAGCTGGCATCGATAAACAGCCGGGTCGGGTCCATGGACTTCAGCCGTGCGGCATTGTAAATGGCTTTTTTTGTTGCCCCGCGATCAAGCCCTTCAAACGAACTGAGCTTGAGTTGGCAGGGGGAGTTGTAGCAGGAGTGACAGACCACGCAGCGCTTGTCGAGCAGAGGCTTGACCTCCTGCAGATAATCGATGGTCCGGGTCGGAATCTTCACCACTACCGGCGGCAGTGCCTTTGACACGCAACCGGCAACGAACAGAATCAGGGCACAGGCAAATACAATGTATAGACGCATATTCTTCTCCCTCAACCGCGTGCAGAAAGGGTTGGATTCATCGCTTTTCCGTTACCCTGCCCAAACAAAACAGCCCGGTCGACATAAGCTGCCGTTCCGGACCGGTGACGTTTAAACAGATTGAGGCAATCACTCCTCCTTACGACAGAACGTGTGTCATTCAAGCGGGTAACCCGGATTGAGTCAAGAATTTTGTTCGCCCCGAGCAGCATTCCGACAATGCAATCTATCACTCTTTCCGGTTCTTTTCGAACTCCTCGCCACAAATTATAATTTGGCCGTTATAATCACTCTGTATGCCTTCATTGAAACAGCCGCAACACTCCGGCACACTGATCAACTTGCAGGAAAGGACACTGTTATGTTTCGTTTTCGTTCTCTTTTTGCCAGCTCACCGCTGCTGACTCTGGTCACCGTTGGTTGCCTGTTCTTTTCCGGTTGCGGTGAAAAACCGGCAGCCGTCACGGAAAAGGCTCCTGTTGCCAAGACCGTCTACCACTGGAAGCTGGCCACGACCTGGCCGAGCAACTTCCCGATCTTCAGCAGCACTGTCGACCATTTTGCTCAAAGCGTCAAGACCATGTCGGATGGCCAACTCCTGATCCAGGTCGACTCGGCCAACAAGACCAAGGCACCGTTCGGCGTTCTCGACATGGTCCACGCCGGTCAGTACCAGATGGGGCACAGCGCTTCCTACTACTGGAAAGGGACCGAACCGAGCACCATGTTCTTCACCACCATGCCGTTCGGCATGACGGCGCCGGAACAGTATGCCTGGTTCTATTACGGTGGCGGCCTGGCGCTGATGCAGAAAGTCTACGCCAAACATGGCGTCTACTCCTTCCCCGGCGGCAACACCGGGGTGCAGATGGGGGGCTGGTTCCGCAAGGAGATCAAGTCCCTCAAAGATCTGAAAGGGCTGAAGATGCGGGTGCCGGGTTTTGCCGGTGAGGTGCTCGCCCAACTGGGGGTAGTTGTGACCAATATCGCACCGGGTGAACTCTACACCTCGCTGGAGCGGGGGAATATCGACGCCCTTGAGTGGGTCGGTCCGGCCCTCGACCTGAAGATGGGCTTCCAGAAAATCGCCCCCTACTACTACACCGGCTGGCATGAACCGGCCTCCGAGCTACAGTTTCTGGTCAACCGCCAGGCCTTCGACACCCTGCCGAAAAACCTGCAGGAGATCCTGCTGACAGCGATGAAAGCCGAAACCCTTGACGCCTACGCCCATATGTTCAATGACAACGCTGCCGGCCTGGCCTCATTACGTACCGAGTATCCCGAGGTCAAGGTGCGCACCTTCCCCAAGGAGATCCTCGACGCCCTGAAACAGGCCAACCAGCGCCTGGTCGACGAAACCGCCGCCAAGGACCCGCTGTTCAAGGAAATCCTTGACTCGCAGCGCGCCTATCTGGCCGTGGTCCGCCCCTGGTCGATTGTCTCGGACTATGCCTATATGAAAGACAATCAGGAAAACTGACCCCCTGCCGATCAACGTCAATGCACCCCGCAAACCTTAGCGTTTGCGGGGTGCATGTGTTTGATCAGTCAGTCGGCGACAGCAATTATTCGACGGTCACGCTTTTGGCCAGATTACGCGGCTGATCGACATCTGTCCCTTTGAGGACAGCGATGTGATAGGCGAGCAGTTGCAGCGGGATGGCGGTGAGAATCGGCATCAGGTCATCGGCGACCCGCGGCACGTGCAGAACCGTGTCGGCCTTACTGACGGCGGCTTCGAAACCTTCGGTGGTGATGGAGATCACCTTACCGCCTCGGGCGACCACCTCTTCCATATTCGAAACCACCTTCTCCGCTGTCTCGTTCTCCGGCACGATCACCACCACCGGCAGGTTCTCATCAATCAGCGCAATCGGGCCATGCTTCATCTCGCCGGCCGGGTAGCCCTCGGCGTNNTGTAGGAGATCTCCTTGAGCTTCAGTGCCCCTTCCAACGCCACCGGATACTGGTTGCCGCGACCGAGGTAGAGGAAGTCACGCGCCGTCATATAGGTCTTGGCGATCTGTTCGATCTGCTCGTCAAGCAAAAGCGCCTCTTCGATCTTGCGCGGCAGGGTGACCAGTTCAGCGAGCAGCTCGCGGCAGGCTTCATCGCCGACAGTCCCCCGGATCCGCCCCAGATGCAGGGCAAACAGAACCAGAGCGACCAGCTGGGTGGTAAAAGCCTTGGTTGAAGCAACGCCGATCTCGGGGCCGGCGTGGGTATAGATGATCCCATCGCTTTCGCGGGCAATGGATGATTCAACAACGTTGCAGACGCAGACGGCGGTGCCGCCCTTGCCCCGCGCCTCGCGCAGGGCGGCGAGGGTGTCAGCGGTCTCGCCGCTCTGGCTGATGAGCAAGGTGAGGACGCGCTCGTTGATGATCGGATCACGGTAGCGGAACTCGCTGGCGATATCGACCTCGACCGGGATCCGGCAGAGCTTCTCAAGCAGAAACTTGCCGACCAGGCCGGCGTGCCAGGAGGTGCCGCAGGCGACGATGAAGATCTTGTCGAAAGCGGCGAGGCGCTTGGCATCCAGTTTCAGGTCTTCGAGATAAACCGCCCCTTCGTCTTCGCGCACGCGGCCGGCGAGGGTGTCGGCGATGGCGCGCGGCTGCTCGTGGATCTCCTTGAGCATGAAGTGGCGATAACCCCCCTTCTCTGCCATCAGCGGGCTCCAGGTGATGGTCTTGACCGTCTTCTGTACCGGGGCACCGGCCAGAGTCGTCACCTGCATGCGGCTGCGGGAGAAGACCACCATTTCGCCGTCGTCGAGAAAAATCATGTCGCGGGTATGACTGAGCATGGCCGGGATATCAGACGCAACCAGAAAGGCGCCGTCGCCCTGACCGATGACTAATGGGGAACCGAGCTTGGCGGCAATAAGGGTGTCGGGCTCGTCGTGGCAGATGACGGCGACGGCGTAGGCGCCGCGGACCTCCTGCAGGGCAGCACGCACCGCCGCTTCGAATCCGAGCCCCTGCTTGCGCTGCTGTTCGATCAGGTGGGCGATGATTTCGGTATCGGTTTCGGAAGTGAAGTTGTGCCCCTGGCCGCGCAGACGCTCCTTGAGGGCGAGGTAGTTTTCAATGATGCCGTTGTGAACGACGACAATACCGCCGGCCTGATGCGGATGGGCGTTGGTCTCCGACGGCCGGCCATGGGTCGCCCAGCGGGTATGGCCGATGCCGAGACTGCCGGTCAGTGGTTTTTGCGCCAGTAAACCCTGCAGGTTGACCAGCTTCCCTTCGGCGCGACGGATCTGGATCCCGCCGGCATCGAGCGTGGCAATCCCGGCTGAATCGTAGCCGCGATATTCAAGTTTTTGCAGGCCATCGTAAATGATCGGCGTTGCCGCCACGGCGCCGATGTAACCGACGATTCCGCACATAGATTTTATCCCTCGCTAAGGAGTGAGCGGAACTGAACCGTCACTGCTTTTTCTGTTTCTTGCGCTTCTTCGCCGCCCAGCCTTCAATAATCTTCTGCTCGGCGCGGGTAATGGCCAGAGCGTCGGCCGGAACATCTTTGGTAATGGTCGAACCGGCACCGATCAGACTGCCGCTACCGATGGTCACCGGTGCGATAAACTGCACGTCGGAGCCGACGAAGACATCGTCGCCAATGGTGGTCTGGAACTTGTTGACGCCATCGTAGTTGCAGGTGATGGTGCCACAACCGAAGTTGACCCGCTCACCAATCTCGGCGTCACCGATATAGGTCAGGTGACTCGCCTGACTCTTCTTGCCGAAATTAGCTTTCTTGGTTTCGACAAAGTTGCCGATCTTGTTGTCACCGGCGAGGACGGTGCCGGGGCGCAAGTGCGCCATTGGGCCAATGTTGCAACCGTTGCCGACGGTCGCCCCCTCCAGCACCGAACCTGCTTTCAGATGGACGTTGTCACCAATGGTGCAGTCGGTGACAATGACGCCGGGCTCGATGATGCAATGGCGCCCGATATGCGTACGACCGCGCAAGTGAAC
The DNA here is from genome assembly GCA_002345625.1 of Desulfuromonadaceae bacterium UBA2294. Classification (GTDB taxonomy): domain Bacteria; phylum Desulfobacterota; class Desulfuromonadia; order Desulfuromonadales; family UBA2294; genus UBA2294. Next base: position 12,802 of record DDWE01000122.1, on the reverse strand, counting down.
GTTCGGTTGCAGAATGGTATCGGTCCCGATGACAACGCCGGCCTCGACATAGACCAGATCGGGGTCGATCAGGGTGACTCCGGCCTGCATCAACGCCTGGTTGATCCGCCGCCGCATAACGGCATCGGCAGCGGCAAGCTGGATGCGATCGTTGATCCCCTGCACCTCGGCCATCGCCTCGACCACCCGGGCACTGACGCGGTGGCCGGCGGTACGGGCAGCGGCAATTACATCGGTCAGATAATATTCGCCGGCGGCGTTATTGCAGCCGACCTGACGCAGGGCGTCAAAGACAAACGGGGCCTCAAAGACATAGATACCGGCATTGATCTCGCGCACCGCTTTTTGTGTGGCGTCAGCATCTTTCTCCTCGACGATGGCCGCAACGCCCTCATCATCGCGGATGATCCGGCCGTAGCCGTACGGTTGGTCGACGATGGCCGTGAGAACGGTGACGGTTGCCTGATCGTCCCGGTGCTGTACCAAAAGGGCCTGCAGGGTCTCCGCCCGCAGCAACGGCACGTCACCACAAAGCAGCAGCACCGGTCCATTCACATTGGCCAGGGCCTGTTCGGCACAGAGCAGGGCGTGACCGCTGCCGAGTTGTTCAGCCTGCAGGGCATAGTGCAGGCCGTTGTCGCCCAGGCGCGCCCGGACCTGATCGGCACCGTGTCCGACCACCAGAACGACCGGTGCACAGCCCAGATCGCGGGCCAATTCCACCGGCCAGGCAACCAGCGGCTTGCCGGCAACTTCATGCAACACCTTCGGCAGGGCGGACTTCATCCGCGTCCCCTGACCGGCGGCAAGAATTACGGTAGCAACGGTCTCAGTGCTCATCGTTCCCTTCTTAATCATTGTTTTAAGCATTAAAAAAGCGCCTCATTATTGCCAATGGTCGGCGTCGAGTCAAGGAATATAGCTGGCTTCCCGGTGGTCGTCTGCGTGAAACCTTTTGCAAAAAAGCCCTGTCTCAAGTATATTTTGCACGATTGAAGGAGGGTTTACATGAAAGATGAACGCAGACGCATCGACCAGGAACTCAGTGTTATCGAACAGGCGATGCGGAATCTGGAAATCAGTTACGAACAATACTTCTGTGGCATCGAGAAACGCGAGCCGATGAAGGACCGGGAGACCCTCGCCCGGCAGATGCGCCAGTTTGCCAACCGACGCATTATCCAGACCGATTTACGCTTCAAATACCAGAATCTCGCCACCCGTTTTCACAGCTACTCCGGCTACTGGGATCGCATCCTGCGCCTGATTGAAGAGGGGCGTTATTACCGGCAAAAGGGGAACAACGGCCGCCCCTCTGCGCCGCCACCGCTTAAAAGTGCCGAACCGGCACCCGCTACCACATCAGCAAACAATGAGGTCGACAACCTGTACCGCGACCTGCTTGAAGCCCGCAAGGCCTGCAACCTCGACGGCGCTGCGCCACCCCGCGCCCAGGTCGCGGCCATGCTCGAAAAACAAAAAGCACAGATTCAGGAGAAATTCGGTGACCGGCAGGTCGACTTCCGGGTGGAGACCCGTGACGGCAAACCACGCATTGTCGTCAAAGCCAAGAAGTAGCCATTATGCGCCGCAAGAAGGGAAAATCCGCTCTCGTTCTAGCCGGCGGCGGAATCATGGGGGCCGCTTATGAAATCGGCAGTCTGACCGCCCTCGATCGACTGTTTGCGCCCGGCTTTTCCACCCGCCGTTTCGACACCTATCTCGGCGTCAGCGCCGGTTCAATTATTGCTGCTCTGGTTGCCAACCGGATTGCACCGACCGATCTTTATACCGCCATTGCCGGCAATGAAGCCTCGATCCTTAACTGGCGGCGACGTGATATCTACCGCCTCGATCTTCGTCGGGTCCTGCGCGCCTCGTTGCTGGTTCTGCGCAATATCTTTCGCATTATCAGTTACCATCGACGCAACCACTGGGCCTTCTCACTGCACGATTTCTTCTACATCCTGCAGGAACAGTTCCCGGCCGGCATCTTCTCCCTCGAACCGATGGAAGCTTATCTGCGTCAAGCCTTTGCCGAAAAAGGGTTGAGCAATCGCTTTACCGACTTGAGCTGTGAACTGCTGATCCCGGCCTACGATCTCGACCGTGGCCGCCGCACCGTTTTCGGCCGCGATGCCGACGTTGATTGCAGTATCTCCGAGGCAATCACTGCCTCCAGCGCCATCCCCTATTTTTTCCAACCGTACCGCATCAACGGTAACGACTACCTTGACGGCTCGACCGGCCGTGTTCTGCACCTCGACCTTGCGGTTGAGGCCGGCGCCAAGCTTCTGGTGGTCATCAACCCACGGACGCCGATGGATAACAGCAGCGAACACGCCTGCCTCCCCTCCCTCTCGTACGGCCGCTGCGCCCGCATCTCCGAACTCGGCATCAGCTTCGCCTTCGAGCAGGCACGACGCATCGAGGCCAAGGAGAAACTGGATCTTGCTCTGCAAAACTTCCGCCGGGAACATCCAGAAGTCGATCTGGTCCTGATCCAGCCGGACAGCAATGAATCGCTGCTGTTTTTCCAAAACCCGATGAGCAACAAGGCCCGCAGCCAGATTATGGCCTACGGCTACAGCCTGACCCTTAATTATCTGCGGGCTCACTATGACGAGCTGGAACCCATTTTCCGCCGGCACGGGATCGCTCTGACGCCAGAGCGTCTGAGCGCGCCGGCACCGGTGTCAGGGGCCGGGAACCCAATCGACTGATCGCCTGCGCATTGCACCACAGGGCAAAAGGGGACGCCATGAAAATTGTTCTGCCGACGCTGCACGTGCGCCGCTCACCACAGGCCGTCCCGCTGGCTGCCGCCAGCCTCGCGGCCACTCTCGCCAACCGGCCCGAGCACAGCACCCTGTTGCTCGATTTCTACCCGGATCAAGCCGTCGAACAACTCGCAGCAGAGATTCTGGCGACCGCCCCCGATCTGGTCGCCTTTCCGTTTTACAGCTGGAATCGCACCACCCTGCTCGCCGTCGGACAGACCCTCAAAGCCCGGCGACCGGAACTCCTGCTGGTTGCCGGCGGACCGGATGCGACCGCCGACCCGCATGGACTGCTTGCCGACGGCACCTTTATGGCTGTGATCCGCGGCGAAGGGGAACTGACCTTTACCGAGCTCATCGACCTGCTGGGAAACGGGAATGAACTACGGCCACTGGCTGGACTCTCCCTGCGCACTGCGGAAGAGATCGTCGATGGGCCAGAGCGCCCGCCGGCGGCACCGGAAGATCTCCCCTCCCCCTGGTTAACCGGGATTCTCGACCCGGTCGACGGCGTTCTCTGGGAAGTGGCCCGCGGCTGTCCGTTCGATTGCAGCTACTGCTTCGACAGCCTCGGCAGTCGCCAGGTGCGCAAGTTTCCGCTGGAGCGCCTCGCCGCCGAACTCGACCTGTTTGCCGGAGCGAATATTGCGCAGGCCTGGGCCATCGATTCGAGTTTCAATGTGCCGGCCGCGCGTGGTCGGGAGCTTTTGGCGTTGATTGCCGAACGGGCGCCTGCACTGCATGTCCACCTGGAAGCGCGGATTGAAACCATCGATGATGCAACCATTCGTCTCCTGGCCAACATCTCCTGTTCCCTGCAGATCGGCCTGCAATCTATCCAACCTCAGGTCTTAAGGGCCATACGGCGACCGGTCAATCTCAGTCTGTATCAAAAAGTACTGCCAGCCCTGAATAGCGCCGGGGTCTCCTTCGGCCTCGATCTGATCTACGGTCTTCCCTGCGACAGTCTGGCCGGTTTCCGCGCCAGCCTCGGTGTCGCCCTCGACTTTGTCCCGAACCATGTCGACCTCTTCCCCCTCGCCGTCCTTCCCGGCACCCGACTGTTTGACGAGATTGACACCTACGGACTCGTCGCGGAGAGTTCACCTCCCTACACCCTGCAATCGAGCCAGGACTGGAGTGCTGCCGACCTGGCCCGCGCAGCGGAGATCGCGGCCGCCACCGACCTGTTCTATAACCAGGGGCGTGCGGTCGGCCTGTTTGCAACCCTGCTGCAGGTCACCGATCTTGAAGCGGTCCCGTTTCTCGAAGGGTTTGCCGACTGGTTGCTACTCGAACAGGGGGTATTTCGGACGGTGCTGCTGGCGGTCGATCTTTGGCGGCCGGAGGAGATCCTGCCGATGCAGGAGGGGTACATCCAGTGGCTTTTGCAACAACGCGAGCGCAACGACCTGCTGCAACCGGCCCTCGATCTGCTGCGTTACCACTTCCATTATGCCGAGACCCTGCTCGGACCAGAGACACCACCCGCCGAAGAGGCGCCGCCGGAAGAAGCCTGGACCCAGCCCTGGTGTCTGGCGCCGCACGCACAGCTGGTCCCCTTTGCTTACGAGGTCATCAACTTGCTGGAGATGGGAGAGTTCGATCTGGAGGAGTTCGCTGAACTGTTTCGGCCGGTCGGCTCTGTTGCCCTGTTTCTGCGCCGGGGCGAGGAGGTGATCTGCGAATCACTGGAGGAGGACGCCCTCAACCTGCTGCGTCACTCTGATGGGCATCGAACGCCGGAAGCGATCTTCGCCGGCAGTGTGCCACGCGAAGCCGGAGAGGAGATCCTCTACTTCGCCATTGCCGAAGGGCTGCTGCTGCCGGCGATGGGCTGGGGCGAAACTACTTGAGTAACAGATCCATGAAACCGCGATAGGTTTCCCGCTTGCGCTCGGACTGCTCGTACAGGGAGGAGGAGAACAGCGCGGTCGCAGCGTGCTCAGCCATCATCGAAAAAAGATGAAAATCGATCGCCTCAAAGCGCTCTTTTTGCACCAGCAACCGGTAGATGACGACCACGCCGATAACATCACCGTGAATCACCAGCGGAATTGCGGCCAGCGGCTTGAACGGATCGTCGGAGCCGGCGTCAACCGTCCCCTCTATAAAATAGTTCTCCTGCTCCTCAACAACATGGCGAAAGATTTCGTGCTCGGTGATCGGAAAGGTCTGCGGAAATTCCTCATCGCCAAACCCTTCACCCATCGTATACTCGAGGAGTTTATCGTTGTTGCGGGGCCGCATCAGCAAAGCAAACTTCTCGGCCCCGACAAAGTTGATGGTGATCTCTTTGATGATCTCCGTAACCTGCGCTAGATCGAGCACCGAATGGAGTCGCGATGACGCAATGTACAGATTGGTCAGGTTGTTATTGATCTCCTCGGTGCGCACGATCTGATTGGCAAAATCGAGATTCTCTTCTTCCAGTTCGCGTACCCGCTGCCGCAACCGGTCTCCCTCGGCATCCAGCCGCTGGGACTGCGCCTGAAGGCGACTGATCTCCACTTCGCTCTCGGCGATCGCCGTGCGATCTATCTGCGCGTTCTGCCGGGCAAGTAACGTCGGTTCAGCGCCGGCGCCTTCCGGCTCATGGTGCACGATGTAAACCCCGAAACCACTCGCTTCGCCACTGGACCCACGCACCACCTTGCCAAGAATCCGGGCCTGCTGCCCACCGGGCAGATCGAGAGTGATCTTGACCGTCTTCGCCATCGGCATTTCGACCGGGCTCTCGAGAAACAGCCCGGTGCTGGAGATATCCCGTGCCCAGACAGTCCCTGACCAGATATCGCTCTCCAGATAGACCGGCAGCCCGACCGTTTCGCGTGGCGACTTGCGCGCCTTGATCTGGCCGAGCAGGCGCTGCACTTTTTCGGTCAGCTCGGCCTTACTGACCGGCTTGGTCACGTAATCGTCGCAACCGGCCAGCAGACACCGTTCCACTTCCTCGCGGCGACCGGCGGCTGTCACCATGATAATCGGCAACGCCGACCAGCGATCATCGGCACGCAGGCGCCGACAGACCTCATCGCCATCGATCCCGCCCATATACAGATCGAGCAACAGCAAATCCGGCGTAATCGCGCCAATGCGCTCCAGAACTTCTTCGCCGGAGGAGGCGGTGAAGAGTTCGTAATTAAGATCAGCCAGTAACGATTTTTCCAGCTCAAGAAACAGCTCGACATCATCGACCAGGAAAATTTTAGGCATAAAGAGAGTCCTTCGGGTGGGTGCCCTCGAACCCTAACCGACCAGGTTAAAAAAGTAAAGCCCCTGTCGCCCCTGCCCAGCAAACTGCAGCACTATTTTGGCGCAGCTGTCGCCACGACCAGCAAGCCATCGGCACCGGCATCGATGGCCACCTGGCTCCCTTCCATCACCTCGCCGGCGATCAACGCCCGGCCGATTTTCGTCTCCAGCTGATGTTGCAGAAAACGTTTCAACGGACGCGCACCGTAGACCGGATCATAGGCCTGTTCGGCGATATAGGTCCGGGCGGCATCGGTCAAGATTAAATCGATGTGGCGCTCAGCCAGACGTTCCCGCAACTGCCCGGTCAACAGGTCGATGATCTGCTTGATCTCGGCACGCGAGAGCGGTTTGAACAGCACAATATCATCGACGCGATTGAGGAACTCCGGGCGAAAACTGCTGCGCAGCTCACGCATGACCAGATCACGTGCGCCGTCACTGATGTCGCCGTCAGCCGACACCCCCTCAAGCAGATGCGGTGAACCGATATTACTGGTCATAATGATCACTGTGTTTTTAAAATCGACTGTCCGCCCCTGGCTGTCGGTGACCCGGCCATCATCGAGGATTTGCAGCAACACGTTAAAAACATCCGGATGCGCCTTTTCGATTTCATCAAAGAGAATGACCGAGAAGGGATGCCGTCGCACCGCTTCGGTCAGCTGGCCTCCCTCTTCATAGCCGACATAGCCCGGTGGCGCCCCGATCAGCCGGCTGACCGCATGCCGCTCCATGTATTCCGACATGTCGATGCGGACAATGTTCTCCTCCGAATCGAACAGAGCTTCGGCCAGAGTACGGGCAAGTTCGGTCTTACCGACCCCGGTTGGACCGAGAAAGATAAATGAGCCGATCGGCCGTTTCGGATCCTTGATTCCGGAGCGGGCGCGAATCACCGCATCTGCGACCAACTGCACCGCCTCCTCCTGACCGACCACCCGTTGGTGCAGGATCGAATCGAGCTTGAGCAACTTCTCCCGCTCCCCCTCGACCAACCTGGACACCGGGATCCCGGTCCAGCGGGCGACGATACCGGCAATCTCCTCCTCGGAGACCTCTTCGCGCACCAGACGCGTTTCGTCCTGCTCTTCAGCAACCTCAAGCTGTTGCAGCTCATTCTCCAGCTGCGGCAGCTGGCCATGTTTGAGCTCGGCGGCGCGGTTCAGGTCGTATTCGCGCTCGGCGATTTCGATCTGCTGCCGTACCTTCTCAATCTGTTCGCGCAGCCCCTGCAGCCGCTTCAGCTTCCCCTTTTCCGCCTCCCACTGCGCCCGGAAGGTGTCGGATTGAGTCTTGAGATCGGCCAGTTCCTTGCGCAGTAGTTCCAGGCGCTGGCCACTGGCGCGGTCTTTCTCTTTTTTCAGGGCGGCTTCCTCGATTTCAAGCTGCATCACCCGCCGCGTGACTTCGTCAAGCTCCTGCGGCAACGAGTCGATCTCGGTGCGGATCTTGGCGCAGGCCTCATCGACCAGATCGATCGCCTTGTCCGGCAGGAAGCGATCGGAAATATAGCGGTTCGACAGGGTGGCCGCAGCGACCAGAGCGCTGTCGTGGATACGAACGCCATGGTGGACTTCATAGCGTTCCTTGAGGCCGCGCAGGATCGAGATGGTATCCTCCACCGTCGGCTGCTCGACCAGTACCGGCTGAAAGCGCCGCTCCAGCGCCGCATCCTTCTCGATGTGTTTGCGATACTCATCCAGGGTGGTGGCGCCGATGCAGTGCAGTTCACCACGGGCCAGCATCGGCTTAAGCATGTTGCCGGCATCCATAGAGCCTTCGGCCTTGCCGGCACCGACGATGGTGTGCAGCTCGTCAATGAAGAG
>DDWE01000122.1:0-4822 GCA_002345625.1 Desulfuromonadaceae bacterium UBA2294 | reverse complement strand
CCAGCCCTTCGACGATGGCGGTCTTCCCCACTCCCGGTTCACCGATCAGCACCGGATTGTTCTTGGTCTTGCGCGACAGGATCCGGATCACCCGGCGAATCTCGGCATCGCGGCCGATAACCGGGTCGAGCTTCCCTTTACGCACTTCCTGAACCAGATCGCGGCCATACTTTTCCAGCGCTTCGTAGGTCGACTCCGGATCCTGGCTGCTCACCCGCTGATGACCGCGAATCTCGGTCAGCACCTTGAGAATCCGGTCACGGTCCAAGTGCTGAGCCTGCAACAGCTTTGCGACGACCGTGCCGCTCTCGGCAGACAGAGCCAACAACAGATGCTCGACACTGACGTAACTATCCTTGAGCCGGGTGGCCTCTTCCTCTGCCTTGAGCAACAATCGGTTGAAACGCGGCGTCACATAGATCTTGCCCGGCTCAACTCCGGGGCCGGAGACACTCGGTTTCCGGTCAAGCTCCGACTGCAATGCTTTGGCCAGATGGGCTGGAGCAACATCCAGCTTTTCCAGCAGGCGCGGCACCAGACCACCCTCCTGCTCAATCAGGGCCAGGAGCAGGTGTTCACCATCGACTTCAACATGACCACGCCTGGTGGCAATAGCCTGCGCCTGCTGAACAGCTTCCTGGCTTTTCTGGGTCAGTTTGTTGATATCCATGGGATCATCCTTTGTCTGATTTTAGATGAGAAAACACTTACAAACATTGTAACACCTGCGACAGGAATCGCGCAGATCAGGTCGATGGACAGTAAATAATTGTGGGAAAGTCCGCACCGTTGCCTCCGAATTGGTCATGTGCCATCCGATCGACTGCTTTCGTCTTCATGGTTTGCATCCTGACGGTCAATCCAGAAAAAAGGCCGGGACCAGAGGCCCCGGCCTGACGCCTCAATGCAGGGTCTTGACTTCTATCTTCTTCGGCTTGGCGGCCTCTGCCTTGGCCAGACGCAAGGTCAGCACGCCATTGTTCAGCTCAGCCTCGGTACGATCCGGGTCGATGCTGTCGGGGAGCCGGAACTGACGGTAGTAGCCGGCAACCGAAAACTCGGTTAACAGCGGGCTGCCGACGGTTGTCGCGGCCGTCGACCCGTCGAGGGTCAACACCCCCTGGTTGATGTCAATATGCAGGTCGTTCTTGTGCAGGCCAGGGACATCGGCAATCAGGGTCAACCCTTCCTCGGTCTCAAAAATATCGATGGCCGGGGTCAGGTAACGCTCGTTGGTCCGGGTCTGCTCCTTGCTCAACGATTTATTCGGGTTAATCGTCATATTTTTCTCGGTCATGGCTCGACTCCTTTACGTTGTTCTCGTTAAAAGTTAAAATGCACCCTGTCGATCAGCGGACGTTAACCGCAATCCGCTTCGGCTTGGCCGCTTCGGCCTTTGGCAGGGTGACCTGCAAAACGCCATGACTGTATTCGGCGCTGACTTTGGCCGTATCGATCTCCATCGGCAACTCGATAGTGCGCAGGAAACTACCGGCCCCGCGCTCGCGCCGATGCCAGGTTTTCCCCTGATTTTCCGGCGCTTCCTGGCGCTCACCAGCCAGAGTCAAGGTGTTTCCGACCACGCTCATATCGATTTGACTGGCATCAACACCGGGCAGCAACGCCTGCAGGTAGTAGTGGTCGGCATCCTCACGAACATTCAGGCGTGGGAACCGCCGGGTCCCGACTCCGGGCAAAAATGCCGCTTCAAGTTGTGGTCCAATGCCGGCACCACGAAACAGTTCATCCATCTCCTGACGAAGATGATCCATCTCTCTGATCAGGTTCCAGTTCAACATGGCTGACTCCTCCTTTGTTAGAGTGATTTAGCGAACCAGCTCTCTGGCTCATTGCTGATCATCTCTATTTTCAACCAGTGTGCCAACTGGGCCAAATCATGAAATACACCGAATATTAGATAGTTACACCTTTCAGGTCTTGGCCCTTCACAACTTGCGACGTCGCTGCTGCCGCACATGCAACACTTGCAACGTCGCAAGTTGCGCCAATCGAAACAATCGGAACGGACGCTTGTCGAACGAACAGAACTGATAACAAAAAAATCGATACAAAAATCGCGGATCTGCTTGTCAGCACGTGTACGCGGATTATGCTTCGGATAGAGGCAACCGCTAACCAGTCACAAAAAAGGAGATTTCCATGACAAAAATCCTCATCCTTTATTACAGCATGTACGGTCACGTCGAGACTCTGGCCCACGCCATTGCCGAAGGCGTGCGGGAGATCGATGGTGTCGAAGTGGTCATCAAGCGCGTCCCCGAACTGATGCCGGAAGAAGCCGCGCGCAAAGCCGGCGCCAAACTCGATCAGAGCGCCCCCATCGCCTCGACGGATGAGCTGCCGGACTACGATGCCATCATCTTCGGCACTCCGACCCGCTTCGGCAACATGTGCGCGCAGATGCGCAACTTCCTCGACCAGACCGGCGGGTTGTGGTTCGGGGGCAAGCTGGTCGGCAAGATCGGCAGCGTCTTCACCTCGACCGCCACCCAGCACGGTGGGCAGGAGACCACCATCACCTCGTTTCACAGCACCTTGCTGCATCACGGCATGGTCGTTGTCGGCGTGCCGTACAGTTGTCAGGAGTTGATGAACATGGCCGAGATCACCGGTGGTTCCCCCTATGGCGCCGGAACCCTCGCCGGCGGCGACGGCAAGCGGCGACCTTCGGCTAACGAGTTGATCATTGCCCGTTTCCAGGGACGGCACGTTGCGCAGTTAACGAAGCGCCTTTTCACCTGAAATCCGGGCAATTTCATAACGCTGAACCTGGCTCCAATAACCCTTAATGACGGGACAACATCTGGCTGGCAACAAGAGTGCTCGGTACGATGCTCACACCGCATGTTCGTTCTGGCAACACAACACGGCACGGATCAGGGCGCTCCAATCGATGCGACTGGCACCAATCTAACCATCTGCTAAACTTGTCAACAAAGGACAAGGTGATTGTCGCCGTATTCTGTCGGCGCCTCGCTCCGTCGAGGCGACATTGTGACAATGAACGGCGCGTGACACATAAACTTCTCGTTAGTCACCCTCCATATCCTGCTTGAGGCCACCCTTGTCTGCCCCTGCTCCTATGAAGGAAAATGAACTGCACATGCGAAAAAAAATCTTTTATGCTGTTCTGGTTCTACTTCTGGTCGCCGGCATCCTCGCCGGCATCAAAACCCTGCAGATCCGGGCGATGATCGCCCAGGGCCAGCAGTTCGTCATGCCGCCGGAAGTCGTCACCTCCTTTTCCGTGCAATCCGGTGACTGGGAACGCTCGCTACAGGCCATCGGCTCGGTCGATGCCGTACAGGGGGTGACGGTGACCGCCGAGCTCAGCGGCAAGGTGGAGACCATCGCCTTTGTCTCCGGTAGCCGGGTTGCCGCTGGCGACCTGTTGCTGCAGCAGGATGCCGCGGTCGAACAAGCTCAGCTGCGCTCGGCGCAGGCCGATGCCGAACTGGCGCGGGTCGATTTCGAACGGGCCAAGGCACTGATTGCCGATCAGGCCATCTCCCGCGCCGAGCACGACAACGCCAGAGCGAAGCTGACTGCGGCTCAGGCCCAGGTTGAGAACAACCAGGCCGTGATCGCCCGCAAAACGATCCGGGCTCCGTTTGCCGGCCGCCTTGGTATCCGCCAGGTCGACCTCGGCCAGGTGATCAACGATGGCCAGCCGATCGTCACCCTGCAGGCGCTCGACAACGTCTTCGTCAATTTTTCCCTACCGCAGCAGGACCTCTCCTTGCTGCAGCCGGGATTGGCAGTGCGGGTCACCACCGACGCCCTGCCGGGGGTAGTGTTTACAGGCCGCATCACCGTCACCGACCCCGAGGTCGACCGCACCACCCGTAACATCCGGGTCCAGGCCCGACTGGAGAACCCGGGCGAGAAGTTGCGTGCCGGCATGTTTGTCAACATACAGGTGGTGTTGCCGGAGACCGCCGCCGTGCTCACCATTCCGATTACTGCTGTACTCTACGCCCCCTATAGTGACTCGGTGTTCGTCATCGAGGAGCAACCGGGAGAAGACGGCAAGCCGGCCGGACAGGCCGTGAAGCAGAAGTTCGTCACCCTCGGTGAAAAACGGGGTGACTTCGTCGTCGTCACCTCCGGGCTCACGGCCGGCGAGAACGTTGTCAGCACCGGGGTGTTCAAGCTGCGCAATGGTCAGGGAGTCGTGATTGATAACAAACTCGCCCCCGAATTCAACCTGAACCCGAAACCGGCCGAGGGCTAAAACATGGCCTTCACCGATACCTTCATCCGCCGTCCGGTTCTGGCCCTGGTGATCAGCCTGCTGATCATCATTGCCGGCGTTCAGGCGATCCGCACCCTCAACGTCCGTCAATATCCGCGCAGCGACAACGCCGTCGTCACCGTCACCACCGTCTACGTCGGTGCCAGCGCCGAACTGGTGCGCGGCTTTATCACCACGCCACTGGAGCGGGTGGTGGCCGCAGCTGACGGCATCGACTACATCGAGTCGCAAAGCAGTCAGGGCCGTTCAACCATCAGCGCCCGGTTGAAAATCAATTACGATCCGATCAAGGCCTTGTCTGAAATCAGCGCCAAAGTCGATCAGGTGCGCGGCGACCTGCCACCGGAGGCTGAAGTCCCGATTATCAACGTCGAATCGGCCGACAGCCAATTTGCCTCTGCCTATCTGAGCTTCACCTCCGACATCCTGAAGCAGAATCAAATCACTGACTATCTGGTACGCGTCGTCCAGCCGCGTCTGTCGGCGCTGGATGGGGTCCAGCGCGCCGATATCCTCGGCGGGCGCACCTTCGCCATGCGCATCTGG
>DDWE01000062.1:1350-13632 GCA_002345625.1 Desulfuromonadaceae bacterium UBA2294 | reverse complement strand
GAGGGGTTCGAGCTGATAGCCAACACCGCGCAGGATGTGCGGGACGCACCGAAAACCCTGCCGCGCGCGTTCTATTCCAGCGTCGGTTTTGTTATCGTCCTTTATATCCTGGTGGCCATCGTCACCGTCGGCAGTCTGCCGGTCGACACGATCGTCGGCGCCAAAGACTACGCCCTCGCTGAAGCGGCCCGGCCCTCCCTGGGGCAAGCCGGCTTCATCCTGATCGCCATCGCCGCCATGCTCTCAACCGCTTCGGCCATCAATGCGACGATTTACGGCGCGGCCCGGCTGAGTTACATCATCGCCAAAGACGGTGAGCTGCCAGAGATGCTGGAGACCAAAATCTGGGGAAAGCCGATTGAGGGGCTGCTGATCACTTCGGCAGCGACCCTGCTCATCGCCAATCTGGTCGACCTCTCCAGCTTGTCGACGATGGGGAGTGCCGGATTCCTCCTTATTTTTGCCGCCGTCAATGGCGCCAACGCCTTACTGGCCAGCGACACAGGGAGCAGACGCTTCATCTCGCTCATCGGGCTTACTCTCTGCTTTGCAGCATTAGGCTGCCTGATCTGGCAGATTGCCGGTACCACACCCATGCAGCTCTGGTTTCTGGTCGCAATGGTCGGCGCCGCCTTTTTGATCGAAATCACCTTTCGGGTCTTTACGGGGCGGTCGATGAACCTGACAAAAGACAGCAAGAAAGAACCGTCGAAATCTTAAGAAATGTCAGATCGGTCTGTAACAATAACGATGTCTGTTGCCAGGTCAGTTCTGAACTCCCCGCTGCATTCACGCCTTGATCTGCAACTTAAAAAAGACCAGTTTTCGGCATATTTTGCTGTGTGCGTGCGAGTGGGGCACTGCCGGAAAAACACTATAGAAATTGAAATAAAACAAGGAGGCAGGCCGCTTTGGATAAAGTCGCCTGTCCCCTTGTTTTGTTTCTGGTCTTCCCAGATCTAAAAGGGATACATCGCCTGAACGGAAGCGTAATAACCCTCACCCAGGTCCTGTTTTTCTGTTCCGCGATAGAGTGCTCGACCGTCAAAAGCATAACCGGCGGTAAATTTCAGCACAGAGACATCGACTGCAGCGAATAAGGATTTGTAGTGAACCTCCAGGGTTTCGTCTTCGCCTTGATTCCCCAGGTTAAATTCACCGTAATTGTCGTTTTTAAATCCAATCGATATTCCGACGAAGTCACCCCGTTCATCCTGCTCGGAGTAAGGATGATAACTCAGAGCAACTTCGTATATGAGATCGCGTGCATCCCGCGATTGATCCATCCGAAAATCGCCGCAAAGACGCACATTGCCTTTGGGTGCCAGGATGAAGCTGAGATTGGGTGAGGTTATAAATTCAAAGCTGGTGTCGAGCCAGTCGGTGTGATGGTTCATCCGCAACAGAGGCACGGGGATCAGCGGCCAGTTCTTCCCGTCGGATGTTTCGACACCGAAATTGCCCACGGCGAGTCCTCCGCCGAGAACCAAAGACAGATTCGGCCTGTTGATCATTTCGTAACCGTAGACCGCAGCGGCCTGATAGGTGTTGATCCCGCCGCATACGGGTTGATCCGATGCACTCTTGAAAATTCCGAGATATTGATGCCGTTCGTTTTTCACATCCAGCAACATATCGATGCTGTGATAAAGGCGCGGAAAACCATGCTGGAGTGGTTCTCCGAACCGATGTTGTGTGTACACCCCGGTGAACATGAGATCTTCACGGTTGATCATAAAACCGGCGCTGTTTGATCGAATTTGCTGAGAGCTCAGATTCAGACTTTCAAACTGTACCAGTGGAACAATTTGCACGACCTCTGCTTTTTTGTCGTTGTTGTTGCCGGCAAAAGCCGTCATGGCGTACAAGCCGAACAGGCAGGAAAAGATGATTTGCTTAAGCATGGTGTTCTCCTTCAATAAAGGGTTGAGCGTGTTTGCGGGTTGGCGTGAGCGCCTGGTGCGGATAGTCTTTGTTGAAGAAAAGCTCCCGCTGGGTAACGAGCAGGTAAACCGATAACACCAGCAGCAGACCGGTCTGGATGACCTTGCTGTCCGGATGGGTCGCAAAGATTTCATTGAAGATGTTGGCGGTCAGGTGAATCACCACCGCGACGAGGATGTTCCGGCCGGTTTTGTAATAGAGCCAATTCATCAACAGAACAAACGGGAAAAGACTGATCAGAAAATTGAGACTGTGCAGCGCCCCCTCCACCACCAGATTGCTATGGTAGTAACCCTGGATAAAGGCCAGCGGTACATGCCACAGCGCCCAGTAAACGGCGAAGATCATCGACGTGGTAAAGAGGGTAAATCTTTGCCGCAAACAGTCGGTGCCGTAGCTGTGCCAGGCCAGCTCCTCGAGAACCGGAGCGATGGTCAGGATGAACCAGACCGGAAACAGGGCTGAGCTGAAGGTCGCTTGACCCGTAATGGCGAACTGCCCGACGTCATAACCAAACAGCAGGGAGATGGCCATGGCCAGGAGGATACTGGTCGGCATCAAGAGCACTGCGGCAAATAAGTAGCGTTTCTCGCCGCTGCGGACATTGAGAAAACGCCTGGCGACATCGCCCCGCAAGGCCTTGTCTGTGCTGATGTACCAGACAGCGACGAAGAGCGGTCCGCACAAACCGGCCAGCCCGAGTGCGCCGATGGTCTTGGAGTACTCTTCAGCGCCGGGTAGGTGGCTCAGGTAGGCTGCTGCCATCCAGAGCACCCAGGGGATGATGGCGCTTAAAAGATAGAAACGAAACGGATAACGATAGCTGTTTAGCATAAGGTGGTCTCCCAATTTTGGTGTTGTCAGATCGAAAATGAGCAAATCTAAAAGCAAAAACATTTAGTCGACTAAAAAAACAATAAACGCAACGATTGGGTCTTGTCAAATGATTTTTAGTCGACTAAAATATTTTTAGTTTTTCAAGGGATCACAGCGGATGAAGCGGAGGGATTGTGTCAGTGCCTGATTTTGGAAAGCGCGCCCTCAACAAGGCGCAAACCCGGTTGAATGTTCTGGATACGGTCTATCGGCTTTCGAAGACATCGAATTTCAGGGGTTTGAAGGTGAAGTCGATTGCCGAGGAGAGTGGCATCACGGAGATGACCTTCTTTAATTACTTTCAAAAGAAGGAAGATATTCTGAAGTACATGATGGGCATCTGGGCGCTCGATCTTATGGTCCTGCAACACAAAAATCCGCAGACCGGTGAGGCCGGCATTCGCCGTGTCTTCCATCACACGGCCGAGTATGTGAAAAAACACCCACGCCTGATGACAAATTTCGTTGCGTCTTTACTGACCAGTGATATCGACCCGGCTGCCAATGATATTGAAGCGGCTGACCGGTTTCTGCTGTATCCGGATGTCCCCGATTTGCATGAGGTCAAGATCCCCAGCGGGAATGAAATTCTTCTGCAGCACCTCGCCGAGATCGATCCCGGGCGCGACCATACAGGAACCCTCCTGCATCTGGCGTCCTGCTTTTATGGCGATGTCATCGTCGCCCACACGGCCGGGCTGGATATTGCTACGCTTTATAGCAACAGTCTGGATTTGATTTTTCAAAACGGTCTATAACCGCGACGAAACGGACAGGTGTCAGGCCTGAGATACCAGCTGAATTCACGTCTTGACCTGCAACTTAAAAAGGGCTAAGTTTTCGGCATGTTTTGCTGTGTGGTGGGGAGTGGGGCTATGCTGGGGAAACACATTAAAGATTGAAATATGCAAGGGGACAGGCCGCTTTGGATAAAGTAGCCTGTCCTTTTTTTGCCTTGATACATTTCAGTTAGTCGCATACCCAAAGTTCAGAACTATCCATTGTGGAAAAACAAACCTTGGTCCAAACATTCTCATCTTTAGGCTCCTCAGAAAATATGGTAAAGTTCTAAACTTAGTGTTGTGAGATGATATTGGTGTTTTCTGGAATCTCATGACCAAAAGCATACGAGTTAAAGGAGTTTGTATGAAAATTGACAAATTTCAAATCAGAAAAACAAACTTTTCTGGCTGGAATTCCAATGAGATAGAATTTGGCAATGTCAACCTTCTAGTTGGTAATTCTGGTTCAGGAAAATCGAATTTATTAACTTCAATTTTTAGTATGGGGACATCCGCCGTAAGAACTAAAGATAAAATTATCGGAAGTTGGAAAGTAGATGTAAGATGCAATGATACTTTATTTAAATGGGATATAGAATATAGGCGCAAAGATGATAAATCTAACGAAGTTGTAAAAGAATTGATAACTGTTTGTCATGGAGATGATTGCAAAATTATTGTTGACAGAACAATCGATAATTTTTTGTTCAATGGTGTTAAGCTGCCAAAAATATCAATAGAAGATTCTGCAATATACCTACTTAAGGAAGAAGAATCTATAAAACCACTGTTCGATGGTATGTCAAACATAATTAGAAGAGATTTTGCTTCGAGCAAAATGAAAAATTCGATCGAGAATCACCTTTTGGACCTGAATGAAAAAGAAAATATCGGCAAAAACAACAATCTTCTAGCTCTTGTTAATGTAGATAGCCTTAATGACAGACTGGATATTATAAACAAGCATATGAACCATGTATTTGAAAATATCTGCGAAAGCTTTAAGGAAGTCTTCCCCTTTATTGTAGATATGAAAATAGTAAAACAAAAAACAAATATAGGAATTTTTACAATATTAAATATTAAAGAAAAAAACTGTTCTGAATGGGTTCCTCTTGATAGACTTTCATCAGGAATGCAAAAAGTCCTTTATGTACTTACAGATATATACACTCTCCCAAAGGGTGCTATCTATCTTATAGATGAATACGAAAACTCTCTTGGTATAAATGCGATTGACTTCTTCCCGGACTTCCTAGCAGAACATTTCAACGACAATCAGTTTTTCATAACTAGCCATCATCCATATATAATAAATCATATTCCAGTTAAAAACTGGTACATATGCCATAGATCCGGAACTGAAATAAAAGTAAAATATGGGCAGGAAATAGTTGATAGGTATGGACCTTCAAAGCAGAAGGCATTTTATAATCTAATAAATGACCCATTCTATACAGAGGGTATTGAATGAATTATTATATAATCGTTGAAGGTATTGCTGAAAAGAAGATATATTCAAGCTGGATACCGGTATTGAATCCTTCTTTAAAAATGGTCGACTTTGCATCACAGATTGACGAAAATAATTTTTACATAATTTCCGGTGGCGGATACCCAGCCTATTTAGATTTAATTGAAGGTGCGATTGATACAATTAATGAGATTGGAAATGTTGATCATTTGGTAATTGCTGTTGATTCAGAAGATAATACCAAAGATGAAAAAATAGATGAAATAAACGGTATGATTAATGGTAAATATTGTTCCGCGCAGATATACACGATTATACAACATTTTTGCATCGAGACATGGGGACTTGCAAATATTAAAATTGGGCCTAGAAACCCAAAAATGGAAAAGGTTAGAGAATATAAATCAATACACAATGTATTAACAGAAGATCCAGAATTGCTTCCACCCAACCACAATCTAGGGTTAAACAGAGCGCAATTTGCATTTGTTTATCTTAAAGCACTATTCAACGATAGACAAAAGCAGATGACTCATTCTAAGTCAAATCCTAAGACAATGATGCATAAAAAATATCTCGAAGAGCTTATAAATAGGTACACAGACACAGGTCATATTGAAAGTTTTGGCGATTTTTTTAGATTTTTTCAAGCATGATAAGTCCGTGTATTTTACCAGGCGCCTTTTTAGCAATAGAGGTCAAGTCTTACCGTGATGCATTTCGGTCAGCCACATACACATAGCTCATGACTGTTCCATTGCAACAAGGCAAGATTACGCCCCAATATTCGCAGCCCTCGAACTCTATCCCCCCTCTTTCAACTCCTGCCGCAACTGATTCAACGTCCCCCCGGCCAGCAGATTCTGCCGCTGGCGATCCGACACCTCCAGAAGAGTGATGATTTCCTTGCCATCGACCCGCACCGTGATCTCGGTTTTTCCGGCGGCAATCTGTTGCCGCACCTGCGGAAATCCAACCTGACTCCCCTTGTTGAAGAGGTCGTAATCGGCCGGATTTTTGAAGGTCAGCGGCAGGATGCCGAAGTTGCACAGGTTGGCGTGGTGGATGCGGGCGAAACTTTTGATGATCTTGGCGCGTACGCCGAGGTAGCGCGGGGCGAGGACGGCGTGCTCGCGGCTTGAACCCTGGCCATAGTTGTCGCCGCCGATCACCACCGCATCGCCGAGCTCCCGGCATTCTCGGTGAAAATCGGGGGCGATCTGGTAGAAGACGAATTCGCTGATCGCCTCGATATTTGAGCGCAGGACGAGACTAGGGCTTGACACTTGGGGATTTCAACTGCGAGACCGTAAGTCACGACGCCAATATGGCCCAGCCCCGAAAAGCAGCACGCATTTAAGTAAAGGGGTCTACGTTTGACTCATTGGAAGAGACACTGCCAAGCTAAACTTGATGTGTCACACGGAGACCCCTTTTTCTTTTCACTAATTGCAGTTAGAGCACAAATCCTGTCCATACTTTAAGCCATACAAATATATGGCTTTCTTTCCTGCCTATGGTAGAATGATGCCGTGACCACGACACACTTCGAGTGGGATACGAACAAGGACCTGGAGAATCAGCAGAAACACGGCGTCCCGTTTGCCAAGGCGCAATACGCCTTTGCTGACCCACACCGCATCATCGCCGAAGACCTGACTCATAGCGATCAGGAGCAGCGCTACTACTGCTTCGGCAAAGCGGGCGGCGGCATTCTCACGGTTCGCTTTACCTACCGCGATGGTGTCATTCGCATCATTGGGGCAGGATACTGGCGAAAAGGAAAGGTGACTTATGAGCAGAAAAATTCAATACACCGATGAGCCCCTCGGGGAATTTCAGGTGATCACCGATTTCCTCCCATCTCCAGAGGAATTGGCGTTCCGTGAAGAGTCTGTGAAGGTAACTATCGCACTCAGCAAAAAGAGTGTCGATTTCTTCAAAACGGAAGCGGGCAAGCATCATACACAATATCAGCGCATGATTCGTCATCTGATCGATTCCTACGTCGATGCCCAGGAGCAGGCTCTAACCAATCGCAAGAGCTGACGGGGGACCTTCCCCCGATATGGTTGACACCTCAGCCTAGCCAAATGGGTGTTGAGATAACCAAGAACAAAAGACCGAGAAAAGTCCGACGCTACCTATCCGTCTCGTACAAAAGCCAAATCAGGCTGCCACCCCCGCACACACGTTTAAAGTCCATGCTGTCAAAACGTCTTCTTGCGCAGACGCAGGGCATTGCTCACCACCGAGACCGAGCTTAAGCTCATGGCGGCGGCGGCGATCATCGGGCTGAGCAGAATGCCGAACACCGGGTAGAGCGCCCCGGCGGCCACCGGAACGCCGACGGCGTTGTAGATAAAGGCGAAGAACAGATTCTGCCGGATGTTGGCCATGGTGGCATCGCTTAACTGCCGGGCGCGGATGATGCCGAGCAGATCGCCCTTGACCAGGGTGACGCCGGCGCTCTCCATGGCGACATCGGTGCCGGTCCCCATGGCGATGCCGACCTCGGCCTGAGCCAGAGCCGGGGCGTCGTTGATGCCGTCGCCGGCCATGGCCACCTTGTGCCCTTTGGCCTGCAGCTCCTTGATCACCTCGGCCTTGCGGTCGGGGAGGACACCGGCTTCGACCGCGTCGAGTCCGAGCTTTTTCGCCACCGCCTCAGCGGTGGTGCGGTTGTCACCGGTGAGCATGACGATGCGCAGTCCGGCCTTCTGCAGCTGGACGATCGCTTCCTGGGTGGTTGCCTTGATCGGGTCGGCGACGCCGAGCAGGCCGATGACCTTGCCATCGGCGGCGACGAACATCACCGTCTGCCCCTGGGCGCGCTGCTCATCGGCTGCCGCGTCCTGTTGGCTGTGATCGATCCCCAGTTCATCGAGCAGGGCCGCATTGCCCAGGGCCACACTCTTGCCGGCGACGGTGCCGACCACACCCTTGCCGGTGGTGGAGGAAAAATCGTGCGCCTCCTCCGGCTCGGCGCCGCGCTCCTTGGCGCCGGTGACGATGGCGGCGGCAAGGGGGTGCTCGCTGCCGCGCTCAAGGCTGGCGGCGAGATGCAGCAGCTCATCCTCCGGTTGACCATCAACCGGAGTGACAACCACCAGCTGTGGTTTCCCCTCGGTCAGGGTGCCGGTCTTGTCGACCACCAAGGTGTCGATCTGACGCATGACTTCAATCGCCTCGGCGTTTTTAAACAGGACACCGATGGTCGCCCCCTTGCCGGTGGCGACCATGATCGACATCGGCGTTGCCAGCCCGAGGGCGCAGGGGCAGGCGATGATCAGCACGGCGACGGCGTTGATGAGGGCGTGAGCCAGGCGCGGCTCCGGGCCGACCAGACTCCAGATCGTAAAGGTGATGGCGGCGCTGGCGATGACCGCCGGGACAAAGTAACCGGCGACGGTGTCGGCCAGCTTCTGGATCGGCGCCCGGCTGCGCTGCGCTTCGGAGACCATCTTGACGATCTGCGCCAACAGGGTTGCGGCGCCGACTTTCTCCGCCTGCATGACCAGCGATCCGGTGCCGTTGACCGTGGCGCCGATGAGCTGGTCACCGCTGCTCTTTTCAACCGGCAGCGGTTCACCGGTGACCATCGCTTCATCGACAAAGCTGCGGCCGTCGACCACCACGCCATCGACCGGGATCTTCTCTCCGGGGCGCACCCGCAGGCGATCACCGACCTGCACCTGGTCGAGGGGGATATCCTCCTCCTTGCCATCCAGCAAGCGGCGGGCGGTTTTCGGCGCCAGCCCGAGCAGGGAGCGGATCGCCGCCCCGGTGCTGTTGCGCGCTCTTTGCTCCAGCATCTGGCCGAGCAGAACCAGCGTAATAATCATCGCCGCCGCTTCGAAGTAGACCGCAACCTCGCCGTCGGCGTTGCGGAACGAGGCGGGGAAAATCTGCGGCACCAGGGCGGCGACGACGCTGTAGAGATAGGCGACGCCGGTGCCGAGGCCGATGAGGGTGAACATGTTGAGATGGCGCGTGACCAGCGAGTTCCAGCCACGGACGAAGAACGGCCAGCCACCCCAGAGGACGACCGGGGTCGCCAGCAGTAGTTCAATGTAAGTCAGACTTTGCGGCGAGCCGATCTTGTCCCAGTCGATTGCGGGGATCATCTGCCCCATGGCGATGACAAAGACCGGCAAGGTCAGGGCAAGGCTGACCCAGAAGCGGCGGGTCATGCGTTGCAGCTCCGGGTTCTCTTCGTCGTCGAGGGAGACGGTCATCGGCTCCAGATCCATGCCGCAGATCGGGCAGGCGCCGGGTCGATCCTGCACCACTTCCGGATGCATCGGGCAGGTGTATTCGCTGCCGGCTTCAGCCGTGGTGTCGGCATCGGCCTGTGCGGCGTTACTCTTTGCTTCTCTGGCTTTCAGTACCGCTTTCGGGTCAGCAACGAACTTCTCATGGCAGTGCTTGGAGCAGAAATAATAATCTTTCCCCTGCCAGGTTGTTGTGGCGGCAGCCTTTTCTGGCTGTACGTCCATGCCACAGGCCGGGTCTTGCATGGTGTGTCTCCTTATGGTTGGTGAAAACAAGTCTCACTTAAAGCCTATACCTGGAGCATCACTTGTCAAAGAATGGTTCTGAATCAGATATTTGCGCTAACAACCGCGAGCGGCGCAGGTGTCGGCCGGCGGATGAAAGTCGACAACCGACAGTTGTTTTCCGGCGCCATTGGCGTAAAATGTGCTCCTGATGCTGACGCTGAATCTCAAAAATCGCCCCTATATCCTGCTGACTCTGGCGGTGCTGTTCTGGGCCGGCAACTTCATCCTCGGCCGCGCCTTTCACAGCGACATCCCGCCGGTGGCGCTCGCCTTCTGGCGCTGGTTTATCGCCTCGCTGCTGATCAGTGGCCCGGCATTGAAACACCTGCGCCGCGATGCGCCGCTGCTGCGCCGGCACTGGCCCATCGTCCTGCTGCTGGCGACGGTCGGTATCGCCTCTTTCAACACCCTGGCCTACAGCGGCCTGCAGTACACCCAGGCGATCAACGCTTTTCTGCTCCAGTCGCTGATGCCGGTGCTGATCGTCGCGTTCTCCTTTGCTTTGTTCGGCGAGAAGATCCGCCCCCTGCAGGCGATCGGCATCCTCGTCTCCCTTTCCGGCGCGGTGACGATTATCGCCCGCGGCGACCTGGCGATCCTCGCCGCTTTGCAGGTCAATCGCGGCGATCTGCTGGTTGCTGCCGCCATCGTCTGTTACGCCGGCTACTCAGCATTGCTGCGCCTGCGACCGGCAGTGCATCCGCTCTCCTTTATCGCCGTCACCTTCTGGCTCGGCTCCCTCATCATCCTCCCCTTGTACCTGTGGGAGACCTTTTTCGTCCGCGCCCTGCACCCGCATCCGGCCACCTTTCTGGTGGTCGGCTATGTCGCGGTCTTCCCCTCGATCATCTCCTACCTCTGCTACAACCGCGGCATCGAACTGATCGGTGCCAACCGCGCCGGACTGTTCATCCATCTGATGCCGGTCTTCGGCAGCCTGATGGCGATCGGCTTTCTCGGTGAAACCTTCTTCTGGTATCACGCCATGGGGATCTGCCTGATCGCGGCGGGGATCTTTCTGGCGACGCGTACGGGTAAATCGTGACGGCAAAGGCTTTAATGGGACGCAGATCAAATCTGATCAAATCTGATTAGGGCGGATCGGGTAAAACCAGAATGATGGGTCTGTCTCTGGTTAACATCTGTGTTCATCCGTGAAATCTGTGACCTGCTTCTGACTACTTGAAGGTAAATATGAGATTAAGGCTCTGACAGCAAAACCTTTCATTGGCCGCGGATAAAATCTGACAAAATCTGATTAGGGCGGATCGGGTTAAACCAGAAGGGCTGGTCTGTTTCTGGTTAAAAATCTGTGTTCACCCGTGAAATCTGTGGCCTGCTTCTGACTACTTGAAGGTAAATATGAGATTAGGGCCTGACAGCAAAACCTTTCATTGGCCGCGGATAAAATCTGACGAAATCTGATTAAGGCGGGTCGGGGGAAACCAGTATGCCAGGTCTGGCTCTGGTAAAAATCCGTGTTAATCCGTGAAATCTGTGGCCTATGGTTTTTGGCTCTGTTCGTTTATTTTGTGGAAACCGACAGCTCAGACACTAAAAAACCCTGCGCTTTAGTCGCAAGGCCATCTCTGTAATCTCTACAAAACTGAAGGTTGATGATTAAAGGGAGTCGGCACCGAGATTAAGGACAACGTCCATACTGGAGTGCAAAATCCTGCCCACTTCAATCACCTCATCATCGAAGCGGTAGAATATCAGATGACTTCCGTGGAGCCATGAATACAGACCCTTCCTGATATCAGCGCGAGAGATTCCCATGTGTGGATTCGAAGCCAACATTTCAACACAGTCCACAATTGAAGTCAGGTATTCCTCGCACTTCAACGGGCCCCATCGGGTTTCAGTGTAATCCCCAATTCCCACGAGGTCATTTTCAGCGGCGTCAGAAATCCTAATGTGTCGCATCAATCTATTTTTTTACTGGCCAGTTGCTGCTTGACCCTGTTGATGTCGAAGTCTTTGAATTCCCCCGAAAACCCCTGGTCAATCGCCTGCCTTAATGCGTCCAGCTTCATTTCGTGCTCTTCGAGAAGTCTCATTCCGGCTCGAATGGCCTCGCTTGTCGAAGTAAATCGACCGGCAGAAATTTTGCGCGCGACAAACTCATCAAAATGGTCCCCGAGGACGAAACTTGTGTTTTTAGCCATATTGACCTCCAATGCTAACCAAAAGCTATACCAATTCTTGGTATTGGTCAAGGAGTTGGAGTGATTTTATGCGGCCGTGGAAGCTGTCCACATTGCTGAGGTTACGGCCCTGACTGCCATTGGACGCGGATCAAATCTGATAAAATCTGATGGTCGGGGAAAAACAGAATGCCAAGTCTGGTTCTGGTTAAAATCTGTGTTAATCCGTGAAATCTGTGGCCTGCTTTAAGCCTACTTGAATGTGTGAGATAAAACCCGTACTGCAAAACCTTTCATTGGCCGCGGATAAAATCTGACAAAATCTGATTAAGGCGGATCGGGTAAAACCAGAATGATGGGTCTGGCTCTGTTTTTAAATCCGCGTCAATTTGCGAAATCTGCGGCCAATAGTCTTTAAGGGATTCCACACATCAGGCGTAAAATAGGAATCCTTGCTGAGGTCACGGCGCGGACTGCAAAACCTTTCATTGGCCGCG
>DDWE01000062.1:0-1295 GCA_002345625.1 Desulfuromonadaceae bacterium UBA2294 | reverse complement strand
ATCAGATTTGATCTGCGTCCAATTGATTTTCGGTTTTATAAATTTAATCGCAACGCTCCCCTCCCCAGATAGATTTCATCGGGTAGAATAATACACATTAATCCGCTGCGAACTGACCCGCTTGACCGGCATGACCGGACAAAGGAGATTTGGATGAAGCTCTTCAGCACCTATAACCTCGGTAATATTGAATTGCAAAACCGCATGGTCATGTCACCGATGACCCGTTGTCGTGCCATCGGCAATCTGGCCAATCCCCTGTTGGTCGAATATTACCGGCAACGGGCTGCGGCCGGGCTGATTATTTCTGAAGGGATTTCACCATCGCCCAACGGCCTCGGCTATGCGCGGATTCCGGGATTGTTCAATGCTGAGCAGGCGCAGTCGTGGCGGCCGGTGACCGACGCAGTGCATGATGCCGGCGGGTCNNCAGCTGATGCACTCGGGGCGGGTCAGCCACCTGGCCAATCTGCCGCAGGGAGCAGAAGTCATTGCGCCATCGGCGGTGCCGTTTAAAAGCACCATGTGGGTCGATGGCCCCGGTTTGCTCCCGTGCAGTCCACCGCGGGCGATGAACAAGACCGATATCGACCGAACGGTTGCCGAGTATGCGACTGCGGCAAAGTATGCGCTGGAGGCAGGTTTCGACGGAGTTGAACTGCACGGCGCCAACGGCTACCTCATCGACCAGTTCCTCAACCCGGAGACCAACCGGCGCGAAGATGGTTACGGTGGCAGTACCGACAAGCGCAACCGCTTTGCCCTCGAGGTGGCGAATGCGGTCGTGGCGGCGATCGGCGCCGGGCGCACCGGTATCCGGTTGTCACCACACGGTGTGTTCAACGACATGATCGATTTTCCCGGCATTGCCGATCAGTACGGCGCGTTGGCGACAGTACTCGGCGGTTTGAACCTCGCCTACATTCATCTGGTCGATCACTCGGCCATGGGGGCGCCAAAGCCGGCACCGGCCACGGTCGCCGCGATCCGCACCCGTTTCCGCGCCGCCGGTGACGGCACCCTGATCCTCTCCGGCGGTTACGACCGCGACCGGGCCGAAGCCGATCTGCAAAGCGGCGCGGCTGATCTCATCGCCTTCGGCCGGCCGTTTATCTCCAACCCAGACCTGGTTGAGCGTCTACGCCGCGGGGCAGAATTGACGTCTCATAACGAGGACACCCTGTATACGCCGGGGGCGGAAGGTTACACCGATTATCCGACGTTGTAGGTGGGGTCTCTTATTTGCTCGTCCTGCCGATTTGCTAGCCTCTTAAATCAAAACCCGGGGGTTCCGT
>DDWE01000102.1:14017-22016 GCA_002345625.1 Desulfuromonadaceae bacterium UBA2294 | reverse complement strand
GGGGCGAAACCCGCCGATCTCCGTGCAAATTACACAAAAAAACAGAGCAAACAGCCGGGCGCTGCGCTCCAGAGATGGCACATGGGGATTGAAGGCCCAATGTTCAGAGCAGCACAAAAAGAATCGGCAACGTCGCAAAAGCAGCAATGATCCCCACCCCGACCAGCGCCACCGCCAACTCACTCTCCATCCCNNCCCCCGCCACCACCGCCAGCGCTCCGGCCGTCACCATCGGTGGCATGCCGGCTTCAAAGACCGCAATATCGACCGGCAACCCGCTAAGACCGAACAGGCGGAACACCCCCAGCGCCACCAGCGGTGCCACCAGCAACTTGATCAGCAGTCCGTAGCTTAGCGGGCCGAGGACGTTGGGGCTGAGGCGCCAGCGTAACTGAAAACCGATGGCGGTCATCACAAGCGGTGTCAGACTCTGGGAGATACCGTGCAGGGTGGTGACAACCAGTTCGGGATAAGGCCAGGGCCGCAGAGCGAGACCGGCCACCGCGGCGATGGTCGGTGGAAAGAGCAGCGCCCGCCGGGCGACGCTGGCGATATTCAGGGTTCCCTCTTTGCCATACAGAGCAAGGATCAGCGAACCGTAAAGGGCGAAGATCAACATGGTACCGATCTGGTCGTAAACGATGAGGTAGGGGATACCGGGAGAACCGAAAAAAGCATTGACCATCGGCACTCCCATGAATGAGGTGTTCCCAACCGGCACCACCAGCAGCAGTACCCCGGTCTTGGCCCGGCTCCAGCCAAAATGGCGCGCTGCCAGCAGAATCAGGGCGACGGAGAGCAGCAACATCCCCCAGGGGGCAATCGCCACCACCAGAGCCTCGCGTCCAAGTTTGAGTTGCGGCATCTTGAGCAGAATCAGCGCCGGCAGCGACACATACAGCGCGAACATGTTCAGCACCTGGGCCGAATCTTTCGGAAACGCTTCAAGGCGACGGAAGATGAGGCCAAGACCGACAAAAATACCGATGAGAATAAAGTTCGACATTGCGCCTCATGAATGGGCCGGGTAATTATAGGATCATATATTAACGCAAAGCTTCCTGTGTGGTCATGTAAAGATTTGGCCGCCGGCTGCCGGATTTGCGGTTTGACAAACGCGCTGTGTGTTCTAGTCTATGCCGAAGCCATACTTGGAGACAGGTGCTTGGCCATTTTTTCGATTGGCAGAATAACCCCCCATGCCGGAGTCATCATGTCCGTTATCGCTGTTTTCTACCGTTTAGCCATCGCCTTCTGGGTCGGTGGTGTCGCTCTGTTCACCTTCGTCCTCACCCCGACGCTGTTCAAAACCCAGTCCCGTGATCTCGCCGGCAAAATCGTCGGCGTCCTCTTCCCCGGCTATTTTATCTGGGGGATCGTCTGTGGCGCTGTCGCTCTGGTCTGCCTGCTGTTGCAGCGCGGAAAGAATTTTGTGCCAGCGCTGGTTCTGCTCTGTCTGATGCTCGCCGCCACCTCGTTTCAAGCCCTGGTCATCGAACCGAAAGCGGCGGCGCTCAAGGAGCAGATCGGTTCGTTTGAAACCACCAGCAAGGACGATCCGCTGCGTCAGGAATTCGGTCGACTGCACGGAGTTTCGGCGGTTTGCAATATTGCGGTCTTTGTGGGGGGAGTGGTGCTGGTTGTTTTGTTGTAAAGTGGGCAGGATTCAGGATTCAGGATTCAGGATTTTGACCTTCAACCCCCATTTGCCTCCGCCGGAGCGCAGTGGACGGTTCGGGAGCTTTGCCGCAAAAATGTCCGAAGCCCGCAGGGCAAGTTTTTTTGCGGCCCCGAAACGTCTGCGAAGTGGAGGGAATCCGCGCAGCGGGCGGCGGCACTGGGCGCATTTTCTTTGCTTACTTTCTTTTTGTGCGCGCAAAAGAAAGTAAGGCTGGGTACGGGGCGCAGCGCCCGGCCGTTGACTCTAATTTTTGTGTGATTTGCACCGAAACCGGCGGTTTTCGCCCCGCCAGACGACTGACTTTTCTTGCTCGTCCAAGAAAAGTCAGCAAAAGAAGGACGCCCCGACACGATCGCCCCTATCGGGGTGCCCTCTCTACAGGCTTTTCATCCGGCCGGGATCGAAAACTTGCCTTGCGGGCTTCGGACATTCGACCCGGAAAACTCCAGATGAAAACCCTTTCGTTCGGCGATGGTGTAAGGGGGGAGAAACAGATTTCAGGTTTCAGGTTTCAGGTTTCAGGTTTCAGGTTTCAGGATTTTGACCTTCAACCCCATGTGCCGCCGCCGGAGCGTAGTGGACGGTTCGGGAGGCTTTGCCGCAAAAATGTCCGAAGCCCGCAGGGCAAGTTTTTTTGCGGCCCCGAAACGTCTGCGAAGTGGAGGGAATCCGCGCAGCGGGCGGTGGCATTGGGCGCATTTTCTTTGCTTACTTTCTTTTTGTGCGCGCAAAAGAAAGTAAGGCGGGGCACGGGGCGCAGCGCCCGAGCTTTTGACTCAAGTTTTCAGATTGTCGAGTATTTATGAGCGGAACTCGCCCACTCTTTAACGCAACGTCTCCCCCAGATACTCCGTAAACCGCCGCCACGATTTCTCATCCGCATCCTTCCGGTAACGATCACTGCCAAAAACCGTGAACGCATGCGGTGCACCGCTGTAGGTGATCATCTCGTGCTTGACGCCGGCCGACTCCAGCTCAATTGCCAGGTTGGCGAAATCTTCCATGCTGACACTGGCATCGGCCGTCCCGTGCAGAATCAGCAAGTTGCCCTTGGTCTGCTTGTAATCCTGTCCTTCAGGCGTCGGCAGACCGCCGTGGAAGGAGACGAACCCCTTCAGATCGGCCCCGGAACGGGCGAGTTCCAGCACCGCCGCGCCGCCGAAACAGTAGCCGACGGCGACTGCGTTATGCAGGTTGCCGCCCTGCGTTTTTGCCGCAGCCAGCGCTCCTTGCAGCAGGCTGCGCATCCGTGCCCGGTCGGCATAGAGGGCGCCGGTCTGCTTCTTCTTCTCTTCGAGAGCCTCCGGGCGCACCCCTTTGCCGTACAGATCGGCGGCAAAGACAGCATAGCCAAGGGCAGCAAGCATCTCGGAGCGTTTCACTTCGTAGTCACCGAGCCCGTCCCAGTCATGGATCAAAAGCACCAGTGGTGCTTTGGCGGATGGGCTGACGAAATAGCCTTCAAACGTTTCATCGCCGATCTGATAATCGACAGCATGGCCGGCGGCCAGAGCCGGGGTGGCGAGGGCGAGTAGCAGGCAGAGGGTCAATAAGGTTTTCATGATTGGACTCCTTGTTGTGCCGTTGCGATGTTCAGCGGCGTTTATGACACAACGTTATCACCGGATTTGGCAATGGCAATATGCAGACATACGGCTGTTGATAGTGATGTTTGAAAAGCAGGGGTGGGATTGAGCCGGTGGCGGAAATGGAGTCAGTCGATATTGTCCGGGGTGTCAATGGTTGCGGTCGGCAGTCGTAACAGGTAGAGAGTGACGCAGAGGGCGGTCAACAGCAAAATGACGCGCAGCCAGGCAGCAGTTGTCAACAGCAGTGCTGAGATACCGATACTGATCCAGACCAGAGCGATGGCCTTTCGTCTGGCACCACGCGGTATCCCGCCCCCTTGCAGGTAGGGGCGTAACAGCGGACCGAAGTAGCTGTGATCGCGCAGCCCGGTGTAAAAACGCTCTGAACTGCGGGCGAAGCAGAACAGGGCCAGAAGTAATAAGGGGACGGTCGGTAGAACAGGCAGAAAGATACCGAGAATTCCGAGGCCGGCAGCGAGGCAACCGCCGATGAACAGGGCCCAGCGTTTAACCGGGTGGCGCGGTTGGCGCATGGCTTGGCAGGGGCCGTTGGTTTTAATCGCCGGAGACATGGTTCATCAACTCCCCGGCAGGTTCTGCAACGGTACTTGCATGACAATCATGCCGATAGAGGTCACCGCCAGCAGCAGCAGAAAAGCGGCGCCCATGGCGATACGACGGCCCAGCGACACATCGTAGTAAGCCGCCCGTTCGGTTTTCGACTGCTTGAAGGCGGTGTAGATCTGATAGCTGCCCAGAAGCAGGATCAGGGCGATGATCGGAGACCAGGTCAAATAGAACAGAGCCCCGGCGCCGAGCAGGCCGAGGATCCAGAGTTTGGGGCTGATGACGCCGATAATCCGGCCGCCGTCGAGCGGCGAGATCGGTAGCAGGTTGAACAGGTTGAGCAGAAAACCGCTGGAGGCGAGTGCGAACCAGAACAGATTTCCCGTTGCCAGGCCGATGCCGACGCAACCGATGGCACCGATGGTGCCGAGCAGCGGACCGCCGTAAGCTCCTACCGCTTCGGCAAAGGCATTCTTCGGCATCGACTTCATGACGATATGGGCGCCGACAAAGGGGATGAACATCGGCGCCGAAGCGCGGATTCCCATCATGCGCAGGGCGATGACGTGCCCCATTTCATGGATAAAGATCAGTGCTACAAAACCGGCGGCAAACGACCAGCCCCAGAACATGGCGTAGGCCCAGATGCTGACCAGCATGCTGAGAAAGGTCTTGAACTTGCCGATCTGCAACAGCACCGCCAGGTATTTCAGCTTGCTAAATACAAACAGCAGCAGCAAACCGATCGGGGCGAGTTTGCGCAGGACGCTGTCCGACTGGCGAGGTGTTACCGGTTGCTGAACAGGGTGGTTCGCATCGTGCGCGCCAGGGAAGGCATTGTCGCAGTCGGTGCGTTCCAGAGTGCCCATCGGGGTCTCGATCGTTACGGCTTTATCGTTTTCGTGCATCGGCTTTCCAGACGTCGGGAAGGTGAAGATGGTGCCAGCATGGCGATGGCGGTCAAGTTACCATTATTCATTCCGGCGTACCACCAAAACAGGGGGTGAGACGGGGATTGGTGTTAACGACGCCATATTCGTAAATAAAAACAGTAAGCGGGTTAAATATGCTAAAGTGTAGCGTAATTTATCACGTACTGGATTTATTCTGCCGTTTTTTAAGGAGTTATAACCATGGGCAAGGGGATGGACAGCAAGAAGTCTGAAAAGAAAGAGCCGGCCAAGACCATGAAAGAAAAAAAGGCGGCCAAAGAGATCAAGAAAGCCGAGAAAAACAGGTAATGATGGTGCCAGGCCGCACCCCAGTACCCGTGTGATTCAGCTCTGCCGGCCTGAAATCGACATGATTTCAGGCCTTTGTTTTTATCATTGTTCAGGTGCAAGACGTCAATTTACGACGGACCTGGCGCCTGAAATGTGGGGAAGATCAACGATGAAAATACCCAAAAGGCTGGAGCCTTTGCTGCAGGACGGACTGATTGATGAAGTCCTCGGTCAGCTGATGAGCGGTAAGGAAGCCGACGTTTTCGTGGTGCGCAGTCATGGCGAGATCCGCTGTGCCAAGGTTTATAAAGAGGTCAAGCACCGCAGCTTTCATAACCAGGTTCAGTATATGGAAGGGCGCAAGGTGCGCAGCAGTCGCCGTTCCCGCGCCATGGACAAGCATTCAAAGTTTGGCCGCAAGGAGCAGGAAGCCTCCTGGCAAAATGCCGAGGTTGACGCCCTTTATCGCCTCGCTGACGCCGGCGTGCGCGTCCCCAAACCACACAGTTTCTCCGAAGGGGTGCTGCTGATGGAACTGGTGGTCGACAATGTCGGCTCGGCCGCTCCGCGGCTCAACGATCTGCACCTGAGTTCAGCGCAGGCCCGGGAGTATCACCGCTTCCTCATCGACCAGGTGGTGCGGATGCTCTGCGCCGGGCTGGTACACGGCGACCTGTCCGAGTTTAACGTACTGATTGCCGTCGATGGTCCGGTGGTCATTGACCTCCCCCAGGCGATTGACGCCGCCGGCAACAACAACGCCGGCCGCCTCTTTGCCCGCGATGTCGACAACCTTGCGGCGTATTTCGGCCAGTTTGCCCCCGAGCTGCTGACCACCCGCTATGCACAGGAGATCTGGCATCTTTATGAAAACGGCGCACTGAAACCGGAGACGGTGCTGACCGGCCGGTTTGAGTCTGATGACGCCGCCGCTGATGTTGATATTGTCCTGCGGGAGATCAAGGATTCGCGTGCCGAAGCCATGGCCCGGGAAGTGGGGCGGGCGCAGGTGGCGTAAGGAGCGGTGCGCAACATGGAAGAAACAAAGGGCGACCCGAATGGGCCGCCTTTTTCATTGCATTCCGGGCTGGAACATCGATCCGCCCCCGTTTTGAGGGCTTTTATGTACGAATGGTATCTCTTGTGGTGCGCACAAAAATAAAATAGACGAACACCAAAACAAGAGTCCCGTAAAAAACTTCTCCAAAACGTCCGTAGGCGCACAACTGAAACAGCAGTACCGCAATGCTTGCCAGTGTCGCCGGGCCAATCTTGACCTTGAGTCTATTGTTTCTCTGTTTTTCTATGATGCCCACAAAGGGGAGCGGTATGGCTCCAAAGGGTGGAGAGAACCTTATCAAGATAGAGTCTTTTCTCTCTGTAAAGCGCAAAAAATTCATTCGAATCTTACGTTCATGAAGGACAAGACTTTCAACCGGGATCTCTTTTATCTTTA
This sequence comes from Desulfuromonadaceae bacterium UBA2294, assembly GCA_002345625.1. Classification (GTDB taxonomy): domain Bacteria; phylum Desulfobacterota; class Desulfuromonadia; order Desulfuromonadales; family UBA2294; genus UBA2294. Next base: position 15,500 of record DDWE01000102.1, on the reverse strand, counting down.
TGCCAAATTTGTAAATGTAAGTAAAATCAAGGTAATACAGAACCTGCTCAGCCAAGAGCAGGCCTATAATTGTGTAAAAAGCATAATTGCCATCTATATTCAATGGTTCCAAATGTGTCTGCCTGACAGGATTAGACGGTAACCGTTATATCGACTGAAAATCTCAATAAATTCATCATGTTGTTTTTTTAGCAGCTTGCAAGATTCTTTTCAACGGCTTAGGTGTGTGTATGCGTTGCGTTGCGTCGCTGATGCTCTTGCGCTGACACATTCATGATCAATTGAGCTGATAGACGATCGGCATGACAATCTCTGCCGCAACCGGCGGGCGCGGAAACGGGGCGACGCGCTGAATGGTCGCCAGGGCGCTCTGGTCGAGCACTGAGCGGCCGGAACTTTTGACGACGTTGACCTCCTCAACCTCTCCATCCTCCCGGATGATAAACGACACCACCACCTGCCCGCTCCACCCCATGCGTTGCGCCAGCGGCGGGTAATCGAGCTTCATCAGGATCAGGCTGCGGATGTAGTTGAAGTGCTCACGCCGGTAGCCCTGAACCTGCTCTTCAGACGATGGTGCGGCGGCAGCGGTAGATTCAGCAACAGGTGTGCTTGCGACTGTTTCGTTGATCGGTGGTTCACTCTCTTCCGGGAGTGGCACGTCCTCCGGTGGCGCGACAGCGGCCTGGAGCTCTGGAGTGACGCTCTCGACGATCTGCGGCGGTGGTTCCACCGGTGCGGCCGGTTTTTTGTGCACGACCTTTTTCGGTGTCACGGTTGCCGGCTGCGGCGGGGCGACCGGCGCTGCCACGGTCTGCTCCGGCAGGCTGCAGAAGGAGAGATCGATGGTTATCGGTCGCTGCGTTGCGGCCAGACCGATATTGAGCAGGACAAAGCCGCCGATGAGCAGGGCGTGCAGCCCCAGTGACACCTGCCATGCACGCGTTTGCCGGGTCATTTCCGATCCTCGGTCTGCAGGCTGACCCGGTTGAATCCGAGCTGTTTGACCAGGTCGAGGACATCGACAAAGACCTGCAGGGTCAGGTTGCGGTCGGCGCGCAGCAGCACCGGCGTTTCGCGGTCAAGGGTGTAGATCAGGTTGTTCAGCTCATCAAGGGCGACCGGGTTGGCGTTGTAATAGATCGTGCCGCTTCGGTCGATCTCGATGGTTGCAGTGCGCAGCAGCTCGGCGTCGCTCTGGGCGGCGCGCGGCAGCTGCACCGGAATCCCGCCACTTGCGATGAAGGTCGAGGTGGTCAACACGATGGTCAGCAGCACCAGCATGATGTCGATAAAGGGGATGACGTTGATGACGTCAAACTCTTTCTCATCCATGGTCGATCTCCCATTGCAGCAGCATCTCCTTCACGTGACGGACGTGAAAGTTGTACAGGGTGATGGCCGGGATGGCGACCACCAGGCCGATGGCGGTTGCTTTCAAGGCCAGGGCGAGGCCGGTCATGATCTTGCCCGTATCCATGAA
>DDWE01000102.1:0-13968 GCA_002345625.1 Desulfuromonadaceae bacterium UBA2294 | reverse complement strand
CTGCCGATGGTGGCGATGAGGTGCAGCTTGCGGGTCAAATCGAGCTCCAGCAGCCGCTTATCAGTGTACTGACTTAAAACCACCGATTTGTAAAACAGGCGTCGTTCAACCGCGACGGTGATGGCGACGACGCTCATGGCCAGTAACAGGCCGATAACGCCGTAATCAATCGATGCGCGTAGCCATTCCATGGGCATCTCCTTTCGTAGCCGGGGCCAGCCGGCCCCGGACCAGAGCAGCGGCAGTGAGGACAACACCGGTGCCGATGCAGCCGTAGCAGGCGCCGCACACACCGCGGCAGCCCGAAGCGAGCAACAGCCCGCCGAGGCCGCTACCGGCGCCGAACAGTGACCAGGCCAGTTTTTCAGGATGCTTTGCCATAGTGAATCGCTCCTTCCGGGCAGATCTGTTCGCATTGCCCACAGGGCATGCAGGAGAAGTGATCGATCTGCGCTTTTGTGTTTTCTTCTTCGCTCATGCTGATCGCCCAGGTCGGGCAGACCGGCGCGCAGTGGCCGCAACCGGTGCAGCGGTGGGAAGTGACCCGGAAGCGCTTGCCGCGCTTTGAGCCGAAGCGGTTGACCAGAGAGTCGAGGGCGCCGATCGGACAGAGAAAGTTGCAGTAAGCGCGGCCACCGCGGGCGAGAAAGCCGAGCAGGAACAGCAGCGCCAGATTAATCAGACCGGCTGAGCGGAAGAAATAAGCCATATCCGCCGGCGTGAACATGGCGCCGAAAAAGCGCGGTACGGCGGCGAAGTTACAGTAGTTGCAACAGAGACTGCCGATACCGATCGCCGGAGCGATAAGGTAGGCGGCGAGATAGCCGTAACGCACCGGCGGCGCAGGGATCGACGCATAGCCGATCTTCAGGCGTTGCGGCACCAGGCGGCTGCCGAGCTCGGTGGCGCCGCCGACCGGGCAGAGGTGACTGCACCACCAGCGACCGAGGAAGAAGGTCGACAGCAGGATGCCGACCACCAGCAGCACGCCGATGAAGCTGCGCAGAAAGCCGAACAGAAAGGCACTGCTGCTCATCCCCTGCCGCCAGGTGAAGAACATGCGCGGACACCAGGTGCCGCAGAAATCGTTATCTCCCGACGAGACCTGGAAAATAATCGCCAAAGGCGGCAGAAACAGCAGCAGCCCGACGAGCAGGATCGCCGTGCGATGCCGCTGGATGAAACCCTGTGGTTTCGGGTTGATGTGGTGCTCAGTGGACGACGCCATGGTCCCCTCCTTTGCCGCGGAAGGTGATGGGAATCGTCAGCACCCGGTTGCCGCTGCGGAGATCGTAGAAGGCCAGCAGCGGACCGGCTGGGGTTGCTTTTGTCGCCGACTCTGTCCGCGAATGGCCGGTGTGCTCGGCCGGTGGGCTGGCGGCGACGCAGCAATCGCCGGCAGCGGTTGACGGCGACGCGGCGGCCGTTACCGCTGCGGTCGGCGCAGCGGTAACGGCTGGTGCGCCCGCGGTCGGCTGCATCACCAGCCACAGCGCGAGGCGGTCCTTCGGCTGCACATCGTAGAGGATGTTGTCGCGCAGTTCCGGGTGCCGCCAGGGGGAGAGGTCGATGGCCGGCACGCTGTTGTGCAGCTGCCAGTCCATCCCTGGCAACCCTTCGACCGCGATACGGATATCGCCGCGGTAGGGCGGGATGACGCTGGCGGTGGCGATGACCGTGTAGCGGTCGAGGCCCGGATCGAGGACGATGGGGTGACGTGCCTCACCGCCTGAGGCCTTGATCAGACCGATGGTGTGGGCCGAGTCGTAGAAGCGGTACGATGCGGCAAAAAAGGCAATGGCTGCCGCCGCGATAAAGTAAAGAACAGGTTTGGCCTTCATGGGCACCTCTTAGAATTTGTAGGTCACTTTGCCAAAGGTTGAGACCGGAGCGCCGGGGCGGTAGGTCACCTTGCCCGAGGTATCCTTGGCCACTTCCATGGCGTAGTGCTTGTTGAACAGGTTATCGACATCGATGACGATATCCCATTGCTCATTTTCCCAGCCAACCATCAGGCTGGTCAGGAATTTATAGCCCTCGTAGCGCGCACTGTTGGCATTGTCGACGTAGTAAGCGCCCCAGGTGTTGGTTTCGATACGGGTCTTGAAACCACAGCTGTGTTTGTAAAAGGCAAACAGGCTGTACTGGTGTTCCGGGATATAAGGGAGCTGGTTGCCGTTGCGGCTGACATTGGTGGTGGTAAAGGTCGGCGGGCCGCTGTTGACCGGCTCGGTGAAATCGGCAAAGGTGAAGTCGCTCCAGGTGTAGGTGCCACCGAGGCGCAGCCCCTTGAACGAACGGGTCTGGGCTGCCAGCTCGACCCCTTTTTTGTGGGTTTCTCCGGCGTTACTGTAGGTGGAGACGCCACCGGGGGCGATGGTCTGGATGATCTCGTCGCTGACTTCCATGTAAAACAGAGCCAGCTCGACGCTGTCGCCGGCATCGCTGTTCCCTTTGAAACCGGTCTCGTAGTTGACCGTCACCGCCGGGTCGAGATCCGGGTTGTCACTGATCTCGCCCGATTGCGGAGTCTGGAAGCCGGTGGAGATATTGCCGTAGAGGTTGAGTCCGTTCATCAGCTTGTAGACGACGCCGATGCGTGGACTGACGTAGTTGTAGGTCTTGGCGATATCGATTTTGGACACGGCCGGGATCACGTAGTTGCCGGTGCTGTAGGAGTATTCCTGGGTGATGTTGGCGGACAGGTCGAAGATCACCTGATCGAAACGGGCGCCGACATCGACCAGCCAGTCATCGCCGAGGTTCAACGACTCTTGGGCATAAAAACCCCATTTGGTGACGACATCGGAGTCGGTCTCGATCTTCGCCCCCATGGCGTCGGAGAGGGTGGCGGTGATCCGGCCGGTGGTCGGGATGCCGGTGGTCGTGGTGTAGTCGCGATAAGCATATTTATCGCCCTTTGAATCGTCGATCTGCAGCGTCGCTCCGGTGACCAGGGTGGCAGCCCGGCCCAGGGCTCGATGCTTAAAGGTCAGCTGCTGATCGGTGCCGTAGACCTGGGCGCCGCCGTCGTTGATCACCCCCGGCACCGGGTGGATGTGCTGCCAGTTCTGGTAATAGACAATCGGCTTGTAGGAGAGATTGGGAGTGAACTCCTTATCCCCCTGCAACGACAGGTAGTAGATCTCGCTGTAGCGGCCACCGTGACGAAACGGTTCCGTGGTCAGTTGCCGGATGTTCTGGTCAAACTGCGCCTTGGTCAGGGTGCCGGGGAGCTGCAGGTTGGCATCGGTGTAGGTGAAGTTGACATCGAACGAGGTGCTGTCGTTGAGTTGCTGACCAAACTTCAGGCCGGACTGGGTGGAGTCGAATTCATTCCACTGCCGCCAGCCGTCCGACGACTTGCGGGTGCCAAACAGGGTCAGGTACGAGGTGTCATTGAAGTTTTTACTGAAGATGGCATTGCTCAGGCTGGTGTTGTCGCTGCCGTAGCCGACCCGAAAGCTGCGGATCTCTTCATAGGGGTTGACGGTGAGGATGTTGACCACCCCGCCGGCGGCATTGGCGCCGTAGAGGGTTGAGTTCGGCCCTTTCAGGACATCGATCCGTTCGACCAGCTGAGTGTCGACGAAATCGAAACGTGACATGCCGTCCGGATCGGTGATCGGCACACCGTCGAGCAACACCATGATTTCGCGCACACCGTAACGGGCCTTGAGCCCGGCACCGCGGATGATCAGCCTGGCGTCGTATCCACCATTCTTCGATTCGGACTGCACCCCGGCGATGCCGTTCAAGGCCTCTTTGATGCCGAGCATCCGTTCATTCTTTAACTCTTCCCGGGTGACGACGGTGACCGCCGCCGGGACCTCTTCAACCTGGCGCTCGGTGCGGGTGGCGGTGACCACTACGGCATCAAGGTTCTGCGCCGGTGGTGCGGCCGATTCTTCGGCGCCGGCGCTTGCGGCCGTCAGAATCACACAACTGAAAATTATAAATATAATGAGACGCATTAGAAAAATTCCTTTTAAAAACGACATCATATGCACGCCATCCACTGTGTGAACGCGTGCCGGAACGAAAGCTCACCCGTCCCTGTCGTTTGTCAAAACAGGGTCGTGCAATAGCGCAGACGAACGCGGACGAACCTGCCCGGATGCCGGGTACAGGCAAGCGAAGGGCAGCGCGCGGGTGCGACGGCTACGGGCTAAACGGATCGTTCAGGAATATCAGGTGATCAGGACAGGTGTTGCGGAGGGGGGACCGGGGGTTGCAAAAAGCCGGGGAACGGGGCGCCGGGCGCAAGCCCGGGGAGAAGAAGGTCGGCGCTGAGTAGAATGGCGTACTCGTGGCTGCCGGGGATGTAGTTGTCGCAGGCATTGACGACAATTGGATCGGCACTGCCGCAGGGGATGGTGGTGAGCTCATGCTTTTCGGATTTGGCTTTTTCCTCCGCTTTTTTCTGACAGCAGGAAGGGAGTTCCTTGATGGCGCAGCAGCAGGTGCCGGCAGCGATCCGTCCCGGCGCGCAACCGCACTCGGCATGATCGCCATGACAGACGCGAGCCCCGGTCCGGGCGGCTAACGCCTGAGCCACCGGCGGCAGAATCAGGGAGAATTGCAACAGGAAAAAGACCGCGAGCTGCAGCAGTGCTCCTGTTCTGGATCTCCTTCGTGTCTGGCGCAGTGTCAGCATAGGCACTTTTCGAGGAACGAATTATCGGCAGATACAATATGACCGTTACATTCAAAACTAAAAAGTGCTGTTTGTCAAAGGGGAAACAGGAGTTTTCCGGTTAGGAATAGTTTGGAAATGGCGACGGCCGTTATCCAGCCGTCGCCATCATAGTGATCATTCAGATGGAAGTAGTCGTCAGATCGGTCGCCGGAACATGAACTCCCCTTCGTCGCCGCTGAAACGCAGCTGCGGCGTCTGCTTGCCCTTTGATTCGGTCGTCACTCTGGGTTTCAGGTAGGCGCTGAGCTCGCTGGCGCTGATGACGTTGTTGTCGTCGCTATCTGCCGCCCCTTCCAGACCTTTGAGCAGGTAGTAGGTGAAGACAGAGTGTTTCCAGCGGTCCGACTCGATGACCTTCTCATCGCGCATCCCGGCGGTGATGAACTGGTTGCCGCGTTTCTGCATCATTTTGCGGACATAAGTTGACGCATCGCCACTTGTATCTGCGACACTGCGCGTCTGCGAGCCGGCCATGCCGGAGAAACAGGAGTCGAGCACAAACAGGTTATGCCGGCTGCCGAGCACCCGCGACGCCTCCTCGATTTCGGTGATCGGCACCCCGCTGCTGCCGATCCGATCCTTGCGGGTGTTGTGGGCGATGAGATAGCCCGATTCGCCGGTTGCACCGCCGATGGTTTCACCGTGGCCGGCGAAAAAGAAAAAGACCGCGTCATTCGGTTTAACCTTGTTCAGCAGGTTGTCCTTGAGCTGGTAGACGATCTCGTCGCGGGTGGCGTCCTCATTGTACAGCTCGATAATGTTTTCCTGACGGAAGCCGGCCTGCTTGATCAGCGCATTTTTCACTGCTTTGGCGTCTGCGACTGCGTAACGCAGGCCGGGGATCTTCTTATCCTTGTAGGAGTCGATGCCGATGATCAGGGCATAGGTGGTGCCGTAGAAGTCGGCGGCCGGTTCGTAGCGCACGCGCACCGTCTCCGAGGTGGTGACCCCGGCGAGGTCGGTAGCGGTTAGCGTGATGGTGTTGTCACCTTCGGCCAGACGGACTTTTTCGCGGATAATCTGCCGGTTCTCCAGCTTCTGCTTCAGGGAGATGCCCCGCTCGCGTCCATCCCCCATCGTAATCGAAAACGCCTTCAGCCCCTGACTGGTGATGACGCTGGCCACCACCTCGACATCCGGGGCGCTTAAGGTAGCGTTGCGGATCGGGTCGGTGACGACAACGATCGGCGCCGCCTGTGCCAGGGACGGCAGTGTACCGGGGCGCATCGCCGGAGTTGCGTCGGCGATGTCGGCGGCAACAACGGCGCTCTCACCAGCCTTGGCCACTGCGACCGGAAGACTGCGGGTCAGGGTGGGAAAGTCGCTCTGGGTGACTTTCAGCGCCACGGCATAATCTTTCGGGGTACAGCGGTTCTTGATAAAGGCCGAGGTCGAGAAGACCACCGGTTCGCCGTTGGCAGGGATGGTGCCGAGGCTTTTGCGCCGGTCGGGGATGGCGATGTCGTCGCTCGGGCTGTCGATTTCAAGCATGACGTTTTCGGCATCGAGCCCGCCGGTATTTTTGACCGTGAAGAAGATCTGGCACTCTTCACCCTGCTCGAACACACCGTTGCCATTCGCGTTAGCTCCGTTATCGAGAATCTTGTAGTCAGCGACCAGGGTCGGCTGCTGCTGGCCGACTGTCAGGGCAATCGATTCACTCTGCGCACCACCGCAGGCGTTGTCGTTGACGATCGCGGTGCTGAAGTTGACGCTCTTCGCGGAGAAGAGACGCGGGACATCAAAGGTGAAGCTTCCCTGCGCGGTGCCGCCGACCGGAATGTCGCCGAGGGAGCGCGAAGCTGTCGCCGCCGGAAGATCAGAGGACGACACCTTTAGCAGGGTGTTACGCGCCGGTGCGCCGCCGTCGTTGGTGACTTTGACCGTCACTTCGATCCGCTCGCCATTATCAATGCGGCCATTGCGGTTGCCGCGGGTGCCGGATCGATTGCCGTCGGCGACAATAAACTCGCTGCGGAAGCGGGGGAAACTCTGTTCCACCGGAAAGGTTTTGGCGGTTTGAACAGGCTCGAAGCAGGTCTCCGGGAGGGCAGCGGCCAGTTCAAAGCCGACCTCCTTGCCTTTGTAGCAGGTGTCGAGGCTGGCGCCTAAACGCACGGTGCGGCTTTCACCTGGGGCGAGGTCGTAGAGCGTCGTCTGTTTGCCGGCGAGGGTGGCATCTTTTGAGGTGAGGGAAACAATAACCTCTTTCGCCCGTGACTTGCCCTGATTGACCACCTCGGCGCTGACGGTAAAGGCTTCGCCGTTCTCCAGTCGCCCGTTGCCGTTGCCGGCGCCGACGCTGGTCGCTTTATCATTGTAGGCGATGCCCCGTATCGCAATCTCCGGCCGGTCGCCGGAAATCGGCACTTCGACCTTCAGTGGTGCGGCATCATTGCCGAGGCGCTCCCTGATCTCCAGGGTCAGGCGTTCTTTGCTCATTTGCGCATTTGCGGCGATAGTGAGCGGCAGTTTGACCGTTTTGCTCTCGCCCGGCTCAATGGCACCGACGTCGACCTTGTCCGTAAGAGTATATTTCCCGCCCAGGGCTTCAACAATGACGCCGACAGCGCGGCCTTTACCTTTGTTGGTCATTGTCAGACTGATTTCACCTTTACCACAGGGTGATAGCCGTGATTGCATAGGCGTGGCTTTGGCGGTGAGTATGGCTGGATAGCGAGGGTAGTCCTTCAACCATTGCGCGACAGTTTTGAGCGGAATTTTGTGCTCAAGTTTAATGGGGTTTTCACCAAGAAGGTCTATTTGAAGACGCATATCCTTGGCCTGTGCAGGCAGCTTCTCCACCAATGAAAGGGAGATGTTCCCCTCGTCGTCCGTTTTCTGTTGGAACCGTTCACCTGTGTCGGGAAGGGTGACTTCAATGCTTGCGTTGCTGATTGGTTTGTTGGTGAGGAGGTGTGTGTCCGTAACATAGTCTAACGGCATCTTGTTTGTAGTTGTTTTGTAAGAGGTTACTCCTTCGTGACTTTTTATAATGTCCATCAAAGGAACCAATCCAACTGAAAAAATATCCATAAAAAAAAGTTTTAACAAACTATGATTTTCACGATAAACGGCACCTCTATCGTATTTATAGCCCATCAAACTTGCTGAGTGTACCGGCATAAAATAGAATTTTGCCTCTTTTTTAAGGATCTCGTTTTTTATCTCTGCGCGTTCTTGGGTGGCATAGCTGCCGGACACTCGGACGGTGTAGTTTTCAGGGTCGGTTTTTACAACATGCAGTTCCCCATCGACGAGTTTTTGCGGGATTGATTGAGCCTTAAAATTTCCGGTTCTTTCAATTTGGGTTGAAACAACTTTGATTGAGCACCCGCTAAGAAGGAAAAAAACCCCCGCCATTGCTGCGATAGGTAATGATCTTCGGATAAAAAAATGCATAAAAACTCCTGAACTTTGTATTTATAATTTATGACAAAAGGGGGCAGGCTATTTTTGTCCTCTTTGTTTGGTAGCCGATGGCAGAAGTGGTGTTTGCCCAGATTAAAGACGAAAACAGGGTGTTTGATGCGATCCGAAAAAGTATGAGGTCCCCACTGGCGGCATGTAATCAAATTGCGCGTAGCGCGCACATTAAAATCACACTTAGTTGGTACCCGATTTTTGGCGCCTCTGTCAACCCTGACGGGTCATTTTGATGGTGCAGGCCGTAGTCCCAGCCACGTCTCCTGCTCAAGGAAACTTCCTTCGACGCTCTTCTCCATCTCCAGAAACCGTCGCCAGGGGATGGTGAAGGTCAGGGCGTCGGCGCCGGCGACGCTCCGCAGATATTTGCGCGCTGACAGATCGACCAGACCGGTGACGCAGCGCGTGTGGGGGGCGCGGGCTTCGCGGTAGCTAAAGACGCCGACCGCCTGACAGGCGGCGACGTAGGGGGTGACGACATTCTCCAGGCCGATGCGGTCGTAGTTGGCCAGCACCACCAGGGCGGCGTACTGGTCGGTGTTGACCAGAAACGTGATCGACTCCGGCGCGTTGCCGGGCGGATCGAGATCACGCAGGGGGATAAAGGCGGCGTAGTGGGTGTGAATCTCGGTCTGCGGCAGGGCGTCGACAAACATCTTCACATGGTCGGGATCTTTCTTGTAGCGCTCACCATGCCGATAATGGTGGACGAATTCAGGCCGGGCGCCGCTGGTCGCCATTGCTTCGGCAATCTGTTCACCTTCCTCCCAGCCGTTATTCCCCTGCGATAAAAAATTACTGAAGCCGTCAATACCGCCGGGGAACTGCTGGTAGGTGTTGCCAAAGCCGAGGCCGACACCACCACCGAAGCAGCCGTAGGTGTCGCGATCAAAGACCGCTTTTTTCCCATTGGTTGCAGCAGCGCCGAACAGGCTCATGACGCAGCCCCAACGTCCCGGTTCGAACTGCAGGGCGTCGGCCGGCTTGTCATCGGTCAACAGCAGAGCGACCGGTTCGGTCTGCAGGTTGATGGCTTCGGCGATGCGACTGTGCATGGCATATCCCTCCCATGGTTAAAATTACGATGTGCTGCAAAGATTATAGAATGATAATGATAGGAAGCAATCCAGAGGCGGGGAATTGTAGGCAATTCTGCTTAATGGCTGATCAAATCCATCAGTTGGGTGCGTGGAAGTTGCGATCAAAGGCGATGAACAGACTTCCGCAGACGATGCAGGCGGTGGCCAGAAGCAGCGGCAGGGTAAAGCCGGCGCGCATATCGGCGAGGATGCCGGCCAGTACCGGTCCGAGCATCTGGCCAAGGCTGAAGCAGACGGTGAGGATGGCGGTGGCTCGGCGGCTGTCGTGGGGCGCCCGGCGGCTCCCTTCGGCCAGAGTCATGGCGACAATGCCGAGGAAGGTGCCGCCGAAGGTGATGGCGGCAAACAGTACGGCGCCAACGCTATTGGCACCGATGCTGACCAGAATGCCGGCCCCCTGCAGGGCGAAGGCGCACAGCAGGGCCGATTTGCTGCCGATGCGCCGGGCCAGCTTCGGCCAGAACAGGGTGGAGGGGAGGGCGGCGAGGCCGACGGCGACCCAGCTGTAGGGGGCGAAATCTTCCAGCCCCGGTGTGTGGGCGATGATGGCGACGAGAAAGGTGGCCGTGACGATATAGCCGAGCCCCTCGAACACATAGGCGACAGCCAGCGGTCCGATGCTGCGCAAACTGCCGGTTTTGGGTGAGGTGTCGATGTGGACATCCTGCACCAGATGCCGGCGGCGGCCGAGGCCTATGCCGAGCGCCGCGCAGAAGGCGGCGAGCAGCCCCATGCCGAGCCAGCTGCCAGCCCAGCCGCCGAGATCATCAAGCAATGGTACGCTGAGACCGCTTAAGGCGATGCCGATGCCGATGCCGCCATAGAGGGCGCCGATCCAGTGGCCGAAACCGCGGCGGTTCAGGGCTTCGGCCACCTCGGCAGAAATAACGATGAACAGCACGGCACTGGCGATGCCGCCACCGAAACGGAGCAATCCCCACCAGGAGGGGGAGACGGTCATCCCCATCAACAGGGTGGAGCCGATGCTGACCAGCAGAGCGCTTCCGGTTGCGATTCGATTGCGTAGCAGTTGCGGTCGCATCGTGCAGGCAAGCGCACCGATGAGGTAACCGAGATAATTGAACCCGGCCAGCCCGCCGGCGACGGTGTTGCTCAGGCCAAGATCGCGCTGCATCAGCGGCAGAATCGGTGTAAAGGCGAAGCGGCCGATCCCCATGGCGACCACCATGCCGAGCATACCGCCGAGAAGGATTTTCAGGGCGTCGCGATCGGCGTGGGGGGTGGTGATCGGGGCAAGGGTGCTATTGGGCATGGGGGCTTTCGTTAGCGGTGGCGCTGGTTCGAGTGTCGTGTAGAGTATAACTGATTTTGCAATGGAATTCTGGTGCTGTGATCGGGGCGAGAAGGTTTAGTAAGTGGCCCTCAGTTTTAAAACGTAAAGACGAAACCGGCGGGACTCGCCCCGCCANNCGACCGACTTTTTGCCTAGGCGGCAGCAAAAAGTAGGCAAAAAATGCCTTCCCCTGGTCCGCCGTCGCTCATTGAGCTATGGCGTGACAAGCGCGGGACACCTCGGTTGCCAGTGGTCTTGACGTTGCGGCACTAGCGTAGAAACCAAGGGCCCTCCATTCGGCTGAACGGTGTGCTTTGTCACCGCCCGCGGTTTTATTACAAAATATTTTTGAATGTTCTAGCCGGCGACAAACTTGCGCATGGTCTCGTAGGGAGTAAATCCGACCAGTAACTGCTCCCGGTAACGCAGAGTCGGCACTGCGTTGACGCCGAGTTGCCGTGCACGTTGCCAGTCGGCATCGACGGCAGCGGAGAAGGTTTCGTCCTGCAGGATTTTCAGGGCGGTATCGGCCGATAAGCCGATGGCGCGGACAATGGCGGTGAGCTCATCCGGCCGGGCGATATTGCGCCCGTCAACGAAAAATGCGTGGTAGATCGCATCCCGAAACGCATCCCCTTTACCGAGGGTCTCCGCCCATTTCCCCAACTCCTGTGCGCGCCGGCTGTTGTAGGTGTGTGTGCGCGTATTCAACGGTAGACCAACCTCAGCCGCCACCGCATGCAGGCGGGCAAACATCGCATCGAGATCGTAGCCGCGGCCGGCGAACAGTTCGGCCAGCGCCATGCCGGCGTCGGGGGTCTCCGGATGAAGGGGGAAAACCGTATAGCGCAGGGTGAGCCCAAACTCCTTCTGTAATTGTGCGGTGCGCACGGCACCAAAGTAGCACCAGGGTCAGACGTAGTCGTAAAATATTTCCAAAGTATTCATATCCCAATTCTCACTTCGACAACGCAAAAGACCGTAGCGACGGGCATGCCTCGGCAATAGCCCGTCCGGGTCACTTTCTCCCCTTGCCCATAAACCGGTCCAGACTCCAGGGCCCCCCACCTGCCGCTGCCAGGTAAAGAAAGGCAAAGCAATAGAGTACCGCCAGTTCCCCGCCGTTGACCGACGGCCAGAACCCTTTAGGGGCATGAGCCATGAAGTAGGCGACGGCCATCAGGCCGGAGAGGATGAAGGCGACGGGCCTTGTAGACAGCCCAAGCAGAAGCAGCAGCCCGCCGAAGAACTCGAGGACGCCGGCGAGGCCGACCAATGAGAACAGCTCCAATGCCGGGCCCGGCTTGATGGCGGGAAAGTTGAACAGTTTCTGGCTGCCATGCTGGATGAATAAAAAGGCGAGAATGATACGCAGCAGGCTCAACAGGTGCGGTGAACATTTATAGCAGAATGAAGCAGTCGTCATGTGCCGTCTCCTCAATAAAAATTCAATCTGGATTGAACCAGACCTGATTCCTTTATGACAGTATAACCTTTGCTGTAAGCGTTGCCAGTCGTCGGTTTCGATCTGCTTTTTTCGTGCTCTTGATAGTTTTGGTTTCAAAAGTCGATCATTTCGTGGGGTTTTGAAGCTGGATTAAAATTTGCGTTCTGCTAGAATGAGGCTTTGGAAGAGCGCTGTCCGGTGCTCTTCGAGTCTGCGGTGCTGTATTATTCTTTGTCAGGATGGTTGCCGATGACGAGGCGCAATGGCTGGCTGTGGCTTTTGGCCGCATTTTTCTGGACAGTTCTCATCGGTGCCTTTGCCTGGCATGAGAGCAATGAAAACTTCGACAATATCGTGCAGTTTGCCACCATAGAGGCCCGAGCCCGATTTAGCAAAGACCTCGTCTACCGCAGATGGGCAGCTCATCATGGCGGCGTCTATGTCCCCGTCGATGAATCGACCCCTCCCAGCCCCTTCTTGCGGGATAGCCCGGAGCGGGATCTGCAGACACCTTCCGGGCGCCATCTGACTCTGATTAATCCCGCTTATATGACCCGGCAGGTCTACGAACTTGATGCGGCGACGTCGGGTGTCGTGAGCCATATTACCAGCCTGAACCCGATTCGTCCCGAGAATGCCCCCGATCTCTGGGAGAAGCAGGCGCTACAGGCTTTTGAATCGAAGCCCCGCTCCTCTGATGAATTCATAAGCCATTTGGGTGGGGACTCGCTCCGGGTGATGTTCCCCCTCCGGATAGAAGAGAGCTGCCTCGCGTGTCATGATGCAGCGGACGACAAAGTCGGCGATATCCGCGGCGGCATCAGCCTTTCCGTCCCTCTTGCTCCCTACCTCGCGATCTATCAGGACACGCTCCCCAAGCAAGCCGCCTACCACTTCGGGGTCTGGTTTATGGGGCTCTTCGGGCTTTTGCTTTTTCGGGCAATCATCAATCGCCAGTTCAGTGTCAGGGATACTGCCCTGAAAAAATCACAGACCGCGGAGAACGCCCTGAAGAAACAGCAGGTGGTCTTTGAACAGGTTCAGTCTCTGGGCCGGGTCGGAGGCTGGGACCTCAATCTGCAAAGTGGCGAACTGGCCTGGACGCAGGAAATGTACGAGATGTTACGCGTGCCGCCCGGTACCGAAATGAGTTACCAGCGGTTTCTGGAGAGTGTCCACCCGGAGGACCGGTCGTTTGTCGATTATATGTGGCAGGCGGCACTCAAGGGGGCACCTTACGATATCGAACACCGGGTTGTGATCGATGGTAATGTGCGCTGGGTGCGCGAGAAGGCTGATCTGCAGTTCGATGCCAATGGGGTCGCCGTCAGCGCCCTTGGCTTTACCCAGGATATCACCGCGCGCAAACAGGAGGAGATGGTTCTCTCCGCGCAGTTGCGCCTGGTGGAGTATGCGTCGGGGCATACGGTGCACGAACTGCTCAGCAGGTTTCTGGATGAAGTGGAGATTCTGACGAACAGCCAGATCGGCTTTTACCACTTTGTCGACAGCGACGAGCGAACCCTGACGATGCAAGCCTGGTCGACCAACACCCGCACCCATATGTGTCAGACGCACCCCGAAAGTTTTCATTTTTCGATCGACAAGGCCGGGGTCTGGGTCGATTGCGTCCGTGAACGGGCTCCGGTGATTCATAACGATTATGCCCGATTGGCTCATAAAAGGGGCTTGCCTCCCGGTCATGCACCGATTCAGCGTGAGCTGCTGGTGCCGGTTTTTCGTGATCATAAGATTGTTGCAATTTTAGCTGTCGGGAATAAACCGACTGACTATGATGAAGGCGATGTCAGGACCGTGCAGAGACTTGCCGATCTGGCCTGGGAGACGGTACTGCGCCGGCAGGCGGAAGAGTCCCTGCGCGAAAATGAAGCGCGTATACGCTTGTTGTTCGAGAACATGACGAGCGGTTTTGCTCTGCACGAAATGCTTTATGACGAATTCGGTCGTCCGGTCGACTACCGTTTCCTGGAGGTCAATCCGG
>DDWE01000099.1 GCA_002345625.1 Desulfuromonadaceae bacterium UBA2294 | reverse complement strand
GCGCCCAGATGGCGATGCCGATGTAGAGGGCAAAAGTGAGCCCGACAATAAGATATGTAACAGCTTGAAGACTCATAATAATTTGCTCCTCCTTATTCTTCGTGAACGTCGAATTTTTTGTCAATATCACCCATCAGCTTCGCATAGATGAAGATGAGCGCTACAAAAACATACATTGAACCCTGCTGGGCAAACCAGAACCCCAGCGGATAGCCTCCAAGGCTGATGCTGTTCAGCATGGGGGCGAGAAGAATCCCGAACCCATAAGAAACCACAAACCAGACGATCAGGACGTTCCTGATCAGACCAAGAGTTGCTTTCCAATAAGCAGTTGCGTCATGTGAAACCATAATGCCTCCTCTCTTTGTGCATGAAAAAATACCGACCATTGGTGAATGTTGGGGCCCGGCAAAGGTCTCTGCCAGGGTGCCGTCTAACCGGGTTCCAGCCTCCTTTCGACTCTTTTCGATGTGAAGTTTCGTGATCCAGCGGAAAACAAAGCCTCGTACGAAAAAACCTCGTTGATAAAACCGTACATCAATATTTCACAAAATCAAATGCGCGAATAAAACAGAGGTTTTTATTTTGCTATCTGAACACTTAATTTCGGACATACTATTCACGATACGCGCGAACATGTCAATGAGGAAATATAACCGCGTTTGATTTTTTTTTACTAAATTCCCGTGAACCGCCATTTCAGGCGGGTCTGATGGTTTTATTTGCTGGCGCTCAGGGTGTTTCTCTGCCGATTCACCTTCCCTGGCGCCGGTGTTTTTGCCGGAGCAAGTCACTCAATGATTGTTTTTAACGCAAGACAACTATAAACTTCCCGGAAACCAATCCTTACCGGAGACAGCATGCCGTACGGCCAGTTCAACGAAGAGAGCTTGTTTTTCGTCCAGGTGGAATCCCTGATCAAGGGGCCTGCTATAACCTGCGATCAGCACACTTCGGTGATCGACGCGGCCCGGCTTATGCAGCAGCATGATATTTCGGGATTGATTGTTCTGGCTGATGGAACCCCGAAAGGGGTTTTTTCCGTTCGGAACCTGCGCAATTTTGTCGCCGGTGGGTCGTTGTTGCCTGAAGCGGAACAGGTTGCGAATCATATGTCGAGCGGTCTGGTCACCCTGCATCATACGGCCTATGTTTTTGAAGCGATTTTCAAGATGGCCAAGCACAATATCCATCGCCTCGCTCTGCTCGACGGCAAGGGACAACTGTTTGGCGTTCTGACCGATACGGACCTGCTTCGCGCCCGGACCCGGACTCCGCTCTATCTCAACCAGGAGATTGAGGCCGCCGAGTCGATCGAGCAGCTCCGTGACCTCTCGGCCAAACTGCTTGAAACTATCCGCTTTGCCACCCGGGCCGGGGCCGACGCGCGCAGTCTGGTGCAGCTGATCTCACATTTCAACGACTCCTTTACCCAGCGGATTATCGCCTTGCTTGAAGAGCAGGAGGGGATTGTCCTGCCTGAAGGGGTCGCTTATCTGGTTCTTGGCAGCGAAGGGCGCAATGAGCAGACCCTGCGTACAGACCAGGACAGTGCCATTGTTTATCGCGACGATCTGCCTGCCAGTGCGCAGGAGGCTATTGCGCGGTTCTCGTCGCGGCTGGTCGATGCCCTGGAGCAGGTCGGGGTTCCCCGTTGCCCCGGTGATACCATGGCAAGCAACCCTCAATGGCGGCACAGCCTGTCAGAGTGGAAGGCTATTGTCGAAGAGTGGATCAATACACCAAAGCCTGAAAACATGGTGAACTTCGGCATGTTTCAGGATTTGCGCACGCTGCATGGTGACCCCGGTCTGGAGGTTGAGCTGCGGCAACACATTTGCCAGAGTGTTCAGGACTGTATGCTGTTTTTACCGCATATGGCCCGCCATATTGTCCGATTCACTCCCCCACTGGGGATGTTCGGCCGGATCAAGGGGGAGTCGCGGGGAGAGCACCGCGGCAAGGTTGATTTGAAGAAGGGTGGCATTTTTGCCCTGACGGTCGGGATCAGCCTGATTGCGTTGGAAGCGGGAATTGTGGGTGGCAGCACCTGGAGCAAGCTCGATCAGCTTGAGGAGCAGAATGTTCTCTCTGCTGTCGATCTTGGGGTTCTGGAAGAATCCTTTACTTTTTTGGTCCATCTGCGATTGCAGCGGCAGCTAAGATCGTTTTCAGAAGGGAAGGTTCCGGGGAACCATGTTGATCCTCTGGTGATCTCTGATCGGCAACGTGAGCAGTTGCGCAGTGCCCTCAAAGGGGTCAACTCTTTGTTTAAAATCCTCAGCGACCGTTATCGACTGAATTCTCTCGCCAGATGATGAGCCTGCAGGCGGTCTGGTGTGGCCCTTCCAGAGCGGAGAGGGTGTGGAGCGAAAGAAAAAGGGCTCGCAGACAAAATCTGCGAGCCCTTGTTTTTTCATGGTGGAGCTAGGCGGGATCGAACCGCCGACCTCTTGAATGCCATTCAAGCGNNGATCGAACCGCTGACCCCTTGCATGCCATGCAAATGCTCTCCCAGCTGAGCTATAGCCCCATGAAGGAGGCAACTTTATAACAGAGCAAAAATCTGCTGTCAACTGCTTTTTTGCCGGTGGTTAAGGCGCCCGCGACGGGTCAGAAAGCCAGACTGACGGCCGAGAGCAGGGCCGCGCCAATCAGGTAGGGATCGCACTCCCGGGCCCGTCCGGAGAACAGCCGCAACAGGACGTAGGAGACAAAGCCAAAGGCGAGACCGGTGGCGATAGAAAAGGTCAGCGGCATGAGCAGGATGGTCAAGAAGGCTGGAAGAGCTTCCGATAGATCATAAAAATCGAGTTGACCGATGCCGCGGAGCATGAAGATGCCGACGACGATCAGGGCCGGGGCGGTGGCAAAGGCCGGCACGACGGCAATCAGGGGCGAAAAGAAGGCGGCGGATAAGAAGCACAGGGCGGTGGTGACTCCGGTCAGCCCGGTTCGTCCCCCCTGGGCAACACCGCTGGCCGATTCGATGTACGTGGTGGTGGTGCTGGTGCCAAGCAGGGCGCCGCAGACCGTGGCGATGGCGTCGGCGGTGAGCATGCGCGGCAAATTGATGAGTTCACCCTGTTTGTCGACCATGCCGGCTTCTCGGCAGACGGCCAGCATGGTGCCCAGACTGTCAAACAGGTCGATGAACATGAAGGAGAAGATGCTGGACCAAAGACCGATGGAGAGGGCTGAGACGATATCGAGTTGGAAGGCAATAGGCGCCGGAGAGGGGGGGAGCGCGATCAGGCCTGTGGGCCACGGTCCTAACCCCGCCAGCATCCCGGCCACGGTTGTGGCCAAAATGGCAATGAGCAGTGCACCACGGATCCGACGTCGTTCCAGGAGCACGGCCAGTAACAGTCCACCCAGGCCGAACAGGGCTTGCATTGTAAAAGGTCCGAGGCGAACCAGAACATTACTGTCATGTACAATCAGCCCGAGATTCTTCAGGCCGATAAAGGCAATGAACAGACCGATACCGACCCCAGCGGCGAGGCGAAGGCTGGTCGGGATGGCACGGACCATCCGTTCACGTACCCCGAGCCAGGTGAGCAGGAGAAAAACGCATCCGGAGAGAAAGACAACGCCCAGTGCTGTTTGCCACGGAATGTTGTGACCGATCACCAGGGAATAGGTGAAAAACGCATTCAGTCCCATGCCGGGGGCCATCATCAAGGGGGCATTGGCCCACAGGGCGATCAGCAGCGTCGCCAGCGCCGCAACCAGACAGGTGACAGTGGTTAATGCCGGTGCGTCCATGCCGGCCGCGGCCAGAATATTTGGATTGACAAAGATGATGTAGGCGGCGGTGAGGAAGGTGGTGCAACCGGCAAGGATTTCGGTGCGGACGGTGGTGCCGTGGCTGTGTAATCTGAACAGTCGCTCCAGCATACAGGAAACTCCGAAAAGCCGCCACCGGGTGCCGGGCGGGTAGGGTGTCAAGGGCTGTGGTACCGGTGAAACGTGAAAGATGGTCAAGCGATGGTGTTTGAGTCTACGCCGTTGCGGCCTCGTCGTGGGAAGCCCTCATCCGGAGGCATAAGCCATTGATCAGTTTTGGGTCTGGTTGACCAATTCGCTGAAAAGGGTGCGGATGGCCATCTTAAGCCCTGGACTGGTGGCTGAATTGACGGCATGAAAGAGCATTTCGCGGCTGTCGTTGATATTGCCAAGCCGGGCATGGGCCTGTGCCGCATGAAAGTAGATGCGTGCCTGCTGGTCGGTGTCGGTGGCCAGAGGAAGGGCCTGCTTGAGAATGGCCAGGGCTGAAGCCGGTCGGTTACCGGCTGTGGCAAGAACGGCTTCGAGATCGCTGCGCAGGAGACCATTGGGTAGCTGGTCACAGAGTTCCCTGGCGGCGGCTGTTTGCTTGAGAGGGTCGGCAAGCAGCAGCCCGAGTCGATAAGTCAGCATCGGGCGCGACGGGTCTGAAAGCGGGAGCATTGCCAGTGCGTCGCTCCAGACGTCGGCGGCCTGGTCGATTTCATCCGTCGCTTCGAGGAGGTCACCCCACTGCAGCCAGTTATCGGTGTTCTCCGGATCGTAACGCGTTGCTTCCCCATAGAGTTGAGCCGCTGCCGGATAGTCATGTTTCACCACGTGCGTCTGCGCTTCCTGGCGCAGGCGTTTGGACCGCTGAGGATCGGCAGGGGGAAATCCGGCACAGGCGGCCACCAACAGACAGGCTGTCAGCACGAAGAGCAGGGAACGTGCTTGCATGGGCTTCTCCTCTCCCGGTCACGGTGCGGGTTGATCTTCTCATGACGCAGATACCTGCCGACCCGAATCGGCGCCTTCATGGCTTTTTCCGTTGTGTCGAAACGTTTTGAAAATAATAAGGGCCGGTAGATGCCGGCCCTTAGGTCTATCCTAACTGGATGCCGGTCAGCTTGAACAGCGCTTCGCGGTACTTTTCGGACGTCTGGTTGACAATCTCTTCAGGAAGTGGCGGCGGTGGCGCCTTTTTCCCCCAATCGAGTGTTTCAAGGTAGTCGCGCAGAAACTGTTTATCAAAGCTCGGTTGTGGCCCACCCGGTTTGTAGCTCGCTTTCGGCCAGAAGCGGGACGAGTCGGGTGACAGGGCCTCATCGATCCAGAGCAGCTTACCGTCAAAGATGCCATACTCAAACTTGGTATCGGCGATGATGATCCCCTTGGTGTCGGCGATGTCGCGGGCACGCAGGTAGATGTTGATCGTGGTATCGCGGATCTGCTCGGCCGTCTCCTGGCCAACGAGTTCCACCGTTCTGGCAAACGAGATGTTCTCGTCATGTTCACCGAGGTCAGCTTTGGTCGATGGGGTGAAGATAGGCTCCGGCAGGAGGGCACTCTCCTTTAGCCCCTTGGGGAGGTCGATGCCGCAAATGCTGCCACATTGCTGGTACTCTTTCCAGCCAGAGCCAGAGATGTAGCCGCGGACGATGCACTCCACCGGCAACGGTGCGGCTTTTTTCACCAGCATGCTGCGCCCTTCAAGTTGGTCGCGAAAGGGGTGGGTGATGGCCGGAAAGTCGCTGACTTCGGTCGCAATAATATGGTTGGGGACCAGATCGGCCATCTGCTGAAACCAGAAGATGGAAATCCGGTTCAGCACTTCTCCCTTAAATGGCACTCCTTGATCCATGATGACATCGAAGGCAGAGATCCGGTCAGAGGTGACGATGAGCAGGTGCTCGCCCAGATCGTAGATGTCGCGAACCTTGCCGCGGTTAACCAGCTTAAGGCCGGGCAGGTCGGACTGCATGACTACCGGTTTCATGGTTTGACTCCCTGGGAGAGAAGGGTCGCTGAAGGGACGATGTTTGCCTCGGCGCGCAGTTTGTCAATGCGGGTTTTCAGGGCGTCCTGACGTTTCTGCTCGAGGACAGCCGTGCGCAGTTCTTCTCGTTTGCTGTCATCCAGAAGGGCCATGTCTGCCTCGGTGCGTTCCTTGAGAGACGCAACGACGAATTGTCCTGCGAGGTCGTAAACTTCCGGTGCAACGGGGGCTGCGTCGGTCAAAGCGAATGCGGCATTGGCCAGTTGCTCGTTTTCACCGATGCGGGGGACAAAAGCACCATAACTGCGGGCAAAAAGACCGGTCTCTTCGACGGTCAGCCCTTCTTTGCGGGCCAGGGCAGCCATTGTTTTACCCTCCTTCAGGCCGCTCAGCAGCGTTGCCGCCGCGGCTTCCGCCAGTCGGGACGAGCCCTGTTTGCGATAGGCGTCAGTCGCCTGACTTTTGACGGCTGACAGCGGCGGGATGCTGCTGGGCTGCCGTTCCTTCAGGGTGAAGAGCAGCGTGCTGTTGCCGATCCGGAGTGGCCGTGCCAGCTCACCATCGCGCAGGGCGAAGGCGGCAGCGACGATTTCCGGCTGGTCGCCGAGGCCGGGAATGGCCTCGTTGCGGGCAAACAGGCCCGATTCGATCGTTGTCAGGTTGGAGTCAGCAGCGGCTTTGTCCAGATCCCCGGTCTTGCGATTCATGTTGTAGGCGTCCATCGCTTTTTCAAACGCGACCGCTTCAGCTTTTTCTGACCGCAAGGCTGTCTTGACGGCATCGTAGACATCTGCCAGCGGTTTTTCTCCGGCTTCGATGTAGCCTTCAGCTTTAATGATGTGCAGACCGAACTGGGTTTCGACCAGCTCACTGATGTCGCCGGGGTTCAGGGCGAAGGCGGCTTTTTCAAACTCCGGCACCATGCTGCCCCGTTTGAAGTAACCAAGTTCGCCGCCGAGGGTCGCACTGCCGGTGTCATCGGAGTACTTGCGTGCCAACTGGGCGAAGTCATCGCCGGTGCGTGCCTGCTCCAGCACCTTCTCGGCCAGTTTGCGTTTTTCGGCGCGAACTTTGTCGTCGGCGTTCTGGTCGATACGGATCAGGATGTGTGCCGCCTTGATCTGCTCATCAATGGCGTACTGGTCGATATGGCGTTTGTAGTAGCGCTCGATCTCCGGCTCATCGAGGGTGATGTCCTGAGCATAGAGGGCCGGATCGAATTGCAGATAGCGCAGGGCCACTTTTTCGGGGATGCGGAACTCTTCCTGATGCTCGGCAAAGAAGGCTTCGAGTGCCGCGTCCGTGACGTCGACTCTCTTCTCAAACAGGGTCGGCGGCAGTTTGACGAAGCTCAGGTTGACCTTTTCGTTGCGCTTGCGGAATTCAGCCTCGATATCGGCATCGTTGACGCTGACCCCGTCGGTGATCTGTGCTTCGGTCTTTTCGGCAAAGAGGGCACGTTTCTGCCGCGCTTCGAATTCCTCGGTATTCATCCGCTGGTAGGCCAGGATCTGCACATAGGTGGTCCGGTCGAAGACGCCATTGACCTGAAACTGCGGAATCTTGGCGATGGAGTCGATGACCTCCTGGCGACTGACGTCAATGCCGATGCGATCCCCCTCCTGCTCCAGCAAAACCTGTCGCAGCAGCTGATCGTAGGCCGCTTGCGGCAGATTGAGCTGTTTTTCCATCTCGGCGTTGTAGCTGTTGCCGTAGATGTTCTGGTAAAACTGGGAAAGGTTGCGGAAGACGGTCTGATAGTCACTGGTCGAGACCGGTGTCCCGTTTGCCGTGAAGGCCAGACTGTTGTCTTCAACTTCGCCGTCGCGCCCCTTGCCCCAGACCAGAAAAATGGTCCCGACGAAGGTGCCGATAATGGCCCAAAAGACAAATTTGATCAGGACCGACTTCTGTTTTTTGCGCAGCAGTTCAAGCATTGCGGAAATATCTCCTCGCAGGGGATTTTGTGACGAAACAACAGCGACGAATGTTAGACAATAAGGGGGCTAAATGCAAGACCCTTTTTGCTTTTAGCCCTTGCAATGAAAAGGGGCTTTTGATAGTGTGAACAACATTTTACAAAGGCGGAGCGCAGGGGCGTTTCGTGGTTTAAGGAGAGACAAGGAAATGGGAAGCCTGTTCGATACGATCTGGGGGTGGTTCTCCAACGATCTGGCGATTGACCTGGGTACGGCCAACACGCTGGTTTTTTCTCGTGGTGAAGGCATTGTCGTCAGTGAACCGTCCGTGGTTGCCGTGACCAAGGATCACCTTGGACAGCGCAAGGTACTTGCCGTCGGCATGGAGGCCAAGAAGATGCTGGGCCGTACACCGGGCAGCATTATTGCCATCCGGCCGATGAAGGATGGGGTTATCGCAGATTTCGATATCACCGAAGAGATGCTGCGTTACTTTATCCAGAAAGTGCATAACCGTAAGACTCTGGCCCGGCCGCGCATCGTCATCTGTGTGCCATCCGGGATCACCCAGGTCGAAAAACGGGCGGTGCGTGAATCGGCTGAGTCGGCCGGAGCGCGCGAAGTCTACCTGATCGAGGAACCGATGGCGGCTGCGATCGGTGCCGGCCTGCCGATTACCGAGGCTTCCGGCAACATGATCGTCGATATCGGCGGGGGGACCACCGAGGTTGCGGTCATCTCCCTTTCCGGCATTGTCTACGCCAAGAGCGTCCGGGTCGGCGGTGACAAAATGGATGAAGCGATCGTTCAGTACATGAAGCGCAAGTACAACCTGCTGATTGGTGAGCGTACGGCAGAGCAGATCAAGATTGAGATTGGCAGTGCTTATCCCGACGAAGAGGATAAACACATGGAGGTCAAGGGGCGCGATCTGGTCAGTGGCATTCCGAAAACCATCGATATTCATGCCGGCGAGATCCGCGAGGCGTTGGCCGAACCGGTCAATGCCATTGTCGAGGCGGTCCGTATCGCTCTGGAGCGGACACCGCCGGAACTGGCTGCTGACATCGTCGACAAGGGGATCGTCCTTGCCGGTGGCGGTGCTCTGCTGCGCAACCTCGATCTGCTGTTACGCGAGGAGACCGGGTTGCCGGTCGTGATCGCCGAGGACCCACTCTCCTGCGTCGTTCTCGGCTCGGGCAAGGTGCTTGATGAGCTCGATCTGCTCAAGCGGGTTGCCGTTCAATCCTGATTCCACCGGCGCCGAGTCGGTGCCGCCTGACGTTGTGAACAGGAAAAGAGGGCCGCTGGCCCTCTTTTTCGTCCTAAGGGGCTTTAGATGTTCGATCTCCTCAAACGCTATCGTCGGCAAATTCTTGCCTGCGGCCTGATTCTGGCAGCGTTACTTCTTTATTCGGCCAATTTACGCCGTAGCGGGGCTGCCTCGTTTTTCGAGCGCGCGGTTCTGGCGGTGACCGCGCCGATTCTGAACGGGTTTGATACGGTCTGGCGTAGCGCCACGGGGACCTGGGATCATTACCTCTGGCTGATTGATACCGCCGCCGAAAACGACCGTCTCAACGAAGAGAACCGTCGCCTTCAGTCCGACCTGATTGCGGTTCAGGAGGTGGGGCTGGCAAACGAACGGTTGCGGCGGCTGCTCGATTTTAAGGAAGAGCTGGCGGTGCTGACTCTGCCGGCCCAGGTTATCGGCGAGGATGCGACCAGCTGGTTTCGCACCGTTGTCATCGATAAAGGGAGCGATGACGGCGTCGCTGAAGGGATGCCGGTGGTCGTTGCCGAAGGGGTCGTCGGTCGAACCATCCGTGTTGCGGCCGGACAGTCACGGGTGCTGCTGATTACCGACGCCTCCTCCGCCGTGGCGTCATTGGTCCAGAAGAACCGGACACGGGGCATCTGCCGTGGTGAAGGGGCCAGCCTGACCCTCGATTTTGCCCTGCGCCTGAAGGAGATCGAAATCGGAGACCTGATCGTCTCTTCCGGGACGGGCGGGGTCTTTCCCAAGGGGCTGGCCATCGGCCATGTTGAGGCGGTCAGCCGGGGTGATTTCGGCCTGTTCCAGACGGTGACCGTGACTCCGACTGTCGATTTCTCCCGGCTTGAAGAAGTGCTGATTTTACTGCGACTGCCGCTGGTTGACGAGGCACTATGATGCGGCTGCTGTTTTATGCCCTGTTCGGGCTGATGGGGCTGGTTCTGCAAGCGGCTGTTTTGCCGCATCTCGTCCCCCTGCAGTTTAAACCCGGTTTATTGTTGATCCTGGTTGTCTATCTCGGGATCAGCGAAAAAGCCGGTTTTGGAGCCCCTCTGGCGTATCTCTTCGGTCTGTTGTTCGACGTTTTTGCCGGTGCTGAACCGGGCCGCTACGGATTGCTGTTTCTGCTCCTTTATTTCAGCGTTCGTGGCACCATTGGCTTTTTTAACCCCGAGAATCCTTTGTTGCTGCTGTTTCTGGTCGCCTGCGGCACCCTGCTGGAGTCCAGTCTGCTGATTTTTCTGGATGGATTTTTTGCGGCGGGGACGTTGTGGCCGATTGTCCTGCGGGCACTGCTGCCGCAACTTCTGGTCAATGTTATTGCCGCCGGTGTTCTGCTGTTGAGCGTCACCTGGCTGCAGCGGCGTTTCCCCCGATTACGGGTGCCAGGGATGCAACGGCTGGACGAACGCTATGAATCTTAGGTCGAGTTGGGTTGATCTGCCCCGGTTGAAAAACCGCTTCACGGTCCTGACTTTGGCTGTTCTGGTGGTTTTTGCCGTGCTGTTGTTGCGTTTGTGGTTTCTGCAGGTCATCAGCAATGATCGTTATCGTGAGCTTTCTGAAAAAAACCGCATCCGTTACCTGCCTGTGGCTGCGCCGCGCGGACCGGTTTACGATCGCAATGGTCTGCTTCTGATCGACAATCGCCCCGGATTTACCATTGCGGCCCTGCGCCAGGAAGTGGAAGACAGCACCCTCATGCTCGACCAGTTGTCCCGCTACCTCGGCACCGACCGGGCAATCCTGGCCGACAATTGGCAAAAAGGGAAAAAGCTGCCACGTTATAGCCCGGCACCGTTGGCGGTCGACGTCGGCCGCGACATCGTCGAGCAGGTGCAGGAGAATGCTATTGACCTTCCCGGAGTCGTTACTCTGGTCAAGCCGGTGCGGTCCTACCCTTACGGCGATATGGGTGCACATCTCTTTGGCTATCTGGGGGAGATTACCGAAAAAGAGTTGCGCAGTGGTGATTACAACGATTACCGGGGTGGTGAATTTGTCGGAAGGAGCGGTCTGGAACAGTATCTGGAGAGTTCCCTGCGTGGTATCGAAGGGGAACGCTTGCTCGAGGTTGATGTCAAGGGGAAGGAACTACGGACCCTTAAGACCCTGGAGGCCCGGCCCGGAAAGAAAGTTTTTCTGACCCTCAATGCCGCATTGCAGAAGGCGGCAGAGGAGGCTCTGGGTGACCAGTCGGGTGCCGCTGTCGCTCTCGATGTGCGGACTGGAGAGGTCCTTTGTCTCGCCAATCGGCCTTCCTATGACCCGTCGTTTTTTGCCCGTGGCATCCGCGATGACGAATGGCTTGATCTGCTGCAGAATCGGCGTCATCCGTTGCAGAATCGTGCCCTGAAGGGTCAGTATCCTCCCGGTTCGACCTTCAAGCTGGTGACGGTTATGGCTGCGCTGCGCAGTGGTCTGGTCAGTCCTGATCACACGGTGCACTGCAACGGAAAATTTACGGTGGGTAATCGTGATTTCCGCTGCTGGAAAAAGAATGGCCACGGTGATGTCGATCTGAAAAAGGCGGTACGCGAGAGCTGTGACGTCTGGTTTTATGAGGTGTCGTTGCAGATCGGTATTGATCGTATCGCCGATGCGGCTCGCGATCTCGGCCTCGGTCGTGCGACCGGCTACCTCGCTGACGATGAAAAGGGGGGCCTGATCCCCGATCAGGCGTGGAAAAAAAAGCGCTTTAAAGATCGCTGGTATGATGGCGAGACGGTGATCGCCGCCATCGGTCAGGGTTATGTTCTGGTGACCCCGATACAGTTGGCGGTCATGACGGCGGCCGTGGCCAACGGTGGCAAGGTCATGCGACCCTATGTGGTCGAGCGGGTTGAGGATTTTGACGGCAACCTGCTGTTGCGGCATGAGCCGGAGACGGTGCGTAGCGGTACCTTTGCTGAAAAGGACCTGCGTGTCCTGCGCGACGGTCTCGACGCAGTGGTCAATGAACCCCACGGCACCGGCTGGCTGGCCCGGGTTCCGGGCGTGCGCGTCGCCGGCAAGACCGGGACGGCACAGGTGGTCCGGCAGTCAGAGGAGGATCTCGATCTTAAGGATGAGGAGATTGCCTACGAGCACCGTGACCATGCACTGTTTGTCGCCTACGCCCCGGCTGAAGCGCCGGAGATCGCCGTGGCCGTGGTTGTCGAGCATGGCAGTCACGGTAGTACCGCTGCCGCACCGGTGGCCCGGGCCATTTTTGCTGCGTACTTTCAGAAGGATATTCTGAGCGAACCGGTTGACGCGGACGCCATCGGGGAGAATGAGTGATGTTTGATCGCCGACTGTTAACCCATTTCGACTGGGTGCTGCTGCTGCTGGTCAGCCTGATTGCCGGAATCGGCATCCTCAACCTGTACAGTGCGACCTCAAGCTGGGAAGCCGGGTCGACCCCGATCTTCGTCAAACAGTTTTACTGGCTCTCCATCGGCCTCGGCATTGCTCTTCTGTTGTGTCTCTTCGATTACCGGCACCTGGAATACTTTGCTGTGCCGTTGTATTCCCTTAATGTCGTTCTGCTGGTTCTGGTGCTGGTTGCCGGCAAGACCTCCATGGGGGCGACCCGTTGGCTCAATCTCGGATTTTTCAATCTGCAGCCGAGTGAACTGATGAAGATCATGATCATCTTCATCCTCGCCCGCTATTTCAACGAGCGTGACCCGATCCTCGGGTTTGACCTGCGCGAGCTCCTCACCCCTTTTGCCCTGCTTGCTGTCCCGACTTTGCTGATCATGAAACAACCTGATCTGGGCACCGCCATGCTGGTGATCTTTATTGCTGCATCCATCGGGCTGTTTGCCGGTATCCGGCGACGGACTCTGGTGACTCTCGGTGTTCTCGGCATGGGGGCGGTCTTTGTCGGCTGGCGGTTGCTGCACGGCTACCAGAAGGAACGCATCCGTACGTTTCTCAATCCGGAGCGAGATCCCCTCGGCTCGGGCTATCACATTATTCAGTCGAAGATCGCGGTCGGCAGTGGCGGCTTTTTCGGCAAGGGGTTCATGCAGGGGACGCAGTCGCAACTGTCTTTTCTTCCCGAGCGGCATACCGACTTCGCGTTCTCGGTCTTTGCCGAGGAGTGGGGTTTTACCGGCAGCCTGATCCTGCTTTTGCTCTACCTGTTGCTGGTCAGCTGGGGCATCTACGTTGCGCGCCGTGCCAACGACCGTTTCGGCATGTACCTCGCCCTGGGGGTGACCGCCATGCTCTTCTGGCATATTGTCGTCAATCTCGGCATGGTGATCGGCTTGCTGCCGGTGGTCGGGGTGCCACTACCGCTCTTCTCTTACGGGGGGACCAGTATGGTGACGACTATGGTCGGGGTGGGGATACTGCTGAACATCAGCATGCGCCGCTTCATGTTCTAGTCGGCGGCTGAAATCGCGTGTCTGCTGCGTTCCCCTTCTTCTCGTGCACTCAACGAAGCTATCGCTACGCCTCGCTTCTCGGCGGCGGGGGCCTTGCATCCATCACGATTTGAGCCGCCTCGGCTGGCGGTGGTTGAAATCGCGTGTCTGCTGCGTTCCCCTTCTTCTCGTGCACTCAACGTAGCTATCGCTACGCCTCGCTTCTCGGCGGCAGGGGCCTTGCATCCATCACGATTTGATCCGCCTCGGCTGGCGGTGGCTGAAATCGCGTGTCTGCTGCGTTCCCCTCTCGTGCACTCAACGTAGCTATCGCTACGCCTCGCTTCTCGGCGGCGGGGGCCTTGCATCCATCACGATTTGAGCCGCCTCGGCTGGCGGTGGCTGAAATCGCGCGTCGCTGCGTTGCCCTTCTTCTTGTGCTTTCCTCCTTCCTGCAGTGCGTTCAAAACCGGTTCGGGTCTTCCACTTCACGCAGAAGGTTTCGCAGGTTATACTTGAGCGCATCCATTTAACCGTTGGAGGCGCTCATGCACGAGGCACTGTTCTGGGACAAGGCGGCAGAGAACCGGGTTCACTGCCGGTTGTGCCGCTTCTTTTGCCGGATTGCCGAGGGTCACAGCGGCCGCTGTGGTGTTCGCGTCAATCAGGGTGGAGTGCTTTATACCCGGGTTTATGGCCGCAGTGTCGCCAGCAATGTCGATCCCATCGAAAAAAAGCCGTTGTTCCATGTTCTGCCCGGCAGCAAAAGTTTCTCTATTGCTACGGTCGGCTGTAACTTTCGCTGTCTGCACTGCCAGAATGCGACCATCTCCCAGTGGCCGTTGACTCACAAAGAGATCCCCGGTGAGGCGATGTCACCCGATGAGGTGGTGGCGTCGGCCCTGGCCGCCGACTGCCGCAGCATCGCCTATACCTACACCGAACCGACCATTTACTACGAATATGCGGCGGACATCATGCGTCTGGCGCACGCCGCCGGTCTGAAGAACGTCTTTGTCAGCAACGGCTACACCTCGACCGAGGCGCTGGAGGCGATTGCTCCCTGGCTCGATGCGGCCAATATCGACCTGAAGGGGTTCACCGAGGTGTTCTATCGAACGGTGACCGGAGCCGGTCTGGACGGGGTTCTATCGACCTTGCGCGATTACCGTCGTCTCGGGATCTGGCTTGAGGTGACGACCTTGATCATCCCCGGTCATAACGACGATGATGCACAGTTGCAAGGCATTGCCGGGTTTATAGTCGATGAACTTGGAGTTGACACCCCCTGGCATGTGACGGCTTTTTATCCGGCCTGGCAGATGCAGAACGTGTCGCCAGCGCCGGCAGCGACCGTGTTGCGGGCCCGGAAGATCGGTCTGGATGCTGGACTGCACCACGTCTATGTTGGTAATATCCCGGGTACTGATGGTGAAACGACCTACTGCCCGAACTGTCGCGCAACGGTGTTGGCTCGCAACGGATATCGGATCAACGAGCTTCAGTTTGATACCGGGCGTTGTCGCTGCTGCGGTACACGGATTGCCGGTGTCTGGACCTGAGCCGTAATATGAAAAGGAGAGCTGATGAAATTGTTCGAAATTGATCATGCACTGCTGACGCAATGGGGGTCGCGTATCCTGTTCGCGCTTTTGATTCTCGTTGTCGGCTTTATCCTGTCGAGGATTTTGGTCCGTTTGCTGATTCGGCTGCTGCGGCGCACGGTGAGTGACGAAGCGTTACTGCACTTTATCCAGTCGGTGCTCAATGCCCTGCTGCTGGTTGTTGTGATCGCGGCCTCTTTGGATCAACTCGGTGTTGACACCACCTCATTGCTGGCCGTTCTCGGCGCCGCCGGTCTGGCGGTCGGTCTGGCGATGAAAGATTCTTTGCAAAACGTCGCCTCCGGCGTGCTGATCATTGCCCTGCGCCCGTTTCGGGCCGGTGATTACATCGACGCCGCCGGCGTTGGCGGTACGGTCGAAAAGGTTGGGCTGTTTAATACCTGCCTGCTGACCCCGGACAACCGGGAAGTGCTCCTGCCCAACAGCTCTGTGGTCGGCGCGACGCTGACCAACTACTCGGCCCGCGATACCCGGCGCATCGATTTAACCTTTGGTATCGCCTACTCCGATTCGATTCCCGCTGCAAAGCAGGTGCTGCAGCAGGTGCTGGCCGCCGAGACACGCATTCTCCCCGATCCGGAGGTGTTGATTGTCGTCGGCGAACTCGGCGATAACAGTGTCAATCTTTATGTGCGGCCCTGGGTAAAGAGCAGTGATTACTGGGCTGTGCGCTTCGCTCTGCTCGAACAGGTCAAGCTCGCCTTTGATGCAGCCGGTATCAGCATCCCCTTTCCGCAACGCGACGTCCACCTCTACCGCTGCGAAACCTGATATGGCTCACCTGACCGCCCGCGACAGCTATCGGCAACTGGCCGACCGCCTCAATAAGTCCCCGCAGGGGGCACCGCCGGAGAAGCTGTTGTTCGATATCCTTGCCCTGCTTTTTTCCGAGCGCGAGGCGCAGCTGGTGGCCAAACTGCCGCTGAAGCCGTTTACTGCAGAGACTGCGGCGCGCGCCTGGCGCCTCGATTTGAAGGCGAGCGAGCAGATCCTGCAGGAGCTGGCCAGTCGCGCCCTGCTGGTCGATGTGATCCAGAATGGCCGCATCGAGTACGTGCTGCCGCCGCCGATGGCCGGGTTCTTCGAGTTCGCCCTGATGCGTTACCGGGATGATATTGATCAGCACCAGCTGGCGCTACTTTATGACGAGTACGTCACCGTCGGCGATGCTTTCGGCCAGGCCCTGTTCGGCAGCGGGCGCACCCAGCTCGGCCGGGTGTTTGCCCAGGAAGATACATTGACGGCTGCCGACACCTTGCATGTTCTCGATGCTGATCGTGCTTCAGCGGTGGTCGATACCGCCAGCGCCATTGCCGTTGGCCTTTGCTATTGCCGGCACAAAAAACAGCACACCGGCGGCGCCTGCAGCGCCGATCTCGATATCTGCCTGACCTTCGGTACCGTCGCTGATTCTCTGGCCCGTCATGACTATGCCCGACGCATTGAGCGCGGCGAGGCGCACGATCTGCTGGCGAAGGCGCGGGAACAGAACCTGGTCCATTTTGGCGAGAACGTGCAGCAGGGAGTCGGTTTTATCTGTAACTGCTGCCCCTGCTGCTGCGAAGCGATGCTGGCGGCGCGACGCTTCGGTTTTACCCGCGCTGTGCACACCAGCAATTTTATCGCCACTGTCGCTGATAACTGCAGTGGCTGCGGTCGCTGTCTGCCGGTCTGCCCGGTCGGAGCGTTAACACTGGAGACGGACGGGGCGCAGGGGCGCGGGCGGAAGCGGGCGGTACTTGCCGAAGAGAAGTGTCTGGGCTGCGGCGTCTGTGTCCGCAACTGCCAACGGAACGCCCTGACGATGCAGGGGCGGGCCAAGCGGGTGTTGACGCCGGTGAACTCCGTGCACAAGGCTGTATTGATGGCGATTGAGCGTGGCAAACTGCAGAATCTGCTCTTCGACAATCAGGTGCTCTTTAGTCACCGCGCCCTGGCGGCGGTCTTCGGCGCCATCCTGAAGCTGCCGCCGGTGAAGCGGGTGCTGGCCAGCGAGCAGATCGGCTCGCGTTATCTCGGGGCGCTGGCGCAGCGTTATGAGGCGGAGGTGCTGGGGGAAGACTGAAAGCTCAGATCTTTTTTACCGCGAAGAACACAAAGAAAAGATTTAAAAAAGCTTGAGGGCAATATTCAAAGTGCGTCGGGCTTTGTCATCCTAGCTATTACGAGAGAAGCTTCTCCTGGTCCATCTGTCCATTGAATATCGCCCTCCGCTCGTTACCCCGCGACGTAACATGTTAAAATGCGCTGGTATATTCAATTCGTAACGGCCGTGTTATCGCTGCCTCCGGATCGTTATGGCTTTCGCCAAACTTATCTGAGAAGCTCAACCTGTCAATGGGTGACCCCTGTTTTACATTTCAATTCTGGCAATTGGCCCGGCGCGCACGTAGCGAAAATAGGCCTTGAACGACCAGTCCGGCAGATACTCGAACAATTGCTGCGGTCGCCGATCATACACGTTGCGCTGCTTGCCACACTCAGGCAGTTCTGCCGGCTATTGCGGCGTGGGTCGATATCAATAACCAGAGTTTTCACACCATCGAGCAACATGACGCAGGTGGCGCCGTAAACGAACGACTTGGATCGTCCACACTTGTTCAGTCGCGTTTTGACCAGCATTGTTTTGGTTCGGTTTGGATTTGATTGTTTCGGGAAAAACCACCTTGTCCATCCGGGGAAGACAATGCCCTAGTTTTTACCACCCTCTACCCACAGATTCGGTGGAAGAGGAGAATAATAAAGAGGGCCGGTCAGTGACCGGCCCTCTTTATTGCTTCAAGACGTAACAATCAAGGCGTTACTGTCATCTCTGCCGTTGTGGGCGAAGCATTATTGTCGCCGCCCTCCTCGTCTTTAACATAATCGTAGAAATCGACATAGGCACCGACAAATTTCGCACCAGTGAGATTGCCGGGCACGGTTCCGGTTACGGTATAGGTCTGCGTGGCACCGGCGGCCAG
>DDWE01000075.1 GCA_002345625.1 Desulfuromonadaceae bacterium UBA2294 | reverse complement strand
CCACCTTCACGCTCAATAGCCGGGGCAAGCAATTCGTTTATGACTTTGCCAAGATAGTGAACTTTTGCGAGATTTAGTCTATAGACGCTGAGCGTAGATCGCCCGGTATAGGTTGCGAAATCTCCCCCCGCCCCACTTTCAAACATAGGGAATTCCGTAGGCAATCCGCATTTCGTGCAGTTTGCATGACAACAAGTAATTGGTAGTCGGCTTATATTCATGCGGCTGGGCCTACCCACGAAAAGTGGACACGGTTATGGTTTAAAACATTTTCGCTTGATAGTGACCTTTTCAAGCTTGTTATTTTTCAGATACCCGACAGTGTCTTCATCGATCCAGAATGGTGCAAAAACACTATTATCACCGAGGATTGTTGAAATTTTGTGTTTTCCGTTTTTTTCAATGGACATAAGTCTTAGGCCTTCAGAGTCGTTAAAAATAATCTCTCTCAGTTTCGAATTTGAAGCGAAATGAGATTCACCCGCGCCTCCAATTACAGTAATTTTCTTTTTAGTCCCCAGCCGCAAGTTAAAAGTCTCAATTACTGCGAAAGCTTCCGCTTCTCCATCAGGTTGGTAGGCAAGAAAAACCTCGTCTTCATCAAGCCAACCATAACCATAAAAAGGAGAGGATGTTCTAAATAGTTCCTTGTACTCTCCATTATGGCTTGCGAAGAGAATTCTCCCTTGAACAACAGTTAGGCTATCTGCGCATGAAACCTGAACAAACAAAAGTTGGCTGACAGTTATAAGAAGTAGAAGAACTAATCTCCGCATTAATAAACCTCCGTGGAGTTATCTTTGATTGCCCAACGGCCTGAGCTAATCGGACTGGCTCGGGCACATCCAATTGAGTAGAAACCTTTACGCGAACCACCGCTAAATCGCCCAGTCCGCTTGAGCACCGGTTGGGCACTACATTTATTTTGTCCATAAAACAGAAAATTGATAGCAAACAAAGCCCATGGTTAGCAAAGGGAAGAGAAGGCACCAGTGGCTACTACTTTTGAATCCATAAGCGTAAAATGAAATAAATAGAATCGGATAGGCGATGAATGCCCACCAGCTTGCAAGCGGAAATATGAACAACATGAAGGCCATATTAGATAAGGCATAGGTCGGGCCAAAAGTAACAATACAGGGCAATACTATCGCACAAACGTAAAGAGCGATTCTCATTGGCATTGGTTCAAACACGGTCAAAAAAAAGTCAACGTTGCTTTCTTTTGGAACCTCATTCATTTGATGCCCAACTGTTCGCGATAAGCGGCGGCGACGCACTGATTCGGCCTACTACCGCAATTTGATTTTGTTTTCCGGGAAGCACCCAGCCCCAGTCCATCTGCTTGATTTGCTTGTTAGCTTGCTTTGGTAAATAGCTTAAAGAATGTTTCTTTTGTCTTTTGAACTTCTCGATAAAACCATTGATAAGTGCCATAAATTCCAAACGAATAAATGATTACAGAAAGAATGAAGTAAAATATTAGAAAATTCCCTGTATAAATAGTTAAAATCCACATTGCTATGAAACCAAAATTCCATGCGATTAAATAAGTGTAAACTATCCTGTCTGGCTTCAATACAGCTTCAATTTTTGAATTCGTTTTATTGGGAATAATTTTCCCTGATAAAAATAGTCTTGGTTTTTGGCCGATATTATAATTTCTTGTGATTTTGAAATCTAAACTTTTGACTTCTCCCCAAAAAGCTCTTTTAGCTTCCTGAGAAAAAACTTTCCAGATACTGAATTCGCACACATTACTTCTAATAACTGAAACAACTTCTTCGGAATTTTTCTCAATGCCAATTTCAATTTTTTGGTTAAGGAATAGATTCATAATTTCTGCCAGTGGTCCTACCCACGAAAAGTGGACATGGTTAATTTCTATTCGATCTAGTCATCACCATTTCAGATCCACCCTAATAAAAAACCACCCTGTCTCAAAGGTGGTTCCAATCATCCGGCACCCCCTCAGGCGACTAATTCTTACATACCTGCATAAATAAGACACTCGTAATGTAGCGGAATAACTTTAGACCGTCAAATTCCAAAGTGTCCCACAAGTTGCTCTATTTCTAATAAACGAATCAAAATGGACAAAAGCGAGTGAGTCTCACAAACCCTGTAAAATGAGAATCGAAGACCTCACTAATAGACGAAAATGCTTTATATCGCGCACACTTGAAATAAATGCGTAGCCTCGTTTCACAAAACAAAAAAGTCCGGTGATGTTTTTGTCGGCCTTTTGTGTCTAATTTAACTTTAAGCCTATTCTTCTATCGCGCACACCTGCAACGCGAAGGTCAGGTCACAGCCGGCAAGGTCGTGATTCCCATCAAGCAGAACCATCTCCTCCTCCACGGCACGCACGCGCATGACGCGCGGTTCACCTCCGATTTCAATCTGCAGCTTTTCTGCGATACGCAGGGTTCGCTCAGCCGGAAACAAGCTACGATCGACCCGCAACAGGTTCTCAGGCAGGCGCGGACCGTAGGCGTCTGACGCCGGAACCAGAACGTTACGTGCCTCGCCGACAGCCATCCCCAGCACCGCCTGCTCCAGAGCGGCAAAGACCTGGTCGGCACCGATGGTAAAGGTCAAGGGGGTCCCTTCTGTACTGTGAAAAATATGTCCGTTATCGAGGGTGCCGATATACTCGATGCTGACCGTGTCCCCCGCTTTAACCCGTCGCATGGCTGTCTCCTTCCTTGTTGATCACCGTGAAACGGTCATCGAAATATTTGTGCAACAGTGGGCGCACGTCGCGCCAGCTAAGGCCTCCGGTGCCGCAACCGGGTCGCGGCACAATCACCTGCAGCCAACCGTTTGTTGTCGCCAGTTGCACCAACTCGCGGCAGGAGCGCTCGATCAGCGCCGGATCAGGGTGTTCCCAGGGGGTGTGCTCCACCGGGAAGCTGACCAGCCGTTCACCGAGGTCAAAAACATGGTTGCCATGCTGCTGGATCAGGCCGCCAAGAATGGTCGCCAACTGCGGAAAGCGTTGGTTGGCCTCCTGCGCGCAGCCCCGTGGCAAGGCGGCACGGCCACTGCGACTGACGGCCCCGCCCGTGGTGATTGCCACCACAGCACCGTCGTCGTGCAGTTTCCAGAGATCGCCGCTGAGCTCGAGCATTCAGCCCTGCCCCGCCAGGGTGTCGCGCATACAGTTCAGCAAAAAGTCGTAGACCTCGTCGTGCCGGCGAATAAACTGTGGCATCTTCAACACCATCAACTCTTCAAGGTGGTGCAGCGCCGTGACGTCGTCTCGGCCAACGGCAACCATGACCCGCGTCAGCATCGGCAACACATCCTCGATGCAGTCACGGTCAAACATCTCCCGGTCGGCATCGGGGCGGTGATGGCGTTTGTAGAGATAATAAAGATCGGATGCCTTGATCTTCAATTCCATTTTAACCTCCTTGCCAGCTTCAGGCTGTTGGTCGCGGTTCAATGACAGCCGCCGCCACAACCACCACAACCACCACCTGTCGGCCGATCCGAACGGCAGGCGGGGTCAAGGGCCAGCAACGCAGTCAGACTGCCGACATCGATGGACCAGGCGCCGCTCGCATCCTCAAGCCCTGACAGCCGACCCTGCTTGAGCATCATCAGCACCTTCAGCGGTGTTGTCTCCAGTTGCCGGGCCGCCTCGCTCAGGCTGACCTGTTCTGCTTTCTCCGTCATGATTCAATCTCCTTTCGTCTGCGCACAAACCAGCACCGGTGCCAGACGCAGCAGGGCGGCAGCGGTCTGTTCAACCTGCTGCTGCACATCGTTATTAAGTTTTTTCAACCAGCTGGCCGGGATCGACTCCGGGCCGTAGTAAGCGCCGGCCAGCATCCCGGCAATGGCACCGGTAGTATCGGCATCTCCACCTTGGTTGACGACGCCGACCAGGCACTCTTCGAAGCTGCCGGTGGTAAAAAAATAGTGAAAAACGGTACGCAGGGTATCGACCACGTAACCACTCGCTTCGCCCCGGTAGCGGTTGAACTGGAAGTTGCCGTGCTGCGCCACCAGCAATCGGGTCTGCTCGTGCAGGGCAACGCGGTCGGCACCGGCCATGGCCATCTGCACCATGCGCCCGATAGTGATACAGGCCGCATCGGAGAGCGGGTGATTGTGGGTCAACCGCGCCTGCTCGATGGCACAGCGGCAGAGTTCGGCATCATCGCCGCAGGTCAGCAGGGCAACGGGGGCCATGCGCATGACGGCGCCGTTTCCGGCATCCCATTCGTTCAACGGCGCTTCCAGTTGCCCATTGAACATGTAATTCCGGATCCCCTTGCGCACGGTGGCGCCGATGTCGATCGGCTTACCGCGCATCCAGGTGACAAAGGCATCTGCGATGCCGGACAGATCCCAGCGTCCGGCGGCGAGCACGGCGCTGGCCAGAGCAAGAGACATCTCGGTGTCATCAGTCACCTGCCCAGGGCGCAGGTGCAGCCAGCCACCACCGACAATTTTCCGATGGACGCCGAACGCCGCCCGGATCTCGGCCGGATTCATAAATTCAGTGGTCGCCCCGAGGGCATCGCCCACCGCCAGGCCGAGCATCGCTCCCCGGGCGCGGGCAAAAAGATCTGCGGTCTGCGCTGCGGCCATCTACCCCCCGATCCGTACCGTGACATCAAATTCACCACCAATGACCATCAGCTCCCCTTCGCCACGCAGCAGCGAGCGCGGCAACAGGTCACCACAAAAGAAAACCTTGACCAGCGGCACCTCAACTTCGAGCACCTTGCTGCCGAACTCCCAGGCCCGTTCGAAATCGTTGGTGAATGAGTTGAGATTATTGAGTTGCAGCCGGTAACGGTGGCGGTCGTACTCCTCCAGAACTTCATGTTCGTCAAAATCATTAATCCCGCGCCACAAGGTCAGGTGGCTGACTCCGGGGTGGCGACGCTGCAGCTCCTCCTGGGCAAAGGCGAACAGCACATCGAGCTGATCGTTGATGGCGTTGGTGCGGATCGTCCCCTTCATCCGCTCGGTGGTGTAGCGGTAATACGCTTCGCAGTGGATGTCGGGGATCGGCTCGCGATGAAAGGTTGGGGCCAGGCCGATACGGCTCTCCACCCAGCCTTTGAGCACCGCCCCTTCGACGGCGTTGGAATCGAACATCCAGCCGCGTAAAAAGCGCAGGTAGCTGTTCTTCAAACTTTTACGACTGCGCGCCGAGGCCTCCTGCTCCCATTGATGGAGCTGGAACTTGACATCCATGTAATCGTGAAACTGCTCACCACGGGCCTCCGGCGCATCGAGAGCGGCCAGCCGCTCAAACAGCTGCCGGTTGGAACGGCGGACCCCCTGAATCTCCAGCGGCTGTGGTTTCTGATTAAAGTGCACCGAGCCGATCACCCAGGGGGGCAGATCACAAAAATTCATCGAAAAGGAGCGCATGGGTCACCTGTCACGAGTGGTCAATTCCGTTAAATTGCCCTTTTTTTAACCACAGCTGCACGCCACAGTCGCATCAGACAGCGTCAAACAAGCATAATTAGCTGCAAAAACATGGAAACAGCACATTGGTAAACAGATATTGCATATTAGATGCCGTCTGCGCTGCAACAGCGAAGATTGCATCTTTTACTTTTGACCAAGACCGAACAGGGCTGTTTTTGAATAGATTGATGGGACCAGATCTTACGAAAAGAGGCGAGACACGCAGCTATTCCGAACGCATCGCCATAGCTCACCATCTTTTCACTCTCCCCTAACCATCACCTAACGTAGATGGCCCACCCTTGCCGCAACCGAAAAAGGGAGGTGCCCCATGCTGCGTTGTATGCCCGGTCGCGAAACGACCGGCACCCTGTTCGATCAAGCCATTCGCATACTGCTCTGTTTCCTTTTGCTTGCCATCCTCGGCAGCATCGCCGCCGGCGTCGCCCGTGCCCTGGTCGATACCTGGAACGCAATGGCCGGCGTATTCTTCGGAGGCCCCCTGTCGCACAGCCTTGAAGCCGTGCTGATCGATGCGCTCGGAGTGCTGGCAATGGTCGAAGTCTACCGTACCGCCATGGCCTACTTCATCGAGGGCCGGGTCAAGGTGACCTACATCANNCGCCTTCTGGTACCGGGAGGTCGAGACGAGCCGCACCGGTCTGCTGCTGGCACTGGTGGCCGTGCTGATGGTCATGCGCATCCTGGCCATCAGCTTCTCCCCCAACCGCCGTGCGGTCGCGAACGGCCTGTGACACAGAGACGATTTAACCCTATTTTCACGCAGCCCTAACCGTTTCCTAACAGAGGCGTTGCAGACTGTCTGCAACAATGAGACGACAACGAGAGAGACAACAGGAGAGATGAAACCAATGAAGAAGCAACTGACGATGCGCCTGCTGCTCGGGGCCCTGGCCCTGATCCTGACCGCGGGCACCGCCTTTGCCGGAAAAACCATCAACGGCGCCGGCGCCACCTTCCCCTACCCGGTCTACGGCCAGTGGGCCTACCAGTACAACAAGGAGACCGGCGTTCAGCTCAACTACCAATCGATCGGCTCCGGTGGCGGCATCAAGCAGATCAAGGCCAAAACCGTTGATTTCGGTGCATCTGATGCGCCTCTGGAAGCCGCTGAGCTCGACAAGGAAGGACTGTTGCAGTTCCCGATGATCATGGGCGGCGTCGTGCCGGTGGTCAACCTCCCCGGCATCGAAACCGGCAAGGTCCGCCTCTCGGCCGCCACGCTGGCCGCTATCTTTCTCGGCGAAATCACCAAGTGGAACGATCCCCGTATCGCCGCCGACAATAAGGGTGTCGACCTGCCGACTCTCGATATCACCGTCGTCCACCGCGCAGACGGTTCCGGGACCACCTGGATCTTCACCAACTACCTGTCCAAGGTCTCGAAGACCTGGTCCGAGAAGATCGGCAACAACAAGGCCGTCCAGTGGCCGGCCGGCGTTGGTGGCAAAGGGAACGAAGGCGTCGCCGCCTACGTCGAGCGCATCAAGGGCTCCATCGGCTACGTCGAATACGCTTACGCCCTGCAGAACAAACTGACCTACGCCCTGCTGCAGAATCAGGCCGGTGAGTTCGTTGCCCCGACCAGCGAAAGCTTTCAGGCTGCCGCAGCCAGCGCCGACTGGAAAAATGCCGCCGGCTTCTACATGGTTCTGACCGACCAACCGGGAAAGACGAGTTGGCCGATCACCGGCGCCTCGTTCATCCTGGTGCACAAGGATCAGGCCAACGCGGCAACGATCAAAGAAGTTCTCACCTTCTTCGACTGGTCGTACAAAAACGGTGACAAGATCGCCGAGAAACTCGACTACGTGCCGATGCCGAAAAACGTCGTCGACCTGGTCGAAACAGCCTGGAAAAAAGAGATCCGCTCCGCCGGTCAGGCGGTCTGGTAAAAGTTGGATCACCCCCCCCTCCCCGCTGCGGACTGTCTTGCTCCGAGGTCCGCATGGGGGGGGTGTATCCAAGCATCCCTTAAGGAGGGATGCTGACAGGAGAGCTTGATGCAACGACGGACTCATCTATCGCTCGACCCCGCCTTCCGCTGGCTGACGCTGACGGGAGGATTGCTCGTTCTGACCCTGGTCGCCGCCATCTTCG
Organism: Desulfuromonadaceae bacterium UBA2294; assembly: GCA_002345625.1. Classification (GTDB taxonomy): domain Bacteria; phylum Desulfobacterota; class Desulfuromonadia; order Desulfuromonadales; family UBA2294; genus UBA2294. Next base: position 10,028 of record DDWE01000075.1, on the reverse strand, counting down.
CCACCCTGCTGCACGGGTCACTCCCTGCGCTGAAACAGTTTGGCTTCGGCTTTCTCCTGTCGCAGGACTGGAACCCGGTCACCGAACAGTACGGTGCATTAAGCAGCATCTACGGCACCTTGGCGTCGACCTTCATCGCCATGCTGATTGCGGTGCCGATGAGTCTGGTTATCGCCCTGTTCCTGGTCGAGCTTGCCCCACCACAAGTCAGCCGCATCGTCGGCGGCGCCATTGAACTTCTGGCCGCCATTCCGAGTATCATCTACGGCATGTGGGGGTTGTTTGTTTTCGCCCCGTTTATGGCCGACCACATCCAGCCGCTGCTATCCCGCCTCTCCCCCGGCCTCCCCTTCTTCACCGGGCCGCCGATGGGGATCGGCCTGCTGTCGGCCGGCATCATCCTGGCGCTGATGATCCTGCCGTTTATCACTTCGGTTACCCGCGATGTCTTTGCCATGGTGCCGGCAGTGGTCAAGGAATCGGCCTACGGCATGGGGAGTACCACCTGGGAGGTGATGCGTAAAGTCACGTTGCCCTACGGCATCCAGGGGGTGGTTGGCGCCTGCTTTCTTGGTCTCGGCCGCGCCATCGGCGAGACCATGGCGGTGACCTTCGTCATCGGCAACCGTCATGAAATCTCCGCCTCGCTGTTTGCCGCCGCCAACAGCATCGCCTCGACTCTGGCCAACGAATTCACCGAGGCCGACAGCGACCTCTACCTTGCTGCCCTGGTCGAGCTCGGGCTGGTGTTATTCGGTGTCACTGTACTGCTGCAGATCGCTGCCCAGTGGTGGCTGCGCCGCACCGCCAAACGGATGGGGGCCGGACGATGAAGACTCGTAGCCTGACACTGCGTCGCAACACCAACCGCCTGGTCAGCCTGATCAGCGCTAGTGCCGCCCTGTTCGGCATCGCCATGCTCACCTGGATTCTCGGCACGGTCATCGTCAAAGGTATCGAAGCGATCAACTGGGACTTCTTCACCGAGCTTCCAGCACCGCCTGGGATGGAGGGCGGCGGTCTGGCCAACGCCATGGTCGGCACCCTCGGGATCACCGCCATGGCAGTACTGCTCGGTGTCCCGGTCGGGCTTGCCGCCGGCGTCTGGCTGGCCGAGTTCGGCCAGCAATCGAAGCGCGCCGAGGCGATCCGCTTTGCCTGCAACCTGCTGATGGGGACACCGTCGATCATCATCGGCGTCTTCGTCTACATCCTGCTGGTGCTGACCACCGGTCACTTCTCCGGTTTTTCCGGATCGGTCGCCCTGGCGGTCATCATGCTGCCGGTGGTGGCCCGTACCACCGAAGACATGCTGATCCTGGTCCCCGGCGCCCTGCGCGAAGCGGCTCTGGCCCTCGGGGTGCCGCGCTGGAAAACGACGCTGGACATCGTCTTTCGCGCCGCCCGCACCGGCCTGCTCACCGGAATCCTGCTCGCCATCGCCCGCGTTGGCGGCGAGACGGCGCCGCTACTGTTTACGGCCCTCAACAGCCCCTACTGGCCCGAATCGCCGGGCGAGCCGACGGCGAATCTGACCGTCACCATCTTCAACTACGCCATGTCCCCCTACGATGACTGGCAGACCCTCGCCTGGGGTGCCTCGTTGCTGATTACGGTCAGTATCCTTGGTACCACCGTCATCAGCCGCGGGATTCTCTGGCACAGGAGCAAATCATGATCCAGACCTCGGCATTGAGCCGTTCCCAGACCGATCTGCCACCGACAACCATCACCACTGCGATCCCGGCAACAACGTCGACGACCGCAAAAACGGCACGGCCCGGCGAGATCAAGATCGCTGCCCGCGGTCTTGACTTCTTCTACGGTGAGCAGCAGGCCTTGTATTCTAACGACCTCGAAATCGCCGCGAACAAAGTCACCGCCATCATCGGCCCGTCCGGCTGCGGCAAGTCGACCCATCTGCGCACCTACAATCGCATCTTTGAGCTCTACCGCGGCCAGACGGTACGCGGCGAGGTGCTGCTCGACGGCCGGAATATTTTTGATGCCGACTGCGACCAGCTGGAGCTACGCCGCCGTATCGGTATGATCTTTCAGAAACCGACTCCGTTTCCGATGAGCGTCTTTGACAACGTCGCCTACGGCCTGAAGCAGCACTATCACATCGGCCGCAGTGAACTGGCTGAAAAGGTCGAGATGGGTCTGCGCCAGGCGGCGCTGTGGGACGAGGTCAAGGACAAACTGCACAAACCGGGCACGGCCCTCTCCGGCGGCCAGCAACAACGCTTGTGCATCGCCCGCGCCATTGCGGTCGAGCCTGAGGTTTTGCTTATGGACGAGCCAACTTCAGCCATCGACCCGGTCGCCACCGCCCGCATCGAAGAGCTGGTCAGCGACCTCAAGGAGCGCTACACCATCGTCATCGTCACCCACAATATGCAGCAGGCGGCGCGCATCTCCGACTTCACCGCTTTCTTTTATCAGGGACGCATCGTCGAGTTCGGCCGCACCGGCAAGATCTTCACCAACCCGGATAACAAACAGACCGAGGATTACATTACCGGCCGTTTCGGCTGATCGAAGGAGAGACCATGACTTACCTGCTGGAACACGAACTGGATCGGCTGAAAAAACGGCTGCTCACCTTAACCGCCGAGGTTGAGGAGAGCGTTCAGCGCGCAACCAAGGCTCTGGCGAGCCGCAACGTCGAACTGGCGCAGAAGGTCGTGGCCGGCGACGAGCGCATCGACAATCTGGAGGTGGAACTGGAGGAGGAGTGCCTGAAGGCCCTCGCCTTGCATCAACCAGTGGCCATCGACCTGCGCCTGATCGTTGTCATCCTCAAGATGAACAACGACCTCGAGCGCATCGCCGACCTGTCAGTTAATATCGCCGAGCGCGCCATTGCGTTGGCCGCCGAACCGGCAATTGATCCGCCTTTCGATGTCGATGCCATGTCGCGCCAGGTGGTGCTGATGCTGGAGAAGAGCCTCAACGCCCTGGTCGATGCCGACATCAACAAAGCACGCGAGGTGCTGATCCTTGATGACGCCGTCGATGAATTCCATCGCGACAACTACCAGCGAATCAAGGAACGCCTGCGCGTCGCCGTCGATGAAATCGACCCTGTCTTCAACTATCTGGCGGTCTCGCGCCATCTGGAGCGCATCGCCGATCTGGCGACCAANNCATCGCCGAGGATGTTATCTATCTGCGTAGCGGCGCCATCATCCGGCATAAACCGGTTTCTTGATTGGCCGGTTCCCGTCAATTTACCAGAGTCAAGGAAGAGTCACCGGGCGGCAAATGCCGTTGACACGCCAACCGATTTGCGGTAGTTATGTGGGCCTCAAACTCTTCGGCCGCCCTAGCTCAGTTGGTAGAGCNNCAACTGATTCGTAATCAGTAGGTCATCGGTTCGACTCCGATGGGTGGCTCCAGAAATTAAAGCAGGCGACAGTCTCACATGAGACTGTCGCCTGCTTTTTTATACAATTCGACCACACCAGACAAACAGAAGCGATAACCATTTTTGTTGACGTAAAATTAATCCTCGGCTATTTTGACAACGGTTTTCAATTTCACATGGAGGTTATTTCATGAAACCGATTATTACCCCTCTCGTACTTACCGCCCTGATGTCACTCGCAATCCCTGCGCTGAGCGCTGATAGCACCTACCGCGAGCAGATCAAACCGATTTTCGATGTCCGTTGCAGCGCTTGTCACGGTGAAGAAGCACCGGAGTACAAGGTCTTTAAACAGGAGAAGGAGAAGTGGCTGGCATTAGGTATCGGACCTCGCATGGACAGCTACACCTATCTGGTCTATTTCACCGGCTGGCCTGACACTGGTGCGCTGATGCGGCGGCTCGACGATGCCAAACCGGGTAATATGTACCAGCATCTCGGTGATAATGAATTACAGCGACAACAGAATCTTGCCCTGTTTAAAGCATGGGTTGGCAACTGGACCCTCAAACGCTTCGATGCACTGAGCAAGGAAGAGCTGGCTGGAATCAAAGTCGCCTATTAAGCCACTCGAGAACCGCAAACCATTATTGGCCGCTCGTCGTCTTCTAACGACTGGCGGCCAATTTCTTTACCGGATGTGGCACAAAAAAATCGCCCCGCCGGGTTAGGGCGGGGCCAGGTTCAGGTATCCGGACACGGATACTTGGGGCAAAGTTGTATGTTGGACAGCGGCGAACTTATTCGGCGCTGACTTTCTGCAGGATGAGCTCTTCGTCTTCGACCAGGTCGCTGGCGGTTGCCGGCACGGCGACTTTCTTCGGGCGCAGCGACGAGGCGAGCATGGCACCGACCAGCAGCATGACGCCGGCGACGGCGAAGGAGATGGTGAAGCCACCGAACTTGGCGGTCAGAGCCGAGGAGGCCTTGACCAGCACAAAGGCACCGACACCCCAGGCCGAGAACAGGGCACCGTAGTTGAGACCGTAATTCTTGGTCCCCCAGAGGTCCTTGGCAAACGACGGGAACAACGACAGGTTGGAACCGTAGTTGAAGCCGATGAAGGTCGCCAGCAGGGTGATCAGGGTACCGCTGGAGGCGTTGCCGCCGACCACCGGAATAGCGGCGAACATCAGCGAGGCCTGGAAGACCAGCATGATGATCAGAGTATTGGCGCGACCGAGCTTGTCAGAGAGCACCCCGGCGACGACGCGCCCGGCGGCGTTACCGATCGACATGACGGCGACGGCGACAAAGGCATACTCACCCATGCTCTGTTTGGCCATGCCGGCGATGCTGCCGATGACCATCAGGCCGGCGCCGGCGCCGATAAAAAAGGTGACCCACAAGGTGTAGAAGGAACCGGTGCGCAGAATCTGCGACGGGGTCATCTCAACGCCGGCCATTTTGGCGACCGGTGCACTACCGGTGCTCTTGGTATCGACGTTCTCGGCCACATAGCCGGCCGGCGGATTGGAGACCAGCAGCGCCATGCCACAGACAATAGCGATAAAGGCGATACCGAGGATCAGCATGGTCTGCTGCAGACCGTAGGCGCCAAGCAGGTACTTGCAGGCCGGGGCAAGATAAACCGGGGCGATACCGAAACCGGAGACGACGATACCGGCGATGAGTCCAGTCTTGGCCGGCGGGAACCATTTCAGCGCCGGCGGTGTCGCAGCCGAGTAACCGAAACCGAAGCCGAGACCGGCAAGCATGCCGAAACCGACGATCCAGCCCCAGTAGCTGGTTGACTGCGAGCAGACAATAAAGCCGGCGCCGACCAGCAGGCCACCGAGGATAGCGGTCAAACGTGGGCCGACCTTGTCCTGCATCTTGCCGCCGATAATCATCGACAGGGCGAAGGAAAGACAAGCCACCGCGTAGGGGTCGCCGGCACCTTCAAACAGTTTGGCGATGTCGCCCTTGAGCATGCTGTAGGCATACAGGATGCCGAGAGCCAGGTTAATGCCGGTACCGGCCAGGACCACTGTCCAACCACGCAATAGGGAATTCTGAGTACTCATCACTTCCTCCTTCTGGTTCAAGTATGAGGTATCCATCTGTTGCAACGATAAGTGCCGGATCCGAAACGACAGCGGCCACTTCCCTCGGATGCTCTGAATCCGAATCGGTTTCCTTCTATGACCTGACTGCCCATTCGAGTGCACGTTGCATTCTCCTGATCAAAATTTTTGCCAGCGAGCTGCATGCTGTTGTCTTTTCTATTGGCAAGGGCCGTACCAGAAAACAAACACCGTTCAAAAAAATATTTTCCCTTTTAACTACAAGCAGTTACAGCCGGAATAAAATTATCCGGCTAAAAACTGCCAAAATAGTTGTTTTGCAGGAATGCAAAACAGCTCTCCGACAGCAAAGGAGGAATCGATACAAACGCACTAAAACAGGGGGGTTCGCAGTTATGCGAAGGGGGAAAACAGCTTTTTGCAGGAATGCAAAAGAAGTTGCGTGGCAGGATCAGCTATCGAGATCGATATTGCCATCAACCAGAGAAAAGGAGCGTCGGTACTGTCGAATCTCCGAAAGGACAATCTTCACCGTGCTGGCAATCGGCACCCCGATGATCATGCCGAGTACGCCGTACAGTTTGCCACCAAGGACGATGGCAATGATCACCCATAAAGGATGCAGGTTGGAGTAACGCGAAATCAGGATCGGAATCAGGATGAAGTTATCGACGATCACCTGGGCGACCACAAAATAGGTGATGATGATCCACCAGAACTGACCGCCAACCCCCAGATCGACCAGGGCAACAAGCACGCCCGGGACCATGCCGACCAGCGGGCCGATGTAGGGAATCAGGTTGGTGATCCCGGCAAAAACCGCCAGAAAACCGGTGTAACGGATATCGGTAAAGGAGAGCCCGATATAAATCACCAGACCGACAATCGTCGCTTCGATGATGCGGCCGCGAATAAAATGGGCCAGCTGGGCGGTGATCAGGTTGGTCAAATCGTGCACCATCTCGAAGGTCCGGTTCGGGGCGAGGGAGATACAGCCGCGCAGGATCCGGCCACCGTCACGCAAAAAGAAGAAGGTGAACAAAGGGACCATCAACATCAGCCCGCCGATGCGCAACGCCGATTTCGGGGTACTGATGATGACGCCGCTCACCAACTCCTCACCCAGGCTGCGGGCACGCCCGAGCAGGTCATGGGTGTCGATGAAAGGGAATTCGGCCTGCATCCGATCGAGCAGTTCGCGCAAATAGACGGTCAAGCGGGCCGTGTAACGCGGAAGGTCGGCCTGCAGAGACGTCCAGGCGTTCTGCCAGTGTGGAATCAACCAGTTGAAAAACAGAAAAACCCCCGCTGCCACCAGCAGGTAAACGACAAAGATCGCGCCACTGCGCCCGCAGCGCCGTTCGAGGACAGTCACCGGCGGGTCGAGGAGGAAAGCGAGGACCAGCGCCAACAACAGGGGCAGAAAGAGGACCGCGGTGGCGGTGCGCATCAGGTCGATGAATGCCGACGCCGAGCTGTAGATAGCCAGGCCGGTGGCGATGCCGGCGGTCAGGGCGACAAAGAGCAGAGCGGCCTGAGCGCGGCTGTTGCGCTGGCGGGTCAGGGGGATAGAGGGCGGAGTCACGAGCGGAAGTCCTCGAAATATTCAGGATGTTTCTGCCGCAAGCGCAACAGTTCATAATCGGCGACGTGGAGGCGCTCACTGACGATTTTAGCGATGCAGAGCAAAATACGGTAAGCAGCACCAGGCCGACGCTTGGCCAGATCGGTAATATCGGCCCGGAACAGACCAACCAGCACTGTTGGTTCCAGGGTCCGCGCCGAAGCGGTGCGTTTGGCCGGAACCACCAGGGTACTCTCGCCAAAAAAATCCTTGGGACCAAGACGGGCAACCTCGCGCTCGGTTCCGGCAGGCGAACGTTCAAACACCTGCACCGCTCCGCTACGGATGACATACATGCCGGAGCCGGGATCGCCGGTCTCGAAGATCGTTTCGTTCGCCTTATAGGTGCGCACATGGACCAGCGTTTCGAGCTGGATCCGGCTGCGCTTGCCCAGTTCGGCGAAGACCGGCACCGCCCCGAGGAAAAAGGCGAGGGACTCTTCCTCCAGCTTCTTGCGAAAAATATTACCCCAGAGGATATTCACACGGGCTCCTGCATGGTCTAGGGGGCTTTCTTGTCCGTCGTGGTCGTCAGGACATAATCGAAAAATTCAACCGTAAAGGCTTCAGTCCGGTCGGGGCGTCGAATCTGCCGCTCCTGTCTGGCCGGCAACTGAAAACCGGCAACCTCAGTAAAGGTGGTGGTAAAGCGCTCATCGATGTGCCCGTCCGGCGAGGTAATGCGGATTTCGCTCGGCAACGGCACACCGGGCAGATTGGCATGGCGGATATCGGCAATCAGTCGCGCACCTCCTTCGGTCTCGATCACCATCTGGCGCAACAGGCGTTTTTGGGCATCGATATCGAGTACCAGGCGAGTCACCGCGCGTTGCGGCAGACCGAGAGAGGTGCCGTAAAATGCACCGGCGAGATCGGTCGGCTTGGAGAAAACGATTTCGACCCCATGCAGGCGCTCATCACCGATGACGGTATCGGTACTTTTGGTTTTGGCCTGCTTGAACAGAGCGGTGCGCCGGGCCTGTTGTTCGGCGGGAAGCAAGAATGCGCTGAGCTCGACCGAGAACTGCTCGGAAAAGCGGGCGATCATCTGCTGCATGGTCGGCATAACCGGGCCATTGGCGCGAATGGTGAACCCATTGCCACGCACCCAGAACTTGCTCAGCTCCGGCTCAGTCGGCCGGACCATATCGGGCGGCAGGTTCGCCGTCATGATCGTGATCATCTCGGCGATCTTGTCGGTCTTCAAGCGCACCTGGTAAGAAGCAAGACCAGGATGGGCGGCGGCGTAATTTGCAGAGACCGCCTCAATAAGATCTTCCTGCGCAACAGCGGAAAACGGTACAAAGAGACAAAGGACAAGGAGTGCAAGAACAACTCGATGCATGGTGAACTCCTGTTTGAAAGATTAAAGATGGTAGATACCGGCGCAGTATAGCGCAAATTCAGGTGGCCACAAAGGGGAAACCGGTCATTTAAAATGTCTGCAAGACATCGATTCTAAAGCGCTCCAATGGATCATTCCCCATCCTTTGTCCATCTGTTACACTGGAATCGGATTTCACCTGCTGACCAACAGGCAACGTATCGATGACCACGACCCCGCTCGACCCGCAGAACTTCCCGACCGCCACCGGCGTCTACATCATGCGTGATGCGCAGGATAAGGTGCTCTACGTCGGCAAGGCGAAGAACCTGCGCAACCGCCTGCGCAGCTACTTTGCCGGCACCGACAGCCGGGTACAGGTGCGCTTTCTGATGGAGAAGGTCGCAGGCATCGAGACGATGCTGACCGACACCGAAAAAGAAGCCTTACTGCTCGAAAACACCCTGATCAAGAAATATCGGCCGCGCTACAACATCGACCTGCGCGACGACAAAACCTACATCTCGCTACGCATCAACCCGAAAGAAGAGTTTCCGACCATCGCCCTGGTGCGCAACGTACGCCGCGACGGCGCCCGCTACTTTGGCCCCTACGCTTCGGCCAGCGCCATCCGCGACACAGTCAAGGAGTTGCACCGCACCTTCCCCCTGCGCCACCACCCCTTAAGCACCTGCCGCCAGCGCGGCCGCCCCTGCCTCTACTACCAGATCGGCCAGTGCAGCGGTCCCTGCCACGGCCTGATCAGCGCTGACGACTACCAGAAGCTGGTCGATGGCGTCATCGCCCTGCTCGACGGCAAGCAGGAGGAGGTGCAGACGCTTTTGGCCGAGCGCATGCAGCAGGCGGCAGAGCAGATGCGCTTTGAAGAGGCGGCAAGGCTGCGCGATCAGATCCGCGCCTTGTCGCGCAGTGTCGAGAAGCAAAAAGTCGCCGAGACCGGTGGCGGCAACCAGGACGTCGTCGGTCTGCACCGTGACGGCGGCGAAGTCGAGGTCGCCATCCTCTTTATCCGCCACGGCCAGATGATCGGCCGGCGCAGCTTCGCGCTGGTATGGCGGCTCGACGAGGACGAGCTGCTCTCCGGCCTGCTGCAACAGTACTACGGCCGCGACCCCATCCTCCCCGACGAGATTCTGCTCCCCGTCCCAGCCGCCGATCCCGAGGTGCTGGAGGAGTGGCTGAGCGAGAGGCGCGGGCGCAAGGTCAAGTTGACCGTACCGCAGCGCGGCGACCGGCTGCGCCTGGTCGAGCTAGCGACGCGCAACGCCGCCGAATCGTACCGCCAGCGCGGCAGCCGCGAGGCAGCGCGCGCCAGTTTGCTCGACGAACTGCAACAGCGTCTGCACCTGACCCGGCGCCCGGAGCGCATCGAGTGTTTCGACATCTCCAACCTGCAGGGGACGCATACTGTCGGCAGCATGGCGGTCTGCATCGATGGCGAGCCGGCCAAGGGCGAGTATCGTCACTACAAAATCAAAACCATCGATGGTAGCGACGACTTCGCGGCGCTGGCCGAAGTGCTGCAACGCCGCCTGACTCGTGGTCGAGAGGAAGACAACCTCCCCGACTGCCTGCTCATCGACGGCGGCAAGGGGCAGCTTG
>DDWE01000107.1 GCA_002345625.1 Desulfuromonadaceae bacterium UBA2294 | reverse complement strand
TCGCCCTGACCCTGTCGCCGATGATGTGTTCCAAACTGTTGCGGCATCGAACCTCGCATCATCCGGTCTACAATTTTATTGAAACAGGGATGGTGGCGATGGACCGCGTTTACCGCCGCCTTCTGGCGCTTGCGTTGCGCTTGCGCTGGGCGGTGATCGTTTTCGCTCTGGTGGTTGCTGGCTCCGCCGCTCTGCTGCTCGGCGTCCTCAAGTCAGAGCTGGCTCCGACCGAGGACCGTGGCACCATCATCGGTATCGGCATCGCGCCGGAAGGGTCGACGGTGGCCTATACCGACCGCTATGCGCGGATGATGGAAAAGGTCTACGCCGATGTACCTGAGATCGAGCGTTACTTTGTTCTTACCGGCCGGCCGGTGGTGTCGCAGGCTCTGTCCTTTTGCGGCCTGACCGACTGGAACAATCGCGAGCGCAAGCAACAGGAGATCGTCAAGGAGTTGCAGCCGAAACTCTATGGTGGTATTCCGGGGATCATGGCGTTCCCGCTTAATCCGCCATCATTGGGGCAGAGCCCGCTGAACAAACCGGTTCAGTTCGTGATTCAGACCAACGCCCCCTACGAAGAGTTGCAGCGGATGACGACGGCGGTGATGGATGAAGCCCGGGCCTGGCCCGGTTTCCAGAATCTCGATACCGACCTGAAGCTGAGCAAGCCGCAGCTTTCGGTGCAGGTCGATCGGGAAAAAGGATCCGATCTGGGCATCGATGTTGCCACCGTCGGTCGTACCCTCGAAACCATGCTCGGCGGTCGGCAGGTGACGCGTTTCAAGCGCCAGGGGAAGCAGTATGATGTCATCGTCCAGATCGATGATGCCGACCGGACCACGCCGGAGTCCCTTTCCGCCCTCTATGTGCGTGGTGGTAAATGCGAGATGGTCCAACTTGCGAACCTGGTGCAGGTGCAGGAGACGGTGGCGCCGAAGGAGTTGAATCACTTCAACCAACTGAGGGCGGCCAAGGTGACCGCCAGTCTCGCCCCCGGCTACGCCCTCTCCGATGGCCTGGCCGAACTGGAGAAAATTGCCGCCAAGGTCCTGCCGCACGATGCGGTCGTCGATTACGATGGTCCATCGCGCGAATTCAAGGAGTCGAGCGCCAGTCTTTTCGTCACCTTTTTGCTCGCACTGCTCTTCATCTATCTGGTGCTGGCGGCGCAGTTTGAAAGTTTTCTCGATCCGTTCATCATCATGCTGTCGGTGCCGCTGTCGATGACCGGCGCGTTGCTCGCCCTCTATCTCTCCGGTGGCACCCTCAACGTATACAGCCAGATTGGTCTGGTGACGCTGATTGGTTTGATCACCAAACATGGTATTCTCATAGTAGAGTTCGCCAACCAGTTGCAGGAGCAGGGCAGGGATAAAGCCGAGGCGGTGCTGGAATCAGCGGCGCTGCGGTTGCGGCCGATCCTGATGACCACCGGTGCCATGGTGCTCGGTTCGCTCCCTCTGGCCTGGGCGCATGGCGCCGGGGCCGAGAGCCGGCAGGCGATCGGCTGGGTCATCGTCGGCGGCATGAGTTTTGGTACCGTATTGACCCTGTTTGTGGTTCCCGTTGTCTACCTGATGCTGGCCCGCCCGCGTCATCTTATTGAAGTTCCGGAGGATTTATGATCGGCAACGTTTGGCATTGGCGCTCCTTACGCGTCAGTATCGTCGCCCTGCTCCTTTTTGGTTGCGCCGTCGGCCCGGATTACGCGCCGCCCGTCAGTGAACTGCCAGCGGCATATTTTGAAAGCCGTGACTGGAAACTGTCTGATCCGGCTGATGCGGTGCCCAAAGGGGCCTGGTGGCAGGTCTTTGGTGACCCGCAGCTCGACGCCCTTGAAGCCCGCGCGGCAGATGTCAGCCCGCAGTTGGCCATGGCGATGGCTCGGCTAGATCAGGCTCTGGCAATTGCGAATATCGAGAAGGCTGCTCTTTATCCCCAGCTTGAGGCCGCCGGAGCCGGGACCCGCAGTCGCACGGCCGGCGATTTCCGAGCCCCGGGGGCATCGGCGGTGAACAATTCCTACAACCTGACGCTCTACCTCGACTACGAACTCGACATCTGGGGGCGGGTCCGCCGTCAGGCTGAGGCCGCCGATGCGGCGGCCGGCGCCAGCGCTGCTGACTACCAGACGGTCATGTTGTCGTTGCAGGCCGAAGTGGCCCTTAATTATTTCGCGCTGCGGACCAAGGATGCCGAGATCGCCCTGCTCGAGGCGACAGTGCAGCTGCGTCAGGCGGCCCTCGACATGGTGCAGAGCCGATTCGACAACGGGGTTGCCAACCGGCTGGAACTGGCGATGGCCGAAACCGAGCTGGCGCGCATCGAGGCCGAGACGATTGCCCTGCGCCGCCGGCGTGGCGAATTTGAGCACGCACTGGCGGTTCTGCTCGGTGAAATGCCGTCGCAATTTCATCTGGCGGCGGCACCGCTTGACCTGCAGCCACCTCGGCTGGTTCCCGGTCTGCCGGCCCAGCTTCTGGAGCGGCGACCTGACGTGGCCGCCGCCGAGCGACGGGTGGCGGCCGCTAACGCCCGGATCGGGGTGGCCAAGGGCGCATTTTTCCCGACCATCAGCCTCGGCGGCAACGTCGGTGCGGCCAGTACCAGCCTTGGCGATCTCGGCCAATGGGACAACCGGGTCTGGGGTCTGGGGCCATCACTCTACCTGCCGATCTTTCAGGGCGGGCGCTTGAGTGCCGAATTGAAACGCCAATCGGCCGTTTATGATGAAACCCTTGCCTCTTACCGCCAGACGGTACTCAATGCCGTGCGCGAGGTTGAAGATAGCCTGTTGGCGGTCAGCGTGCTTGCACAGCAGGCCGAGGCGCTGAAGCGGGCCGACGACGCAGCCCAGCTCGCTGCCAGCCTCTCGGATCGGCGTTATCGTGCCGGTGCGGTCAGTTATCAGGAGGTCATCGACACCCAGCGCACCGAGCTGGTGACACGCCGCGCTGCGGTACTGACGTATGGGGATCAGCTGCAGGCGAGTATCCAGCTGGTCAAAGCCCTCGGTGGCGGTTGGGATGAACCGGAGCCGGTTGCTGCCAATCAGTAAAAGTTGATGGACGCAAAAGATGCGGATGTGCTGAGAAATTCCAGAAAAATAAGGACTGGTTTCTCACTGCTGCACCTCCGCGTCTTTGCTCAAAATCCATTTTCGTTCTTGTTTGCCAGTTAAGGGATTGACGGAATGTTTCGCTTTTTGCGCCGTAAAAAAATTCTCGCAAGTGAAGCGGCCTCGGCCGGGGAGAAGGCCGGACAGCTGTTTGATGCCGGCTATAATTGTACCCAATCCGTGTTGCAGGCGACCTGCCCGCAAGCTGGCAATGATCTGGTGACCATGGCCGAGGCCTTCGGCGGTGGCATCGGCAACAGCAAATGCCTCTGTGGTGCCGTAACCGGTGGGGTCATGGCCCTCGGTCTGCAGGGGAAGGGAGGGCATTCCGGAGCTCTCGTCACCGCCTTTCGTGCGGACAACCGCACCACCTGCTGCAAGGCGCTTTCCGCCCCGTATATCTGGCTCAGCAAGGAACATCAGGCCAACTGTCGCCGCCTTACTGTGGCAACGGCTGAAGAGGTGGCTCGTCTGCTGCAAAAGTAGTTTAAAACTCGTGGTTGTCAGGACCTGTCCCTTTCGGTAAGATCGCGCAGAACGTTTCAAGTCCGGATTTAAAGGGCCGACACCATGGGTTACCGTAATCTGCAAAGCTGCGTGCGTGATCTTGAAGCGCACGGTCAACTGGTCCGCATCGACAGCGAGATCGATCCGTACCTCGAAGCCGGCGCCGTACAGCGTCGTGTTTATCGTGCCGGAGGACCGGCGCTGCTGTTCACCCGCGTCCGCGGCTGCAGTTTCCCCATGCTCGGTAATCTGTTTGGCACCCTCGAACGCACCCGCTTTATCTTCCGTGATACCCTCTCGACCATCGAACGACTGGTCGCCTGCAAGCTTGATCCGAAACAGGTGTTGCGCCAGCCGTTATCCCTGCCCGGACTGGCCGCGTCCGCTCTGCACCTGCTGCCGAAGCGTGTCGGTGATGGGCCGATCCTGGCCGGCGAGACCACCCTGTCGGCGCTGCCGCAGCTGGTCAGCTGGCCGCAGGACGGCGGTGCTTTTATCACCCTGCCTCAGGTCTATTCCGAGGATCCATTGCAGCCGGGGGTGCGGCACAGCAATCTTGGCATGTACCGGGTACAGATCTCCGGCAACGACTATGCTCCGGATGACGAGGCCGGCCTTCATTACCAGATTCACCGTGGCCTCGGTGTCCACCATGCACAGGCGATTGAGGCCGGTCAGCGTCTGCGGGTCAATGTCTTTGTTGGCGGGGCACCGAGTATGACCGTGGCAGCGGTGATGCCGTTGCCGGAAGGGATGCCGGAGCTCGCCTTTGCCGGTCTGCTCGGTGGCCATCGTATCCCGCTGGTTCAAGGCCCCGGCGGTCTGCCGATGCCGGCCGAAGCCGATTTCTGTCTGGTCGGAACCATCGACAGCGAGAAGCGCCTGCCGGAGGGTCCGTTCGGGGACCATCTCGGCTACTACAGTTTGCGCCACGATTTCCCGGTATTGCAGATTGAGCGGGTCTACCATCGCCCCGATGCCATCTGGCCATTTACCACCGTCGGCCGCCCGCCACAGGAGGACACCAGTTTCGGCGCCTTTATTCACGAGCTGACTGGTGACCTGATCCCAAATGTCCTGCCCGGTGTCCGGGCGGTACACGCCGTCGATGCCGCCGGTGTCCATCCGCTGCTGTTGGCTCTCGGCAGTGAGCGTTATACTCCGGACGATCCGCACAAAATCCCGATGGAACTCCTCACTCAGGCCAACGCCATTCTCGGTCAGGGACAACTCTCTTTGGCCAAATACCTGTTCATCGCCGACGCCGAGAGTGTCGGCTGCGACCTGCACAACATCGGCATATTTTTCCAGCGGGTTCTTGAGCGGGTTGACTGGCGCCGTGATCTGCACTTTATTACCCGTACCACCATCGACACCCTCGATTACTCAGGGACGGGGCTTAACCAGGGGTCAAAGCTGGTCATTGCCGCCGCCGGTCCGGTGCGGCGCAAACTGCCACAGCAGATGGCGGGCGATCTACAGTTGCCACCGGGCTGTGATCGGCCTCGTGTTGTTCTCCCCGGTATCCTGGCGGTCAGCGCACCTCCGGCCACATCGGCGCGCGGGGTCGCCGATCCGGATCTGGAGCAGTTCTGTGCCGAGTGCGCCAGCGATCACCCCTTAAACCTCTGGCCGTTGTTGCTGATCGTCGATGACAGTGATTTTGTTGCGGCCAATCTCGACAACTTCCTCTGGGTTACCTTTACCCGCTCCGATCCGGCGGTCGATGTGTATGGGCTTGGCGGCCGGACGGTGAACAAGCACTGGGGCTGTAACGGAACCCTGATCATCGATGCGCGCAGCAAGCCGCATCACGCGCCGCCATTGGTTGAGGATCCTGACGTTGCAGCTCGTGTCGATGCCCTCGCCGCCCCGGGTGGGCCGCTCCACGGTCTTTACTGATATTTTTTCGAAAATGCAGGTCATGCTGGCCACCAAGTCACCAAGGCGCCAAGAAAATCGATTGACGCAGAGGCGCAAGACGCGGAGATTTGCAAAAGGTTAGCCCGTTTATCGACCTGGACCGAGGATCAGTTTTTACCGGACCCCAGGGTTTTGCTTTCTCGGCGTCTTTGCCCCTCTGTGTAAAATTTTGACTTTGTCTTTGATGTTGACGGCAAATTGAGTTGATTTGGGCGGCTACGCCCACCTTTCAGCTGGATGAAACAGACATGAAACAGAATCGCTGTGACCTGACTGCTGCCATCGGCAACACGCCGCTGGTCGAGTTGACCCGCCTGCACGACAAGCCGGGAGTGCGCATTTTCGCCAAGCTCGAAGGGAACAACCCCGGTGGTTCGGTCAAGGACCGTCCGGCCTGGTCGATGATCCGTCGCGCCGAGGCGGCCGGGCTTTTGACGTCGAACAAGATCATCCTTGAGCCGACCTCGGGCAACACCGGGATCGCCCTGGCGATGATCGGTGCCGCGCGTGGCTACAAGGTCAAGCTGGTCATGCCGGGCTGTGTCAGCAGTGAGCGTCGCGGAATCCTCGAGGCCTACGGGGCCGAGGTCGTTCTGTCGCCGGCCTGCGAGGCAACCGACGGCGCCATTCGACTCGCGCACCAACTGCTGGCTGAGGACCCGCAACGCTACTATATGCCAAACCAGTACGAGAATCCCGGTAACCCGCTGGCCCATTACGAAACCACCGGTCCGGAGATCTACCGGCAGACCGGAGGTGCCATCGATGCTTTTGTCACCGGCATGGGGACGTCGGGGACCCTGATGGGGGTTGGCCGGTTTCTGAAAGAACAGAACAGATCGATACAGGTGGTCGGGGTCGAGCCGGTGCTCGGCCACAAGGTGCAGGGGTTGAAGAATATGCGGGAAGCGATCGTCCCCGGCATTTACCAGCGGGACGAGCTTGACGACGTTGTGACCATTGACGATGCGACCGCTTTTGCCACCACCCGGCTCCTGGCCGAGCGCGAGGGACTGTTTGCCGGCATGTCGAGCGGCGCGTCGGTCGCCGGCACGCTGCATCTGGCAAAGTCGATGGAACAAGGGACCATTGTTACACTGCTCCCCGACCGCGGGGATCGTTATTTAAGCACCTCACTGTTCCGGTCGGTTTGTGCCAACTGCCGCCCTTAGTCCCGGTCGGCTTATCGAAAAAAGGAGAGACGGATGTTGCGGATGAAAGGTGGATTATGTCTGTTGTTGGCGCTGTTGTTTGCCGGGTGCGCCAAGGAGGCAGTGATTGTTCCGGAGCCGGTTCCGGCTTCGGTAGAAGCACCGGCACCGGTTGCCGACGTGACCCCGGTTGTTGTGCCAGAACCGTCTGTGGTGATGGTTGAAGCCCCGCCCTCAGTGAAAGCTCCTGACCCGGTTGTGCCGGTCGCGACTCCGGTGCCGGCCATCGTGGTCAAGCCTAAGGCGCCCGTCGCCAAGCCCGCACCGATGCCGGCGTCGCCGGAGACCCTGCTGCTGCCGGCCAGTCGCGGGGAGATTCGCTTTTCGCATGGGAAGCATGCCGCTGCCCAGGGCTGTGCCGCCTGTCACCCTGATGGCAAGCCCGGTCCGCTCGGTCTGAATCGGACGACTGGCCACGCTCTGTGTCAGGGCTGCCATAAGAAAAGTGGCGCCGGACCGACCACGGCCTGCAATGGCTGTCACGGTAACGGTAAATAAGAGCGTTCGGTTAGAGAAACAGTTACGCCCCGTCGGGTTTTACGGCGGGGCGTTTTATTTCGGACTTATAACCCAAATCAAGGTTGGCCACCAAGTCACCAAGGCACGAAGAAAAGCAAACCTATAGGATGGACGCAGAGGCGCGGAGGCGCTGAGAGAAGCTAGTCTTTATCAGGTCAGGAAACCAAACGTTTTGAGTTTTTCTCCGCGCCTCTGCGCCTCTGCGTCAATTCGGTTTTCTTGGCGCTTTGGTGACTTGGTGGCCAACACGTCCTTCATTTTTGAATTTGGGGTAGCGGTCAGATGCTTTAGCTGAGAAACAGCGGCAGGTCGCAGGCGGGAATGATGCCGCGCGCTTCGGCGCGGGCAAACAGGGTGGTGATCGCCCGCTCACCTTCACTGCCGAGATCGCGGCTGAAGTCGTTGACGTAGAGGGCGATGTGCTGGTCAATAACGCTGTCGTCAAGTTCCTGGGCGTGGGCGCGGATGTAGGCCCGCGCCGCTTGCGGTTGCGCCCAGGCATATTCGAGGCTGGCGCGGATGGCGGCATCGACCCGGCCGATCAGCTCGAGGCCGAGGTCGCGGCGGGCGAGAATGCCGCCGAGGGGGATCGGCAGGCCGGTCTCTTCCTCCCACCAGGCGCCGAGATCGAGTACCTGATGCAGCCCTTCGTTCCGGTAGGTGAAACGCGACTCGTGGATGATGACTCCGGCCTCGACTTCTCCAGCGATCAGCGCCGGCATGATGCGGTCGAAGGGGAGAACCAGCACATCAGTGAACCCCTCGCCATAGAGCTGTAGCAGCAGATTGGCGGTGGTCAGCTGACCGGGGATGGCGATGCGCCGACCGCGTAATTGCGCCATGGTCATGTGCTGACGGGCGACAACAAGCGGGCCGCAACCGCGCCCCAGAGCGCCACCACTGCGCAGCAGGGCGTAGCGTTCGCGCAGATGGCCAAGGGCGTGATAGGAGATTTTGGTCAGATCGAGGGTGCCGGCAAGCGCCAGCTGATTGAGGGTTTCGACATCCTCCAGCTGTTCTTGGACCGTCAGCCCAAAAGTTGGCAGCAGGCTGTGGGTCAGGGCGTGGAAGATGAAGGTGTCGTTCGGGCAGGGGGAGTAGCCGAGGGTCAGGATACGGTTCATAGCGCCCGACTGACCTCTTCCCAGGTGGCAAGCAGGGCCAGCACGGCCCGTTGCGCCGCTTCGGCTCCGGCCGGGATGTCCCAGGCCGCAGGATTGCGATCGCCGGTCAGATTGGAGATGCCGCGAATCTCCAGCAGAGGGACATCGTGCTGGCGGCAGACCTGGGCGACGGCCGCCCCCTCCATATTTTCGCAGATTCCTCCAGTGCGCCCTGCCAGTGCATCGGCCAGCGCATCGGTCCCCGAACCGCAGGAGACGGTGACAAAGGGACCGTCGATCAGGGTGTGGCCGTTGGCGGCGACAGTCGGTTTCAGGGTGGCGCGGGCAACATCGATGAGGCTGGTGTCAAAGGAGATGCGGTTGTAGAACGGGCCATCTGCGTCTTTGCCCAGGGGTAAGCCGAGCTGTTGCATATCGAGAAAACCCTCTGGCGTCTGCACCCCTTCGTCGCCGTAGATCTCCTCACGAGCGACGGCAAGATCGCCGACACGCAGGCCGCTTTGTGGATAAGCGCCGCCGCAGCCAAAAAGGATGACCACAGACGGTTTGCGAAAACTGAGCAGCGCTTCGGTGGCGAGTGCGGCGTTGACCTTGCCGACGCCGCAGTGCAGAAGCGATACCGGATGCCCGGCGATGCGCCCCTTGCGCAGCAGGTAGTGATCACAGCGGGTCTCGGCGCTACCGGCGAGTTCCTGTTGCAACAGCAGTGATTCCTGAGGTGTGGCGGCAAGCAGTGCGATCATAAAAGGCAGGCTCCGGTTTGTCAGGGGTGCGGTTTGAACCAACCCTGGCGGATCAGGTCGCGGCGCAGGGTGACACCGGGTTTCTCCACCATCCCCTGATACCAGAATGGGGGCGGTGCTTCGCTGGCAGCGGGCCGGTCGAAACGTTTGCGCCGATCGGTGAGCAGTTGCTGGAACCGCTCATCCGGCTCGGCGACGATGTCGCGCATTTTACGGGCGAGGGCAGAGTCGACGTGGTCGATGACGTAGGCAATAATGTCGCGCAGGTGCAGGCCGAGGCGATAATCGTCGAGATCGCCTTCGAAGCCGGTTTCGCACTCACTGACGAAATCGTTCCAGTCGAGCAGAGTGGCGCCGAAATCTTCGCTGGCGAAGTCGTCGTATTCGTCATGCTGCTTCAGCGCGGCCTCAATGCTGTCCTGCTCACGGCGGGTGAGAAAGAAAGCGAGGCTCTCCTCCACCGGGTACATGCCGAACTGGTCGACCAGTTCACCGCAGAAACGGATCGAATCGAGATCGTTCTTGTCCATCTGGGCCAATGGCTCCGGCAGCTGGTGTCGCGGGTGGCAGAGCAGGGAGTAGTGGTCGTGACCCAGATCCATATGAAATGTGGTGTCGGGGATGTGCGGCAGTCCGAGGCGGTGCATCAGGTTGGTGACCCGGATGTGGTTGTCGGTGAAACAGGTCAGGGTTTTTTCTTCGGAGAAGAAAATTTCCAGCCCGAGTCGATTGTTGGCCAGACCAAAGCCGACAAAACCATCATGCAGCAGGCGTAGCAGATAGGGGTCGATGCCGGCAAAGATTTCGTCTATGGACAGATAGGGAGAGTAGAAGACGTCCGGTGATACCGGCGGGGAGTTGGCGTCGCCGGTCGCCATCGACTGTTCATCGGGATAGTACTCGAGGATCAGGAAGGCTTCTTCGGCTTGTCCGGCAGCGCAAAGCTCACGCATGATGCCGGGGATCTTTTCCGGTGCGGCCGCCAGAGTGAAGCGGAAGGAATCGGTGGTCCCTTCCAGCGGCTCGAAGGAATAGCCTTCGACCAGATGGCGGCGGCCACGGCGCAACTCGTCGTTCCAGATGCGAATACCGACGGGGAGTTCAAGGGGGGTTCTGGACAAAATTGAATCGACCTTCTTTTCGGAGCAGTAACGATCTGCTGGTTGCCAACAGGGGGGGAACCGAAACGCCATGACATTAATCGTTTTGTGCAGGAAAGTCAATGTTCGCGGGGATTTCGCGGCAACACAGTGGTTTATCGCGGGTAAAGTCGTTTTATTAAAAGTAAATTGGAGTTGACTTTTGTTGAGGATTTCGCTATACCCTGCGGGTGTTCACAAGAATAGAACCTCTTTCTATTTTTTGATGCTGATTCGGGCTCTTTGCAGCGATTGGCTCCAGATGGTGCCGCCGGCAGATGAATCCCCGTCTGCTGCTCGGTACCGAGAAAATATTAAGTATCAGTATAAGTCCGCTACGTCACCCTCCGGTTACAGCCGCATACTACCGGGGAAAACCATTCCAATTGAGCGTGAGGAAGGCAGCGATGTCGAAAAAAACGATCACACCGTCCCTGAGGAGCCCTTTCGATCCGCCCGAGAAGGTCGACTTTACCATCCCGGGAGAGATTGCCGGCAAGGCCGGCGGCTACGAAGAGGCCATGAAAGTCGGCCACGAGCTGATCCAGCGACCGATCAAGTCGGTCAGCGTGGCACAGATCGAGAAGCAGCACTTCAAAAAACGCATGACCGTGTGGGAGCGGATCAAGGTCCTGACCAGCGAGGAGCCGAACATCCTGTTCCAGAACTGGGGCAAGAACCTTGATGGCGCCTCACTGGTCACCGGTATCCTTAATATCGGTGGACGCGACGTCGCCCTTTACGGCCACGATTTTACTGTGCGCGCCGGTTCTATGGACGCGACCAACGGTCGTAAGCTCGCCCGGCTGTTCAACATGGCCGGTGAGAAGGGGATTCCGGTTATCGGCATGAACGACTCGGCTGGTGCCTTCGTTCCGGCCGGGGTCGGTGGTCTGGACGGTTACGCCGAGGCCTTCACCGCCCTGCGCAAGATCAGCGGTGTCGTTCCTTCGATCATGTGCATGTTCGGCTTTAATGCCGGCGGCGGTTCCTACCTGCCGCGCCAGGGTTCCTTTGTCATCCAGCCGAACGATACTTTTTTCGGCCTGACCGGTCCCGGCGTCGTCAAGTCGGTACTCGGAGAAGACATCACCCCCGAGGAACTCGGTGGACCGAAAGTCCACGGTGCCTCCGGCGTTGCTGATCTGACCGTTGCCGATGAAACCGCTGCCCTGCGCACCGCCGTGCGTCTGCTCAGCTATCTGCCGGACAACAATTTCTCGGCAGCCCCGTTTCAGGCGACCAGTGATCCGATCGACCGCAAAACCTGGGAGATTAACACCCTGCTGAAGAAGGCGTTCAACTCGCCGACCGGCTTCAACACACCGTTCGACGTGTCGATCGTCATCCAGCAGATCTGCGATCATGGCGACTACTTCGAGTTGCAACCGGAGCGCGCCCGCGAGGCGGTGACCGCTTTTGGTCGTCTCGGTGGTCACGTGGTCGGGTTTGTCGCCAACAACTCGGCGGTCGCCTCCGGTCAGATCGACTGCGACTCGGCGCTGAAGATTGCCCGCTTTGTCCGCTTCTGTAACATCTACAACATCCCGCTGATCTTCATGGAGGACACCACCGGTTTCCTCCCCGGTCGGGAGCAGGAGGCCCGCGGCATCGTTCAGGCCGGCCGTTCGATGCTCGATTCGATCGTCGACGTGCGTACGCCACGCATCCTGATGATTCTGCGTAACGCTTTCGGTGGTGCTTACGCCTCTTACAACAACTACCCGACCGGCGCCGACCTGGTGCTGGCTCTGCCGACCACCCGTCTGGCGGTCATGGGGCCGGCCGGCAAGGAGTTTGTCTACAAAGACGAGCTGCGCAAGCTGCGCGGCGCCATCAAGGGTCGTATCCAGGCCGGGACCAACAGCCGCATCGAGGCCGGCATGGATGGTGCCGAGGCCAAGCGTGAGGCTGAAGCCGAAGCCGCCGACTGGCTCAAGGTTGAAGAAGCGGCGCTGAACACGCGCTACGAAGGGGAGCTGATGAATCCGAAGGAAGGTCTGGCTCTGGGTTCGATCTCCTCGATCGTCATGCCGACCGACCTGCGTGCAGAACTCGGCAAGAACCTCAACTTCCTGTTGCGCCACTACAAGCCCAGCGCCTGGCAGGGTGTGCAGCGCGAATTTCATTGATGGAGTCGGGGGACGCTGAGGCAATGAAAGCCAACAAAGATTTCGATCTGGAGATAACGCCCATGGCACAGAAAACAGATTTTTATTCCAATAACCCGCTGATTCATCGTGACCGCCGTCTCGGTCTTTCGGACTCCGAGTGGGTGCGGTCCTTTTCCTGCGAGGATCTCAAGCCGCTGATCGTCTGCCGCGGCCCGATCCGTATGGAAGCGATGACCGTCTATGAGGAGATGGGGATCAGCCACTACGGCATCCTGCTCTCCGAAAAAGACTCTATCGTCTATCCCAACGCCCTCTCTCCCGAATTGCGCAAGCTGACTGATACCAGCCGCGTCCATCGGGTCCCTGACTACACCGGGGCAAGCAAAGAGGAGCGTGTCGAGCGTATTGGTCAGATTATCCAGACCGCCAAGGATAACGGTTACGATTCGATCTTCGCCGGCTACGGTTTCATGGCCGAGGATGACGAGTTCGTCGCTGCGATCGAGGATGCCGGCCTGAAGTTTATCGGGCCCTGTTCGGCGACACAGCGTGGCGCTGGCAAGAAGGACGAAGCCAAGCGCACCGCCCTGACGGTCGACGTTTCGGTCACCCCGGGGATCGACAACGTCACCGCCCGCACTCTGGTCAAGAAGCACCCGAGCCGTGAGGCGCTTTTGGCGCTGGTCAAGGCCGAGGGGCTCAAGGTCGCCAAGAAGACCCTGGATGACAAGAGTCTCACCCTGGAGACCCTGGCAGACGCCATCCTCTTTGCCTCTTATGAAAAAGGGATCGACCTGTTCTCCATCGAAGAGATGTGCGCCCAGGTCGAGACTGAGTGCGCGTCGATGTTCAAGAACTACCCTGGCGCCCGCATCCGTCTCAAGGCGATCGGCGGCGGCGGTGGCAAGGGGCAGCGCATTCTTGGTGCGGAACTGTTGACCAAGAAAAACCCGACCGACGCCGATGTCAAGAAGGCAGCCAGCGTTGCTCCCGGTCTGGTGCGTGAAATCCTGCAGGAGGTCAAGGCCAACGGCGTCGGCGATAACAAGAACGTGCTGGTCGAGCTCAACATTGAACAGACCCGGCACAACGAGATCCAGTTGCTCGGTAACGGCGAGTGGGCCATTGCCCTCGGTGGCCGCGACTGCTCGTTGCAGATGCACGAGCAGAAACTGCTTGAGATCTCAGTCACTCAGGAGGCGCTGGCCCTGGAGATCGAAGCCGCAAAGAAGGCCGGTCTCAAGGCTCAAGCCGCGGCTTTGGAGACTGATCTTGTAGTGCTCAAGCGCATGGAAGAGCAGTCAGAGCGTTTCGGCAAGGCGGTCGGCCTCGACTCGGCGTCGACCTTCGAGTGTATAGTCGACCGCGACCGCCACTACTTCATGGAGGTCAACACCCGGATCCAGGTCGAGCACCGGGTGACCGAACTGGTCTACAAGCTCAAGTTCACCAACCCCAAAAACAAGAACGACTTCTTTATCGTCGAGTCGCTGGTCGAAGCGATGGCGCTGCTGGCACTGCACAAAAAGCGTCTGCCGCGGCCGGAGCGCCTGCCGCGTTTCGGCGCCGGTGCCGAAGCGCGCCTTAATGCCACCGACTGCTCATTGTCCCCGAGTGCCGGCGGCGTGGTTCGCTACTGGTCGGCGCCGATCGAGGGCGAGATCCGTGACGACCAGGGGATCTGCATCAAGAACCCCGACACCGGTCTGTTTATGCGTTACACCCTGGCCGGTGCCTACGACTCGAATATTGCCCTGCTGCTGACCAAAGGTGAAAACCGGCTCGACAGCTACAACGAGCTGGCCAAGGTGTTGCGCAAGACCGTCCTGCGCGGGACCAACCTTGCCACCAACCTCGAGTTTCATTACGGGCTGGTCAACTGGTTCCTTGGCCAGAACGTTATGGCCAAGCCGACCACCCGTTTTGTCGTGCCCTACCTGACTCTGGTCGGCAAGCTCAAGGAAGAGTCGAGCAAGCTTGATGTGGTCTACGCCTTTCTGGCGACCAAAAAACATTATGCCAAGATCTATGCTGACGATGCTGCTGTCGCCAAGAAGGTTTCTGAAATTCTTGATCGTAAAGGGACGCTGTTGACCCGGCCGATGGAGGTGCTACTCAAAGACCCGCACATGCTCTCCGGCTGGCTGAGCATCAACCAGAAGAATTTTACCATCAGCAAGGGTAAACTGACCTGGTTGCGCAACCCGCTGGTGGTGCTCGAAGAGACCTATGAGTATCTCAATATGGGTTTTGATCCGGCGCGTCCGGCGGACGAGGTCATCTGGTCACACGACCACGAGCTGTTGCAGAACGCGTTGCGTTTCTACGCCGATCTGCGTGAGAAGTTCGGCTTGGGGAAAGAGGACTTCGCCAAACTCAACGACCTGTTGTCCAAAGACAAGCCCCAGGGCGGGCTCGACGCCGATGCCTGGGCCGCCGTGCAGGCAGCGCATCTCGGCTTCGAGATCGGTAATGAGCTGTTCGGTCTGCTGTTTGTGATCGCCGAGAAGACCCACTTCTTTGACTTCAAGGTTGAAGAGGATCTCGAAGTGACGATTCCGGCCTATCTACACGACCCGGACCTGCAGGCGGCGATGAAGAAGATTCTGGTTCCGCCACCGATGACCAAGGCCGACGAAATCGTCACCCCCGGTGGCGGGATGTACTACGGCCAGGAAGCTCCCGGCATGCCGGCGTTTGTGCATGAAGGGATGCATTTCGAGAAAGGACAGCCGCTGTTCATCCTCGAAGTCATGAAGATGTTCAACAAGATTCCGGCCCCCTTCTCCGGGACCGTTGACAAGATTGTCATCAGTGGCGCCGACGGAGTCATCGTGCAAAAAGGTCAGACGCTGTTCAAGGTTACTCCGGACGAGAAGTTTGTCGAGGTCGATCCTCAGATGATCGAGAAACAGC
The DNA here is from genome assembly GCA_002345625.1 of Desulfuromonadaceae bacterium UBA2294. Taxonomy (GTDB): domain Bacteria; phylum Desulfobacterota; class Desulfuromonadia; order Desulfuromonadales; family UBA2294; genus UBA2294. Next base: position 2,367 of record DDWE01000107.1, on the reverse strand, counting down.
GTCGTGAGTGTACGTCCGAGTACATGAAGGCGATTCAGTAGGCACCCGTAATCATTCATACAAGAAAAAAGGCAGCCCCACACAAAGGGGCTGCCTTTTTTCTTTTAAGTAAACCACGAACGCTACGACAAAGCGATCAACTTGCTGACACGGGGGGGACGCTGAGTTGGAGCGCAAAAGCCCGCGGGTCGATCAGATGCCAGCGTAGCCGTAATCGCCACCTTCGACGCGTTCGGAGATCGCTTCGAGGAATGAATTGCGCTGTGCATCACGAACGATCTCGGTCTTGCCGTGGTTGATCGACCAGGTGGTGCCGCAGACGCAACACTCAACGATATCCTCGGTGAAACCATCTGCATGCAGGTCAACTTCGGAATATTTACTGTTTTTACAGACTGGACACTTCATTGGTATCTCCTTTTCGCGGGCTGGCTTTTCAGCTCCGTTTGCGTTGTTCATGGTCACCAGTATAGAAGCCTCTGCGTGACATGCAAGCTAAAAAATCGACTTTCCCCTTGTAAAACAGCATGTTACGGGATAATTCCGTTTTGCCTGTTAGACCACTGGTTGTAAAATGTGAATTTGTTCATGAGTCAGACGTCGGTCATTGGAGGTGGTAAGTGTATGATAGTATTAAGTAAAATAGAAATAGATCGCCATTTTGCATTTTGAGCCCTGGCCGGTCGGCTGTGTCGCAAGGTCTGACAAGAAAAAAGTAAAAAATTTTGGCCGGGAGATAAACAATGCGCTGTTTTAGCACGGCTAAATATTTTTAAGCGTTTATGAAGGGTTGCGCACGCCCCTGAGCCTGAACGCACATCGGTGCAATGAGCAGCGGTAATTGATGAAACGCTGGTCGAAAGCGCTTGCCACTGCTTATAGTCTGCTTTGACGAGTTCAGGCTAAAATTGCGGTCTGCAACATCCACCGCAGATATTTTTTGGGTTGAACATGTTGAGGATAAATTTCAACGCTCCTTTTGTGGTCTGGAAGTCGCAGATCTTGCAGTTTTAGCGATCGCGCTGCATGGGCGACAGGGTGTGGCTAAATTTGATGTCGAAAGATGTGCAGGGGGTGACGTTTCGGGGCGTCAGTGCAAGGCTGGAAGCTCATATGGGCGATCAAGACGATTTTAACCTCAGTAAATAAAGGGATTGACAATTTAACCCCCTTCGGCTATACCCTGCTTGAATAAAACCTCTTTATATTTTAGCAGGAAGGCATGGCTGTGGAATACAAGATCGGCGCGAAAATCAAGAAGCTGCGCAAAGCGCGCAAGCTGACCTTGCAGGATGTTGCTCGCGAAACCGGGTTTTCTCCCGCCTTGATCTCACAGATCGAAAATAATAATGTCTCGCCGCCGATTGCAACCTTGTCGAAAATTGCCCGCTTCTTTGATGTGAAAATGGGCCACTTCTTCGAGGAAGAGGAAGAAGAGCTCAAGTTTGAGGTTGTCCGCCGGGCTGAGCGCCGCGTGGTTAGTCGGGTGATCTCTCCCAAGGGGACCGGCCACGGTTACACCTATGAGGCTCTCTCCTATCGCAAGCGCAACAAAAAGATGGAACCGTTCATGCTCACCGTCGCCGAGCGCCCCGATGAGGAGACTCTCTACAACCATGAAGGAGAAGAATTCCTTCTGATCCTTAAGGGCCGCGCGGAAGTGATTCTTGAGGATGAGCGCATCACCCTCAATGAGGGGGATGCGGTCTATTTCGATTCATCTCTGCGTCACCGATTGCTCTCTTTTGAAGGTGAAGAGGTCGAAGTCCTTGCCGTCGTCACCCGGTAACGAGAGTGCCCATCTGTCACCTGTTTCTTGCCCCGATCGATATGTATTATGTACAGCGACAGCCGTCGCATTCTTCTGAAAGGACCCTTAATTCATGAGTTGCTTCGAGAAGAAAACCCTGGCTGACTGGGAAAAGTTGGCCAAGAAGGAGGCCAAGGTTGACGACCTGGCGTCCTTTAACTGGCAGACTCCGGAAGGGATTACGGTCAAGCCGCTTTATACGGCAGCCGATGTGCAGGATCTCAAGACCGTCGATTCCCTCCCCGGTCTGGCACCCTTTACCCGCGGTCCGATGGCGACCATGTATGCCGGTCGGCCGTGGACGGTGCGCCAGTATGCCGGTTTCTCCACCGCAGAGGAGTCGAACGCCTTCTACAAGCGCAACCTCGCCGCTGGACAACAGGGACTGTCGGTCGCCTTCGACCTCGCCACCCACCGCGGCTACGATTCCGACCATCCGCGAGTCGTCGGTGATGTTGGCAAGGCCGGGGTTGCCATTGACTCGGTCGAGGATATGAAGATCCTCTTTGGTGACATCCCCCTCGACAAGGTGTCGGTGTCGATGACCATGAACGGCG
>DDWE01000115.1:11475-32274 GCA_002345625.1 Desulfuromonadaceae bacterium UBA2294 | reverse complement strand
GATGTATTAGGGCCCTCCAGTCGGTTGCTGCGGTGTCTGTTTTGACCTTTCGGTTTTGACTCACCCAACTATTGCAACTGATCCCTACATCTTCAGCGTCGGGGCCGCTTGTCTCGGCGTAGCCTTGGCGAAGACGGAAGCCCCCCGGGTTTCTGCCCTTTGAACTTGAGCTTTGAAAGACGCAAGCCGAAACGACAACACCGATCTTAAGCCTGCAACCGCGCCAGCAACTCAGCCCGCGACCGCGGCGGCTGATCACCGCGTATCGCCCCCTGGCTTTGCAACTGCCGAAACACCTCGTACACCCAGGGAAGTTCCAGCCCCAGTTGTGGAAAGCACCGCTCCACGGCTTCGATGTCGTCGGCCGCGCCGCTAAACGCCAGCGTCCCTTTTTGTAACACGCCGATGTCGTCGGCCCAGGAAAAAGCAAAATCGATATCGTGCGTGGCCAGAATCACCGTGATCCCCTGCTGGTGCAGACCATTGAGCAACACAAGCAGCTCGGCCGCCATCGGCGGATCGAGACCGGCAGTCGGCTCATCGAGAATCAGCACCTCCGGCTCCATGGCAAGCACGCCGGCGATGCAGGCGCGCTTTTTCTCGCCGTAACTTAAGGCGTGGGTCGGCCGGTCGGCAAGGTCGGTCAGGCCGACGGCGGACAGAGCCGTGGTCACCCGCTGGCTCACCGCATCCCGAGTCAGTCCGAGATTGACCGGCCCAAAGGAGATATCCTCACGGATACTGGCCGAAAACAGCTGGGTATCGGGATCCTGAAAGACGACTCCGACCTGGCGCCGCAATCGGCGCAAACTCCCCCGATCATAAGCCAGCGGTTCCCCGGCAAAAAGCACCGCCCCCTGTCCCGGCCGTTCGATGCCGTTGAGCAGGGCAAACAGGGTCGATTTGCCGGCGCCGTTGCGCCCGAGCAGGGCCGTGCGACGACCGCGGGCAAAACCGAGGCTCAGCGCCTGCAGGGCGCGTGTGCCATCCGGGTAGTTGAACGCAACATCTCTGACTTCAAGGACAGGCGTCATGCACATCTTTCAGGCCGGCAGCAGCAACGCCAGAACCAGCAGGCTGCCGCCGACAAGCGTTGCCAGCAGCAGGTTGCGGTTAGAACGGGGGTAGTCGCGCTCGAGCCAGCGCAGGTCATTTTCGTACCCCCGGCTGACCAGCGAACGGTGCAGCTGCTGCGAGCGCTGGTGCGCCCTCAGATAGAGATTGGCCCCCAAGACTCCGAGGGAGCGAAAACTGTTGCCGGTGGTGGCGTAGCCGAGACGGGAAGCCTGCGCCAGTCGCATCTCGCGGGCAATCTGCAAAAAGATGAAGATCTGCCGGTACGCCAGCACCATCAGCTCCAGCAGCAGCGCCGGCACCCGTAGGCGCCGCAACAGGCCGATGATCTCCGTCATCGGCGTGGTCAGGGCGAGAAAATAGAGCGCGGCGACCGCTGCAAGGGCCCGGGTCATCACCAGCACGGCCTGAGCAAGCCCGGCATAGCTGAAATAAACGGCCAACCCGGTTGCCGGCAGCGTCCCGAGCAAAATGTCACCGCCACTCAAGGAGAGCAGCAGCCCCGCCACCCCTGCCAGCAGAAAACCGGCCGGCAGCAGCAACAGCCGCAGATAGGAGCGCAGCGGAATGCGCGCACCAACAACGGTCAGCGCCGCCATAACGACAAAGACCACCGCCGCGGCCAGGGGCGCCCGGGCAGCCAGTGACGCCGCCAGGGCCAGCCCGGTCAGCAGCCCTTTTTCAACCGGACACAGATCACGCCAGCGGTTGCCGTAAGCGTAGTGGTCAAGCAGCACGGGAGCTCCCGGTAGCGGCGCGTTGACGGGCCCGTTCACGTCTGACCCCGAAATAATAACCGATAAAACCGGCCCCCAGCGCCGCCTGCAGGGCGAACAGCAAGCTTTCAATTTCGCCGCTCGGCGGCTCCATCACAGGCGTCGCCCAGGGCTGGTAGTCGGGCGCCAGCTGGCGAATCACCGCTTCGGCCTGGCCGTCGGCACCCGTAAAAAGCGCCACCGCTTCCTGACCCGGAGCAACCTTCGCCGCCTTCACAGTCAACAGCGGGTAAGAGATCAGCACGATCACCGCCAGCAGCATCAAGCCGTTCTGCCAGTTTTTATTCATGACCGGGCCCCTTCCCGGGCGAGGGGTAGCCCCAGATCCTGCAGCTCTCCGGCACTGTGTTTGGCCAGAACGTTAAACAGCAACACCGTCAGCAGCCCTTCACTGATCGCCAGAGGGATCTGGGTCAGGGCAAAGATACCGGCGAACTTGGCCAGAGCGGCAGCAAACCCGCCGAGGGGGTCGGGAAAGGCCAGGGCCAGCTGTACCGAGGTGGTGAGATAGGTCGACAGATCAGCGAGGGTGACAGCAACAAACAGGGTCACCCCTTGCGGCAGACGCACGAGACGACCAAAGCGGAACAGCAGGTAGGCGACCAGCGGGCCGACCACCCCCATGGAGAAGACATTGGCACCCAGGGTCGTCAGCCCGCCATGTGCCAGCAGCAGCGCCTGAAACAGCAGGACAATGGTCGCCACCGGTGCCATCGCCAACGGACCGAACAGCACGGCACCAAGACCGGTTCCGGTCGGGTGCGAACAGCTGCCGGTGACGGCGGGGAGCTTGAGGGCGGAGAGGACAAAGGTAAAAGCCGCCGAGACGCCGACCAGCATCTTCAGCTCCGGCTTTTCCCGGACCTTTTTCCGGATCGACCGCAGACCCAGGGCGACAAAGGGGAGTGAAACCGCCCCCCAGACCAGGGCATGTTCGGCAGGGAGAAACCCTTCCATGATGTGCATCGTCTATCCTCCTTTTTGTGCGGAAACCGCGTCCGCAAAAACCTGCGACCGGGGACTCGGGGGAGGACAGACCAAGCCCTCCAACCCCCTTTACCTTCAGCGGTCGGTGACATATCCAGGCAGGCTTTCTGGCTTACGGGATCGACCCTTCCTCTCCCCTTCCCGCCCGGCTTGCGATCCGGACAGTGGGTGTTGCGAGAGGTCAGTCCCCCGTTACAGCGGCGGGTCCGCGGGAGAATTGCACTCCACTTTCCTGCACCTGGATATGGTTTTTAGTTATCAGGTGTCAGGATTCAGATAATCTTCTTCTGATACCTGATCCCTGAATCCTGACGCCTTTTTTTAAATTTTATCCCCACGTAAATCAGCGCTGAACAGCTCGCCGGCGCCGCGCGAGGCGCAGAAATCGCCGCACATGGTGCAGGTGCGTTCGTCCTCCGGTGTCCGACTGGCGCGAATCGCCTTCGCATCGGCCGGAAACAGGGCGAGCTCAAACTGTTTGGACCAGTCGAGGTCACGTCGCGCCTTGCTCATCGCCTTGTCGCGCGCCCGACCACGTTCCGGGTACTTGTTCATGTCGCCGATATAGGCGGCAACCTTGGCTGCCTTGACCCCGTCGATGACGTCCTGCTCATTCGGCAGCGCCAGATGCTCAGCCGGAGTGATATAGCAGATCAGATCAGCGCCGAAGCGGCTCGACTGGGCCGAACCGATGGCGGCCGAGATATGATCGTAGCCCGGCACCACGTCGCTGGCGATGGGACCGAGCATGTAGTAGGGGGCGTCGTTGCTCATCCGTTTCTGCAGGCGGATGTTGGTCTCGATCTCATCGAGCGGCATGTGCCCGGGACCTTCAACCAGCATCTGGCAGCCCATCTCCTGACCGAGCTCAGCCAGCTCGCAGTTGATCAGCAACTCCTGAACCATGGCACGGTCGTGGGAGTCGTGGATCGCCCCGGCGCGCAGACCATTGCCGAGCGACAGCACGGTGTCGTACTTCTTGAGGATGCGAACCACCCGGTCAAACTGCTCATACAGCGGATTCTCGCAATTGTTGGCCAGCATCCAGGCGACCATCGACACGCCACCCTTGCTGACCAGACCGCCGTAGCGATAGCCCTGCTTGCGCAGGCGCTCGATGGTGTAGCGGTTGATGCCGCAATGCACCGCCATAAATGCCATACCATCGGCGCACTGCTGCTCGATGATGTCGAACAGCATCTCGGCTTCGAGCTTGTTTGGATCGCCGTACTTGCGCGTCGCCTCGCAAAACGCCTGGTACAAGGGGACATTTCCGACCGGCAGATCGACGGCAGCGATGACCTCGCGTCGCACCCGATCCAGATCGCCGCCAACCGACAACTCCATCAGGGTATCGGCGCCGGCCGCCTGGGCGGCGAGGGCCTTGCGCACTTCGGCGCTGTAATCGACGATATCGGAGCTGGTGCCGATGGAGGCGTTGACCTTGGTCGAGAGGCCCTTACCGATGCCGGTAATGCGGGCCGGTTTGCGGTTGATGTTCCAGGGGATGACGATCTTCCCCTCGGAGACCATCTGCCGTACGAAGCCGGCGTCGAGCTGCTCATTTTGGGCAACGGTCTGCATCTGTTCGGTGACGATGCCGGCTCGCGCCTGTTCAATCTGGGTTGCCACGGTTGAACTCCTTTAAAACAAAACCATTCACCACGAAGGGCACGAAGGACACGAATAAAGGCTTAAAACAGTCAAAAGGGTTTTTGGTTTAACCCCATCAATGCTTTTTTTGATTTGCTTCTCCTTCGTGTTCTTCGTGGTGAAATCGCCTGTCCTTGCAAAAATTGACAAAATTCACTGCCAGCCGATCGTTGCTGGCAAAGTGCAGGTGAACATACGAGCCGAGAACATTGTCGATCCGGTACCCCTCATCGGCGCAGACGCCAACACCGCGGCGGGTCAGGCGATAATCGCAGGCGACCGTCTCCGGCAGTTCGAGCTGCGAGTAGTGAAATTCATGACCGCGGGCAACGCTGCCGGCAGGGCCGAGCAGGGTGTCGCGGGCAAAGGTCACTTCGCGGTAACCGAGGGCCTGGCGGCGCGGCAGCATCCGGGCCCGACCGGGGAAGATTCCGACCAGGTCGTGGTCACCGACCCCCTGCGCCAGATAGACCAGCCCGCCGCACTCGGCGTAGATCGGCTTGCCGGCCCGAGCAAAAGCGCGGATCTGTTCAAGCATGGCGTCATTGGCCGCCAACCGGGCGGCGTGCAGCTCCGGGTAGCCGCCGGGCAGATAGAGCCCGTCAAGCGCCGCCGGCAGCACGGCATCGTCCAGCGGTGAGAAGAACTGCAGCTCGGCGCCGGCCTGTTGCAACCGCTGCAAATTTTCCGGATAGCAGAAGCAGAACGCCGCGTCGCGAGCGACGCCGATGCGTACAGCAGGTTGTGCCTCCCCCTTTGCCAAAGGGGGATTGAGGGGGATTTCTTTGTGCGTGGAAAATCCCCCCTGCCCCCCCTTTGGCAAAGGGGGGGATGCAAGCAAGGCTGCGACATTGACGTGACGCTCGACCCATGCACCAAGCTTATCGTAGTCGCAGGCCGCGTCTTCGGCCGTCACCAGCCCGAGATGGCGCTCCGGCAGTTCGACCGCCGCATCCCGCGGCAGACAGCCAAGCAGCGGCGGCAGGCCCGGCACCGAGGCCAGAGCGTCGCGCAGCAGTTCTTCATGGCGAGGACTACCGACCCGATTCAGGACAACGCCGGCGAACTGCAGCCGCAGGTCGAAATCGACAAACCCCTTGACCAGCGCGGCAACGCTGCGCGCCTGGGCGCGGGCATCGATCACCAGAACGATCCGCCCTCCCAGCCAGTGGGCGATCTCGGCGCTGGAGCCGGCATCACTGGCGCCGTCGGCGCCGTCAAACAGCCCCATCACCCCTTCGATCAGAGCCAGATCGGCACCGGCGCAGCCGCCGGCAAAGGTGGCTTGAACGGCTTCGCAGCCGCACATCCAGCCGTCGAGATTGAATGAGGTCCGACCGACCGCGAGCGCATGGTGGCCGGGATCAATAAAGTCAGGGCCGACCTTGAACGGCGCAACGACGACCCCCCGCCTGCGCAGGGCAGCAAGCAGACCGAGGGTAACCGTGGTCTTGCCCGAGCCCGAAGCCGGGGCGGCGATCAGAAGCGGCGCGCGCATCGCAGTCAGACTGTCAGCCGTTGAGCAGGCGGACGACACTGCGGCCATCGGCGAAATAGTCGATACAGTTCATGCAGCCGAAATCCTGCTCGATGCCGAACAGCGCCTCCAGCGGGGCACCGATCGCGTCAAGCAGCAGGATCCGGTTGACGCCGCCATGGGCAACGATGATGACATCCTCCCCCTGGTGACGGGCAGCAATATCGACCAGCAGAGGCCGCACCCGGGCCGCGACATCGTGCAGGTTCTCACCACCGGGGAAGGGGCTGTTGACGATATCCTTGAGCCGCTGTTTCCAGGCCTTCGGGTGCTTCTTCTCGATTTCGGTCCAGGTCATCCCCTGCCACTTTCCAGCATCGATCTCGCGCAGTTCGGGGTGCGGGCTGACCTGCAGACCATAACCGGCGGCAAGCAGACGGGCACCCTCCATGCAGCGGCGCAGGTCGCTGCTGTAGACCGCCGCAATCGGCAGTTTTTTCATCCTCATCTGCAAAAATCCGTACTGCGCCTCCCCCTTCGGGGTCAGTGCAACATCGGCCTGACCATTGTAGCGCCGCTCTTCGGCACCCACCACCTCACCATGCCGCAACAGATGAACACGGGTCCTGCTCATAACTCACCTCCGGCCTGAAACAGCGCCAACACAAACAACAGCGCGAGAACCTCAACCAGTTCGGTCGCAGCACCAAGCACATCGCCGGTGATTCCGCCGAGGCGCTGTTGAAAATAACGCTGCAGCAGCATCGCCGCCAGTCCGAGAAGAAAGACGATGAAAATCCCCTTGGCGCCGAACAGCACCAGCGCGGCAGCGATCAGGGTCCCGCTGGCGATCAGTACTTCGCGCTCACCGACACGATCGACAAAGGCAGCGCCGGTCCCACCTTCCGGCCGCAGGTAACGGCAGTAGGACGCCAGCACGACCTGGACCCAGCGCCCGGCGGCCGGGGTCAAAACCAGCGCCGCCGACTTGACCGCCGGATCGATGTTGTACAACGACAGGTATTTCAGCAGCAGGACCATGACCAGACCGACGACGCCGATGGCGCCGACGTGACTGTCTTTCATGATACGCAGCACCCCCTCGCGATCCTTGCCGCCGGCCAGGCCGTCGATCAGATCAGCGATGCCATCGAGATGCAACGCCCCGCTGGCGATGATCAGAAACAACACCAGCAGGCAATCGAGGACCGGCCGTGGAATAAAGGAGTCGAGCAGCCAGTTGAGCACCACCAGGCCGAGACCAAGCACCAGTCCGACCGCAGGGAAGAAGGCCATGCTGCGACTGAGTTGCGCCTCATCCGGGTTGTGATCGGGCACCGTTGGGAAAATAGTCAAAAACGAGAGGGCAACGCGAAAATCGGACCATTCCTGCTTCATGAAGCTTCTCCTTCGGAGACGCCGGCGGCGTCAAAGGTGGCGATGTCACGGTAGCCCTGCAATGCGGCCTCAATCAGGGTCATGGCCAGGGCGGCACCGGTCCCCTCGCCGAGACGCATGCGCAGATCAAGGATCGGTTCCTGACCGATACGTCGTAGCATATGGTGATGACCAATCTCCACCGAGCTGTGAGCGGCAAAGATGTAGTCACGCACCAACGGGTGCAGCTCGGCAGCAATCAGGGCGCCGGCGGTGGAGATGAAGCCGTCGACCACCACCGGCAGACCGCAGGCGGCACAACCGAGGACCAGCCCGGCGATGCCGCCGATCTCGAAGCCGCCAACCTTGGCCAGAACGTCGACTGGGTCGGTGGCATCAGGGGCATTGAGCTTGATCCCGGCCTCAATGACGGCAATCTTGTGCGCCAGGGTGGCATCGTCGATACCGGTGCCGCGATGAGTGACTTCTTGCACCGACAGGCCGGTAAAAACCGCAGCGATGGCCGCCGACGGCGTCGTGTTACCGATCCCCATGTCGCCGGTCCCGAGCAGATCGAAACCAGCGGCTGCGGCGACTTCGGCCAGAGCGATGCCGGTCTCCAGACAGGTGACTGCCTGGGCGCGGCTCATGGCCGGTCCCTGAGCAAAGTTGGCCGTCCCCGGCGCCACCTTGTGGTGCAACAGGCCGGGGTGCTGCGCAAAATCGTAATCGACTCCCATATCGACGACATGGAGTTCAGCGCCGGCATGGCGGGCCAGAGCGTTGATGGAAGCACCACCGCGCAGGAAATTGAGGACCATCTGCGGCGTCACCTCACGCGGGAAAGCGCTGACCCCTTCCGCCGTCACCCCGTGATCGCCGGCGAAGGTGTAGATCGCCTTCTGCCGAATCGTATCGCACTGACGGATGGCAACATAGCGCGCCGCAAACTCTTCGAGACGACCGAGGGAGCCGGCCGGCTTCGCCTGCCGGTCGATCCGCGCCTGCACGGTATCGAGGCGCTCTTGGGTCACCGGCTGAATCCGCTCCAGGGCTTGCTGCAAGTTCATCGTTTTCTCTCACTTTTTAAAAAAATCCGGTGCCGGCAGGCCGTCACAGGTTCAATTTCAACAGTTAGATTTCAGCTGCAGTGGCAGGCCGGAGACCACCAGCCAGGCTTCATCGGCCGCCGCGGCAAAGCGCTGATTGAGCAGACCGTGCAGATCGCGGAAGCTGCGCGCCAGACGATTTTCCGGCACGATGCCACACCCGAGTTCGTTGCTGACGACAAAGACCGTCGCCGGCAGCGCCTGCAGGGCCGCCAGCAAATCAATGCCCGCGGTGGCAATCTTGTCGGCGTCGGTGCCGTCAACGGCCATCCGGCCATTAAGCCACAACGTCAGACAATCGACCAGCACCGCGCTGCACCCTTTCGCCGCAGTGCTTAGCTGTGCGGTCAGATCGGCCTGTGCCTCGAGGGTCAGCCAGCGCTCATCGCGCTCCAGCTGGTGACGACGCACCCGCGCCGCCATCTCGGCATCGCCGATAGTGGCAGTGGCGACATACAGCAGGCGGCCGGAAAGCACCTCTGCCCGCTGTTGAGCATAACTGCTTTTGCCCGAACGGGCGCCACCGGTGACGAAAACCAGCCGGCCCATATCAGAATTCAAGCCCGCGCCGCGCCTGGATACCGCGATCATAGGGGTGTTTGTGCTTGCGCATCTCAGTGACCAGGTCGGCGAGGTCGGCAATCGCCACCGGTACGTTGCGGCCGGTGAGGATCAAGTTCATCTTATCCGGACGGTTACGAATAAAGTCGAGCACCTCGTCCAGCGGCAACAACTCCTTGGACAGCACCACGTTCATCTCATCGAGCACCACCAGGTCAAAGGGTTCACTGGCGACCAGCCGTTTGACCTCGGCGAAGGTCGCCTCGACACTGGCGATGACCTCTTCACGGGTCGACGTCGGACGGATGATGCCGAGTCCTGAGACCAGAAGTGTGATGCCATCGAGGCGGGAGAAGAGGATATCCTCACCGCTCTTTGGCTTTTCCGGCTTGAGAAAGTGGACAAACAGGACCTTGTGCCCGCAGCCGAGCGCCCGGGTCGCGACACCGACCGAGGCGGTGGTCTTCCCCTTGCCGTCACCGGTATAAACGTGCATCAGTCCTTTGCTCATGGCCCTGATCTCCCTGCATTGTGCGGCCCGCGATAACGACTGTAAATCGGCTGGCGCTTTGAACAAAAAAACCCGGACGGTTAAGGTCCGGGTTCGGTGTCAGAAGAGCGCACCGAACCCTTCCCGCGAAGGTCCGCGTCGGCTGTCGGGCAGGTCTCCTGGCTCGTGGGTCACTTTACTGACCGGCCCTTCCCACCTCCCCTAATGGAAGGCAGTGGTACGCCGGCGTTCATCACCACTTACAGTTGCGGGGCAGCGAGGGAGTCACACCCTCTTCCCTATTCTCCCACCTAACGTCCAAAAACTTCGGCGGGCACCCAAAAGCGTCTGTATTTTCGTTATTTGTAGCAAAGATAGCTGTTGCGTGTCAATCGTCGTCGCCCGCCGGCTCCTCCTCCGGGTCAGCGTCCTCATCCGACGGATCAAGAGCCACCTCAATCCGCTCCCAGAGATCGTCAAACCCCTCCCGGTTCAACGAGGAGAAGGTGCTGAACACCTCCAGATCGAGACCGGTCGCTTCGGCGATGGCCCGCAGGTGGGCCGCACGCTGGTTACGGCTGACCTTGTCGATCTTGGTCACCACCGGAATGGTCGGAATACCGAACTCCTCCAGCCAGTCGAGCAGCTGCAGATCCTCGGCTCGTGGCACCCGACGGATATCGAACAACATAACGACCGCGGCCAGGGTCGTCCGCGTCTGCAAAAAGGTCCGGACCATCGGCCCCCAGGCCTTTTTCACCCCGACCGGCACCTTGGCGAAGCCGTAACCGGGGAGGTCGACCAGCAGGAAGGTACCATTGATGTCGAAAAAATTAAGCATCTGGGTCCGGCCCGGCGTTGACGAGGTACGGACCAGGCTGCGCCGGTTAAGCAGGGTGTTGATCATCGAACTCTTGCCGACATTGCTGCGCCCGGCAAAAGCGATCTCAGGCACCGATTCCGGCGGATAATTTTTGGGGCCGGTGGCGCTGATCAGGTACTCGGCACTGCGAATCTTCATGCATGCTCCTTGTTTGTTCCGTAACGTAGCACAGCCGCGTCCCCGGCGAAACTGCGATCTTGACCGACGTTCACTTGAGAATTAGCCAGTGTATGCTATCTTCATCACACGTCAACAACAACGAACCACACTACTTTTTTCAGGAGAAAAATCGATGCTGAGCCAAAAACTGCAGGACGCCATGAACGAGCAGATGAAGAATGAATTTTTTTCCGCCTATCTCTATATGGCGATGAGCGGTTACTTCCAGGCTGAGAACCTTCCCGGCTGTGCCAACTGGCTGCGGGTCCAGGCATTGGAGGAGATGACCCACGGTGAGAAGTTCTTTGTTTTCCTCTGCGACGCCGGCGGACGGACCAACCTGCTCCCGATCGACGGCCCGCAGAACGACTTCAAGAACCCGCTTGATGTCTTCGAGTTTGGCCTCAAACACGAGCTGTTCGTCACCGACCGCATCAACCAGCTGATGGACCTGGCACGCGAAGAGAAGAATCACGCGACTCAGATCTTCCTGCAATGGTTTGTCACCGAGCAGATTGAAGAAGAAGCGAACTTCAACCTGCTGGTCTCCAAGCTACGCCGCATCGGCAACGACGGCCAGGGCCTGCTGCTCTTCGATCAAGAGCTTGCGGCCCGCGTTTTCGTCCCGCCGGTGGCCGGCGCGGCCTGAAACGGAGCGGGAATCCTTTAAAATATCAGCAACAACGGGGTGGACCAGGTCCACCCCGTTTTTTTCGGTTCCGCGTTGGGCTCATTAATAAAATATAAGTTTATTTTAAGAAAAACCATATAATTACGGCCAGTTCTCTTATTTTACAGCATAATAACGCACCCTGAGACTAACGAAAATCAAATGATGGTATGACAAGCAGAACGCTACAAGACCTAAGTATATGTTTTTTCGGAGTTTTTTTGATTTTTTCCCTTGCCTTCCCCGGCGCGCTGCGCTAACCTTGCCCCCAGTTGTGGTAATTTTTAACACATTCCTTCACTTCAATTACTTTTGCGGGAGAAAAACAATGATCAAATGTCCGGTTTGTAAAAACGAAGCACACATTGAAATCGACACCCATTCCGACGGCTTTGCCCAGAATTTACAGGAGTGTGGTGACTGCGGCGCGGTCTGGACCATGAAGAGAGACTTCCGTGAAATCATGATCCATGGCGCCACCCATAACGACTACGTCTGCGCCCCCTGATCTTTCCCCCCGGCCATCGCAGCTGATCGCTGCAGACGTTTCATCGCAGCACATGATGACAGAAACAAGGCGACGCCCCGCACATTGCGAGACGGTCGCCTTGCTGCTTTTTAGCCCTCGATTTTTTCGGATTCGGCAGCAAGCAGCGTGGTTCGCACCCCGCAGGCGAGCAGGACGACACCGATCATCTGTACCAGATGAAAGATCCCGTTGTGGTCGAATGGCCAGATCAGGGTGACGGCCACCGGGCTCGCCTGCAACACTGCCGCCAGGAGTGTCACCACGACACCGGCAAGCATCCAGCCCGCACCGGGGCCTTTTCGGACGAACATCAGGCGCAGGTAAAGACCGAGCACCAGTAAAAGCGCCAACCCTTCGTAAAGGATAAAGAGCAGGAACCCACCGGGGAGAAGACAGGTAACCAGATAGAAGACCACACCGATGGCGAGCAACGGCAGCAGCAGGCGCCGGGCAATAGGCAGGCCAAAACCGTCAACACTGGCCGCGACCACAAACAGGGCCACCACCAGCCCCATGGCCAGATTCAACGGTTGCCAGAGAAGATCATTCAGCCAGAGCGGCATCTGCAGGCCGTGCGCCACCGCGCCGAGACCGGCGGCCAGACCAAGCAGAGCGAACAGCGCTGTCCAGATGCGGACCCGAAACCGGTCACCGCCGGACCCCATGCGATGCAACCAGAGTGCGATGCCGGTCGCCAGAACGGCCAGCAGCAGATCGGTGGCGGCAGTGGTCCGTTCCGTCGGCAGGTCGATCAGCAGCAGATGAGGCATGCTGCACTCAGTTCAATCGCGCCAGCCACGATTGCTCATCGCGACAAAAGGCGAGGAGCCCCGCCGCCGCCCAGCGATAAATAGGGGGGGCATCGCTGGAAGCGATACGATCGGCAAACGGCTCCAGCCAGGGGAGCAGGGAGTTGACGAGAAAATCGTGCTGGCGGCTGGTCGCCAGGCGGGCGGCGGCGACATCACGGCCCCGGAACCCTTCCTCTTCCCTTCCAACCAGAAAATAGAGGAACTCGAGCTCTGTCGCCAGAAAATCAGCCGGCTCGCTGCTACCGTCAATAACCAGACCAGCGGCATGATAAGCTTCAGTGACCTTCAGGGTCGACGCACCCATCAACACCCCGTCATCAAGATAAACCGAGCCGTAGGGGGGGGCAGGAACCCCGCCGTGCCGCGAGATAAACAGACCGGTGTAGGCCTCCTGCAGGGCGACAAGGGACAAACCGGCACTGGCCGGTGGCGCAACGCCGAGCAGGACACCGACTTCGGCCGGCGACTCACCCTGCAGAACGGTCAGCAGTTCGGCATCGGGGTAGGTGAACAGTTGGCTGAAAAACGCATAGAGGCGTTGGCGCTGGCTGATGTGCAACATGGCATTCTCCTGTAGTATATTGATTCCTGAATATTACCGTGTCATCCTAGCTGAAGAGTGATTGCAAAAGCAAATCTACTTGGAGGTTTTCTTAGAAAAATTGTTTTTCGGCGCGTTTCAGTGTATAACTCTTTCAACTTATTGCTCAGGAGGCAAACACATATGTTCGGACTCGGCACACCGGAACTGATCATTATCCTCGTCCTCGTTCTTGTGATCTTCGGCGCTGGCAAACTGCCTCAGGTCGGCGGCGCACTCGGCAAAGGCCTGCGCAATTTCAAGGACGGCATGCACGATGATGCGACCGACGTAACAGAAGCGGAGAAGCTCGAAAAAAAGGATGACGACAAGGCCTGAACCGGGCACACGTTGATCACATAACCAGAGGGCCCGCTTCACAAGCGGGCCCTTTTTTTCTTGAACGGCCCTTACCGTCAACATTAACTTGACGCCGGTTGGCCGCTCTGCTTTTGTAGGCCCATGCGTAAACGGATCAAACTGATAGCCAATCCGGTTTCAGGGGGCGACGCCCGACTGCGAATCGAAACGGCCCGCCGATGTCTCGAACAGGCCGGAGCAGAGGTCGCTCTCTACCTGACCGGGAAAAGAGGCGATGCCGGCGAGGTAGCGGCCCGGTTGCAGCCTGCCGATTTTGATCTGGTGGTCGCCGCCGGTGGTGACGGTACCCTCAACGAAGTGGCCAACGGCCTGGTCGGACGCGGTATTCCGCTGGCATTTCTCCCTCTGGGGACCGCCAACGTCATGGCCCTTGAGATGGACATCCCCTTTGCGATCGAAGCGGCCTGCGCCATCGCCCTGCACGGGGTGGCAAAACCGGTCAACCTGGGCCGGATCGCCGATCATTATTTTTTGATGATGGCCGGCATCGGCTTCGATGCAGCGACGGTCCGTGCCGTCAGCAGCCGCTTAAAGCGCCACACCGGAAAATTCGCCTATCTGATCGCCGCCCTTCGTACCCTGATCACCCGCCCGACCGGCGCCCTGCAACTGACCACCGCCGAAGGCGAAACCCTGATCGCATACCACGCCATTGTCAGCAACATTCGCCTCTACGGCGGCCGTTTTGTCATGGCGCCGGGCAGCGGTCTTGACACCGGGCAACTCACCGCCTGTCTGGTCGAACGCTCCGGACGGCTCCCCCTGCTCCTCTTCTGGCTGCGGATTCTTCTGCGCGGGCGACTGCTCGGCCCGGTCAAACGAATCGACTCAACCGGTTTTCAGTGCAGTGGTGCCACGGTACCGGTACAGATCGATGGTGACGATTTCGGCGACATCCCGGTGACCATCACCTGCCTCAGCGGACAGCTTGAACTGATCTTTCCTGACCCCGACTGACGCCATCCCCGTAAACGGCTACTCCTGAATCTCCGAGGTGCAGTGCGGGCAGCGACTCGCCTTAAGCGGAATCGTACTCAGGCATTTCGGGCAATCCTTTGTCGTCACCTCGACGACCGGTGCCACGTCGGCTTTTTTCAAGCGGTTCATCTGCTTGATGACCATAAAGATCGAAAAAGCGACGATGACAAAATCGAGCAGTGTATTGACGAACAGTCCGTAGTTGATCGTCACCGCCTCCGCGCTGGCGGTTTTCTCCCGCAGGATCACCACCAGATTGGAAAAATCGACGTTGCCGAGCAGCAGTCCGATGGGGGGCATGATCACATCGCCGACAAATGAGGTGACGATCTTGCCGAACGCTCCGCCAAGAATGATGCCGACGGCCATATCGACCACGTTGCCGCGCATGGCAAACTCTTTAAACTCCTTGACCATCCCCATGTCCGTCTCCTGTTAGTTCTGAAGTTAAATACCCCTGCTTCGTCGCTGCGCATCTCCATCGGCTGCTATACATTTTCATCCGACTGGTCATTTCATGCTGACAAACTTTAACGCCGTCTTTCGGGTTTTCAAGTGCATGAACATGCGGAGAAAAAAAATGCGTCTCACCGCGGAAAAAGGGCATCCAGACCAAGACGAAATCAAACCAACAATGTGCAATGTAAGATCGACGTAAAACCCTGTAACACCCGATATAGAACAACCATTTAATCCCATTTTTACTGACTAATTTCTTTATATGAGAAAAATTATTCGCTTTACATTTAACCCTCTCAGCTTTAAAAATATAATCGTGTTTTACAATTTCTTACACTTTTAGCGCTCTGGGAACCCTCTGTGATGTCCGACCTCCTGCCCTTTATCCCCCCGCCGAGCCGGCCGCACACTGCCGCCACCAATCGTGGCTGGAGTCACGCCGAGGTTCTGCACAATATGGGGATCGGCATCATCATCATCGACGAGTCGGAGCAACAGATCGTCTTTCGCAACCCGGCCACCTTCGACATCCTGCAAGACGCCGGAGCGCCATGGACTTTAGCCGACCTTCAGACCCGCCTGATGGAACAAGGGGCTCTGTGCGGCTTCGAAGTCCTGGCCGGCAGCACCCTCTCTTTCCCGATCGGCAACCGCCTGATCGGCTGTTCAGTGCACATCGTCTCTCCCGGCCATTACAGCCTGATCCTGCGCGATGTGACCGAAAAGATCCGCCTTGAGTCCATCGCCCAGGCGGTCAACACCATGGACAATATCGGCTTCATCTTCTCCGGTATTCGGCACGAAATCGGCAATCCGCTCAATTCAATCAAGATGACGATCAGTGTCCTGCGCAAAAACCTTGACCAGTTTTCCCGCGAGGCCCTCGGTGAATACATCGAGCGCACCTACGCTGAAGTGCTGCGCATGGAATACCTGCTTAAATCGCTAAAAAACTTCAGCCTGTTCGAACAGCTCGATATCGGCTGCCACGAGCTTGGCGCCTTCCTCGACAAGTTTTTTGCCCTGGTGCAGAACGACTTCGCCAAGCAGGGGATCACCCTGGAACGCCACACCCCGCCGGAGGCGATCTGGGTCGAGTTTGATCCCCGAGCCCTGCATCAGGCCCTGCTCAATCTATTGACCAACGCTGCCGACGCCCTGACCGGCCGGCCCTGGCCACGCATCACCATCACCCTGCGCTGTGTTGACCGCCTGGTCCTGCTGTCGGTGGAAGATAACGGCTGCGGCATGAACGAGGAGCAGCAAAAGCTCCTGTTCCAGCCATTTTGCACCACCAAGGTCAAGGGGAACGGTCTTGGCCTGGTCATTACCCAGAAACTGCTGGCGAAGATGAGCTCCTCCATTGATATTGTCAGCGCCGAAGGGTCAGGCACGGCTGTCCATATCGCCCTGCCGGCAACCGACCCGCCCGACGCCACGGAATGCACATGAAAAACCTGCTGCTGGTCGACGATGAACGCCCTTTTCTGCTCAGCCTGCGCGATGGTCTCGCCGCCCTTGGCGACCGCTATCGCATCTTTATGGCCAACGATGGCCGCGAAGCACTGCAGGTGTTGAAAACCCAGACCATCGACCTGCTGGTGACCGATCTCAAACTCCCGGTGATGGACGGTTTCCAGCTGCTGGCCCATGTCAGCCGCGACTATCCCTATCTGCCGGTGATTGTCATGACCGCCTTCGGCACTCCAGAAATCGAAGCCAAACTGGCGCGGATGCAGAACTTGCAGTATCTGGACAAACCCCTCGACTTCGACCACCTCGCCCAGACCATCGAGACCGCCCTCGCCACCGAGGCCCGCAGCTATATCCGCGGCATCACCCTGGCCACCTTCATGCAACTGGTGCAGATGGAGCAGAAGAGTTGTACCCTGAAAATCCACTGCGGCGACAAGACCGGCTACCTCTTCTTTCGCCGCGGTGAGCTGCTCGATGCCATGACCGCGACCACTCAGGGGGAACCGGCGGCGCTGGAGATCATCGCCTGGGACAACACCACCATCGAAATGGATGCCGTCTGTCGGCGAGAGGAGAAAGCCATTGCCGCGTCCATGAGTTTTCTGCTCATGGAGGCCTACCGGCTCAAAGATGAAGCGCTGCAGCAGCCGGCCATCAACACTGAGCCACCGGCCCCCGTCGCCGCGCCACCGACCGCCGCATCGCGCCTGATCGAGACCCTGCAGGCCTCAACCCTGATAGCCGAGTATGCCATTTTTGATCAGGTCAATTTTCTCGAACACCACAGCACCGGAGCCGGACCGCTGATGCAACTCGATCCAACCGCCTGCATCAACGCCTGTCAAAACATCGGCACTGTTGTCGGCGGCGCCTTTCGTTACCTGTTATTCAGTACCGGCGGTGGTCTGCGTCACCTGGTCCTGCAGCAACGACAGCTGCGGCTGGTCGTCACCCTGAACAAGGGGGCGAAACCGGAACAGGTTCTGGAGAGCCTGACACCGGCACTACTTTCCGCCTGATTCTTTTGTCTTTGGCCTAGAGGACACTATGCAACGACTCCTTGACAATCTGCGCACGATCCCCGGTGTCACCGGTGCCTGCATTCATCACAGCGCCAACGGCGTCCGTTTCAACAACCTGCCGGAGCAGTTCAAGCCACAGCAATTGAACGAAATCGGTGGCCAGCTGATCAAGATCTGTTCAGCCGGGCGCCTCAGCTTTCCCGATCTGGGCGAATTCGTCATCGCTTACGCGGAAGCACTCCTGCTCTGCCACCCTCTGTCGGCACACGATTGTCTGATCGTCGTCTGCGAACCGACCATCAACCTGAGCCTGCTCACCCTCTCCCTCAATCTGGCCCTGGCCGATCTGCCGCCGGATGCCCTGACCACCAGCAGCCCGGCCGCCATCACCCCACCATCAGCGATGCCAACGGCTCCGGTGGAAAATCTGCGCGAATCGGGCCCGCTGGCTAAACCGCTGCAGGGGATGGCGAGTCAGCTGGCCAAGATTCTCGGACCCATGGCCTTTATCGTCTTTGACGAAGCGGTTGCCGCCTGGCAGGTGAGTCAGACTCCGACGCCGGCCGGGCTGAGCAAACTCCTCGACACTCTCTGCCGCGAGATCGGTGATGCCGAAAAGGCCAAACAATACCGTGAACTGGTGCGCAAGCACCTTGGCCCGGCATCCGGCTAGGGGGAGGACACTATGTCGGCCAGTAAACGCTTTGCCCAAACGATATCCCACATGACCGGCGTCGCGCGTTTTGTTCTGGTGCGCAACGACGGCCAGGTCATCATCCACAACCTGGCCGATCCTGACGAACTGGCCACGACGATCACTCTGGCCGGGACCAATGTCCAGGAGATCCAGAAGGCCAGCGGATTCAGCCCGTTCAAATATCTGCTGTTCCCGCACCCATTGGGTGAGCACCTGTTGGTGTTTGCCCTCGGCAAATATTTTCTCGGTGTCCGGGTGCAGAGTGACTGCGACAACAACGCCCTGATTGATGAAATCACCGCTTATCTGCAGACGCTGATCAATCAGGGCCGCCCTGGATGAGCCATCACGACAGGAGAAAAATCGCCATGAAACGCTCCGGCTTGCTCCTCGCCAGCCTCGCCGTCGTCCTGATCGTCGGCCTGACGGCCCCCTCTTCTGTCACCGCTGCCGACCCCGGCAGTGCCTTCGATCAGCGCGTCCGCGGCTGGGCCGAGCAGTGTGCCGCCGAGATTGTTACCCAGTTTGACCTGCTGCTGACCTCGGGTCGGTTGACCGTCCCCCAGCTGTTCGACACCCTCTACATCCCGATCCCCAACACCGATCCACAAAAGTACATGACCCAGTACGACACTCTGTCCGACGGAGCGATCCGGCCGATCCTCGACAAATATCTGGCCTTCGACAAGCATCTGGTCTTTGTCGTCGCCGTCGATCGCAACGGCTACCTGCCGTCGCACAACAGCAAATATTCCCAGCCGATGACCGGCGATGGCGACCACGACACCAAGTGGAACCGGACCAAGCGCCTGTTTAACGACCGCACCGGGCTGGCCGCCGCCCGCAACAAGGAACCTTTTTTGCTCCAACGCTACAGCCGCGACACCGGTGAAAACATGGCCGACATGTCGGTACCAATAATTGTTCAGGGCCGGCATTGGGGCGCACTGCGCATTGGCTACTCATCCCCCTGAGCCTGATCTCTTGCCAAATGACCGTCTTATGGTCCTTCACAAGGAGTGTGAACATGTTCAACAAAATCGGAGTCAAGGTGGCGGTGCTGGTCAATCTGGTACTGTTCATCGTCATCGCCGCCGGGTCGTCCTACCTCATCATGCAGCAGAGCCAGAGTCTGGAGAACCAGCTGCTTGAACGCGGCCGGATGGAATCACTGATCGGTGCCAAGCAGGTCGGCAAGATTCTCGAAGAGGCGATCGACAACGGGGTCTTCAGCGTCAAGGATGCCTTTGACACCAATTACGAACCGATCCCCGGTGTCGATCCGCCCAAGTTCCACACCCTTTATGATTTTTATCTCGACAAGGCGATTCTCTCCATCGAGGACGAATTCCTCAAGGATCCCAGCGTCGTCTTTGCCGTTGCCGTCGACCGCAACGGCTATCTGCCGACCCACAACACCCGCTACCAGCAGCCGTTGACCGGCGACCAGCAAAAAGATCTGGTTGGTAACCGCACCAAACGTATGTTCAACGATCCGGTCGGACTCAAAGCGGCACAGAATCAGGTCGAAGCCTTCCGACAGGTCTACAACCGCGACACCGGCGAGACCATGTGGGACATCTCCACCCCGATCATCGTCAAAGGGAAGCACTGGGGCGCCTTCCGCATCGGCTTCTCCCTCGACAAGACCGTCCTCGCCCAGTCGAAGCTCAAGCTCACCCTGATCGCCATCATGGGCTCAGTGCTGGTCATCTCCCTGATCGCCGTCTTCCTCGTCGTCAGCCTGGTGCTCAAACCGCTGCAGGAGCTGACCATCGTCGCCGGCGAACTCGCCGACGGAAAGGTCGAGCAGACGATCGTGCCGCGCTCAAAAGACGAGATCGGTGAACTGGCGGATGTCCTTGAGCGCTTGCGCCTCAGCCTGAAAATGGCCATGGACCGGCTGACCCGCAAATAGCCAGTCGTTATCGTGGCACCCGCAACACAAACGCGCCGTGGTTAAAACCACGGCGCGTTTGCTGTCAAAAGCATGGATGCGGATTCTTAAATGGCCTACGAAATTCAGGGGTCAAGCAGAGTCAATGTTGTAAGTCAAAACCGAAAAGTCAAAACACACACCGCACCAACCGCAAGGAGGGCCCTAATACATCGGGCCCGGTCTGTTCCTGCGTCGCGGCTACGAAGTCAAGACAACTGGCGACTAAAGTGTCCCCCGCCGTTTATCCGCCTCTCAACCCATAAACCGGAAATCAGAACCCGGGGGTTCCGTCTTCGCCAGGGCTACGCCGAGACAAGCGCGGCCCCCGACGCCGCCTTACTCTTTTGTGTCATGCGACAAAAGAGTAAGCAGAAAAGCGCGTCTCCTTGCGGAGGGCATGTTACGTAACGGATCGGGATGGAATAATCACCACTGCAAAGTGTTCTGACTGCGGCACCTATCACCAGACGCATTTGCGATCTTTCGACGCGGTCACCGTCGCTGAATAGACAGGGTCATAAGAGGCTACGGTTGGGTAAGTCAAAACCGAACAGGTCAAAGCACACACCGCACCACCGAGAGGAGGGCCCTAAGACATCGGGCCCGGTCAGTTGCCGCGTCGCAGCTACGAAGTCAAGGCAACGGGCGACCGAGGTGCCCCCCGCCAGGGGAAGGCCTTTTTTGCTTACTTTTTGTGGCCGCATGGACAA
>DDWE01000115.1:0-11416 GCA_002345625.1 Desulfuromonadaceae bacterium UBA2294 | reverse complement strand
CCCTCCCGCCGATTTCGACTCTGCCATCAATCATTAAAAAAAATACCGGCTCAAAGCGCCCCGACCCGCACATCGACAATCAGACTCGGTTTCATCCCGGCCGGGCCGACAAAACTACCGGCGACCGGCGGCACCGACTCCGGATGACGGGCGACCGCGACCGGGATATGCCGGCTGCCAGCGAGCTCACCGCTGGTCGGATCGAACCCCTTCCAGCCCGGCCCCGGCAGGTAGACTTCGGCCCACGCATGGGTAGTGGTCGACCAGTTCTCTGTTGCCGGCGCATGAGCATAGCCGCTGACAAAGCGACTGGCCAGACCGAGATAGCGGCAGGTCTCGACAAACAGGGCGGCAAAGTCACGGCAGGAGCCACGGCCAAGAGCCAGAGTCTGCGCCGGGCTCTGCACGCCGGGCTCTTCGCGGATGGTGTAGGAAAACTGCACGGCGATGGTCCGGCTCAAAAAATCGAGCAGGGCGTAAGTCTGCATGGTCGGCTGGGCTAGGCCGAGGCGATTGAGCCAGTTACGGATCGCCCCTTCATCCCCGGGATAGACCGACTGCATAAACGGCAACAGATCGACCCGATCCTGCAACGCATAATGGAACGGATAATTAACCGCATGCTCCTCGACCACAAAATCGAGGGGGGCAAAGGCAAAGTGCTGCAGAATTACCTCGCTGCGAATAGAGAGCGTTTGCGCCGCGGCCAGAAAATCGACGACCGCGGTGGCATTGTCGAGGGCATCACGATGCCACTTGACCGTGTGGGCGGGGGAGATGGTCAACGACGACGACTCAATATGCACCTCGGCCCCTTCGCGTGGTCGCAGCAGCAGGCGGTGTGGCTGCAAAGTGACCGGTGCGGCAAAGCGGTATTCAGTCAGATGGGTAATTTTCAAACGGCTCATGTCAATCAATGTCTCCCATACACCAATCATAACAGGGTCAGCCGATTTAGCGGCAGGAAGAGTTACTGCAAACTTCATTTTTCAAAAACATCGCCGGTAGACAGGAGATTACGCCCCCAAGATACTGTCAGGCCTCTTCTAATTCCCGATTTTACCCTCTTAATGGTTAAGGCATGCTAAAATATGCAACTTATTATGAGGCATCGGGTCAAATCAGGCTCAGATTTCACCAATAACTACCACGAAAGAGAGGAAAACAATGCAGAATTGGCAAGGAGGCGATCCGGGGGATCTGCTTCAACAAAAGATCAATGAATTTCTTATCCGATTCAAAGGTCAGAAACCACCACTCAAAATGATCTCAACCATCGTCGCTGTGTTGCTCGTCCTTTGGGGCCTCAGTGGCAGTTTCTATCAGGTCGGCACCGAAGAGACCGGGGTGGTCCTGCGTTTCGGCCACTTTACCGGGTTTGCCGAACCGGGGCTGCACTTCAAACTGCCGCTCGGCATCGAATCGGTCTATCTGGTCAAGACCGGCCGGGTGATGAAGGAGGAGTTTGGTTTTCGCACCCTGCAACCGGGTGAGCGAACAGTCTATTCCAAGGCCGGGCTCGACGAGGAGTCGCTGACCTTAACCGGCGACCTCAACGTCAGTGACCTGGAGTGGATTGTTCAGTACCAGATCGCTGATGCCTTCAAGTATCTGTTCAACATCAAGGACCCTAAATCGACCATTCGCGATGTCGCTGAGGCTGCAGTGCGCAAGGCGGTCGGCAACTCCAACGTGACCGAGGTCCTCACCACCGAACGCGCCCTGCTTGCCGCAGCCATCGGCAAGGATCTGCAGGCAACCCTCAACACCTACGACATCGGCGTACGCATCGTCACCGTCAAATTTCAGGACGTCAACCCGCCGGAATCGGTCAAGGCCGCCTTTAATGAGGTCAACGAAGCTGAGCAGGAGAAGGAGAGCCTGATTTTCCAGGCGCGCGAGCAGTACAACCGCGAAGTCCCCAAGGCCAGCGGGGTGGCGAAGAGCACCATCCTTGAAGCCGAAGGCTACGCCCTGGAGCGCATCAACCAGGCCAAGGGGAACACGGCCCGCTTTTTGTCGGTGTACACCGAATACAGCAAGGCGCCGAAAGTCACCCGCGAACGGCTTTATCTGGAGACCCTCGAAGAAGTCCTGCCGCGACTGGAAGAGATCTACATCATGGACAGCAAAGGGGCCGGCGCTCTGCCATTGCTCCCGTTGCGCGGCAATAAGGAAGGGGGTAAATCATGATAAAACAATTTCTGTTCGTTGGTATTATCCTCCTTGCCCTGCTCGCCAAAGGGACCCTGTTCATTGTTGAAGAGGGCCAACAGGCGATCGTCACCCAGTTTGGCAAACCGGTCGGCGAGGTGAAATACGCCGGCCTCCATTTCAAAACACCGCTGGTGCAGGAGGTCCGCACCTTCGACCGCAAGATTCTTAAATGGGACGGTGATCCCAACCAGATCCCGACCAAGGACAAGCGCTATATCTGGGTCGACACCACAGCCCGCTGGCGGATCGTCGATCCGCTGCTGTTCTACACCACCGTCGCTACCCAGGAGGGGGCCCAGAGCCGCCTTGATGACATTCTCGACTCCGTGGTGCGTGATGCGGTCTCCAGCCATTTGCTGGTCGAGCTGGTGCGTGGCAAAGACTACCAGCCACCGGCCGGAACCGTCGAAGTCCTCGATTTCGAAGGGCAGAAAATCGTCACGGAGAACCTGACCGGGCGCGAAGAGATTTTCAACAACATCTTTGCCGAGGCGAGCAAGAGCATCCCCGCTTACGGCATCAAGCTGGTCGATATCCAGCTCAAACGGATCAACTACATCGAGCAGGTGCGCCTGCGGGTCTACGATCGGATGATCTCCGAGCGCAAGAAAGTTGCCTCTCAGTTCCGCTCCGAAGGCGAAGGCGAGAAGGCCAATATCCTCGGCCAGATGCAAAAAGAGCTCAAGCGCATCGAATCCGACGCCTACCGCGAATCAGCCCAGATCCGCGGCAAGGCCGACGCCAAGGCAGCGGCGATCTACGCCGAAGCCTATAACCGCGATCCCGATTTCTATGCGTTTATGCGGACCCTGGAATCGTACCGCACGGCGATCAAGGAGAACTCCAAACTGGTCATTTCGACCGATTCGGAATTCTACCGTTATCTGCAAAAACCGCGTTAACAAACACCCTGCGGTTTTTTCCACCAATAAAAGCGGGGCACCCTGATCGGGTGCCCCGCTTTGTTGTTAGTTCACAGCTGCGTTTTCGTAAAACCTCTTACTCCTGCGGCTTGGGCTCTTCCTCTTTTTTCTCCTGCGCAACAAGGGCATCGGCGGAGATTTCTCCGAGGTACTTCGGCAGCTCTATGCCGGCCATCCCGGCCACCTCGTGCAGTGGCGGCAGGCTCTTGACCAGGCCGGAGAGGAAGTTGGCGGTGGCATTGCCATCCTTGCCGCCACC
The DNA here is from genome assembly GCA_002345625.1 of Desulfuromonadaceae bacterium UBA2294. Taxonomy (GTDB): domain Bacteria; phylum Desulfobacterota; class Desulfuromonadia; order Desulfuromonadales; family UBA2294; genus UBA2294. The sequence continues at coordinate 8,017 of DDWE01000115.1, read as the reverse complement.
GTCCCAGACTGTGACCTTGTCGATCTTGATGTTGCGGATCGCCTCGACCTGCATCTTGACGATCTCTTCAATCTTCTCCGTCATCAGCAGGGTCGCCACCGCCTTGGCGTCGCCGTTGCAGCCCTTGACCAGCTCCAGGTAACCGGCCGCCTTGCTCGCCAGCACCTGGCGCACGCCGTCGGCCTCGGCCTGATACTTGAGCAAAATAGCGTCGGCCTGACCCTTGGCCTCGCGCCGGGTCTTCTCGGCTTCGGCTTCAGCGGCGATCTCAACTTTCTTCTTGTCGATCTCCTGACGCACGACTTCGGCGGCAGTCAAACGCTCCTGCTCCGCCTTGTACTGCGCCTTCTGGATCTCGACCTCGGCCTCGCGCCGCGCCACTTCACCGCGCTGCAAGGCGGTCGCCTGTTTTACCGCCAGCTCGGCGTTGACCGCGGCGATATCGGCCTTGGCGCGGTTTTCACCGTCGATGGCCAGCGCCTCCTGCGCCTGAACGAAGACGCGGCGATCGGCCTCGGCTTTCTTCTGCCCCTTGGCCGACTCGGCGACGTTCTCCGCCACCTTGATCTCCTTGTCGCGGTTGGCCGCGGCCTCGCCGATGGTCGCTTCCGTCTCCTGTTGCTGAACGAAAATGCGCTGGTCGGCCTCGGCCTTCTTCTTGCCCTTTTCCGACTCGGCGACATTCTCCGCCACCCGCACCACCTTGACCTTGGTCGCCTCGGCCTCACCGATGGCGCCAAGCTTCTCCTGCTCGGCGACATCGACCTTGGCCTGGTTGATCGCCTCGGAGGCCGCCTTCTTGCCGATGGAGTCGATATAGCCCGACTCGTCGGTGATGTCGGTGATGTTGACGTTGATCAGAAACAGGCCGATCTTGTTCAACTCCGGCGACACGTTCTTTCGGATCGACTCAAGGAAGCTTTCGCGGTCCTGGTTGATCTGCTCGATGGTCAGCGATGCGACGGTCAGGCGCAGCTGGCCGAAGATGATCTCCTTTGCCATCTCCTCGATCTGCGTCTGCGACAGGTGCAGCAAACGTTCGGCGGCCGAAGTCATCACCTCCGGCTCGGTGCTGATCCCGACGGTGAAGGTCGATGGCACGTTGATGCGGATGTTCTGCAGAGAGAGCGCCTTTTGCAGCGGAATGCTGATGGTCATCGGCGTTAAGCTGATGTAGGCGTAATCCTGAATCAGCGGCCAGATAAACGAGCCGCCGCCGTGGATACAGTTGGCCGACTGGCCGGCGCCGACCTTGCCGTAGACGACCAGGATCTTGTCGGACGGACAGCGCTTGTAGCGCGACGCCAGAAAAATCAGCGTCGAGACAAACAGGATCAGAAAAGCAGCAATCGGTAAAATCCAGAAATCGAACATGATACTCCCCTCTTAAGTTATTGGATGACTTCAACGATCAGGACATTGGCATTGACCCGCACGACACGCACCGGGGTGCCGGTGGTCACCGCCAATCCGTCTTTTTCCATGGCATCGAATTCGCGCAGGCGATTGTGAAAGTTGAGACTGACCCGGCCGCTGCCGCCGGCGGGGATATTGAGATAGACGGTGCCGGTGCAGCCGACCGCGTTGGCGGTTTTCATGGTACCGCTCGATTGCAGCTGCGCCGCACCCTTGAACAGCTTGCCGATCAGCCAGACCGAAGCCGAACCGGCCACCACTGCGCCGATGGTCGAAACCACCACCCCGGCCTGGCTCTGCCGGTATAGGGCGAGACCAACCAGACCGAACATCATGAAAAACGAGGAGAGTCCGTGCAGAGACAGGACGCGAAAGCCGAGGTCGGAGTCACCATGATCGGCACTCCCTTCCATGCCGGCATCGATACCGCCATCATCAACCCCGTCGCCGCCGATAAACTGCAGCACCAGTTTGACCAGCACAAAGAAGCCGCCGATCACGGCACAGGCGAGGAAGAACGTCTCCAGCCCGTTGAAATCTGCCAGGAAATTTGTCACGTCAGGCCTCCTTGGTTTGCTACATCATCACAGGATGGAACGTTTGACTAAGCCCGTGCATTCTAGCAAGGGAGATAACTGCAAGTCACCTATAACATTACAAAAACTTAAAATTATTACCAAGGGCATCAGGAACTGTCGATGTGTGTCAGTCAAAAGCATCAACCCGTTTCACGCAACGCCGCAACGACGCAACGAGAAGCCTTGAATTCTTCTGGTTTAACCTGTTCTTCGTAGCGTCGTTGCGGCGTTGCGTGACCCAGACTTTTGCTTCACCCCCTACTTTTCGCTTAAATTCCTGACCAAGGTCAGCGCCGCGATCCGCTGCGGATGCCCCTGCAGCGCGGTAGCCACCGTGCTGAGCTGAGTCAGCAGCTCCGCGCCAAACGTCTCTTTCGCCCACTGCAGGTAGGCCTTCTCCTGCACGGCTTCGCGCTGCTTCTTCTGCCAGGGGAGGGTCCAGAAGTTGGCAATATCACTCAGCAGATGGGCGCTGGCGATCTTCTGCCACTCCCCCTGATCGAACCAGATACCACCGCAGTGCACACAGCGGTCGAGAAAAAACCCCTCCTCCACCTCAACCCGGGCCCTCGACAACACTCCGTGCCCGTTCGGGCAGAGCGCCGCTCTGGCATCATGGCCATCCGGCGCCTCGACCGGGGTCAGCAACGTCTCCAGTTCTTCCTGTTGCTGGATAATCTTCGGGATCTGTTCGATCGGCACCCAGAAACCACCGCAGGAGTCGCATTTGCGTGGCGCTTCGCTGGAGTAGGCGACGACACTCTGCAAGGTGGCGATTTTACATTTTGGACAGTTCATCGGCGTAAAGATCCTTTCTTGCTGCCATACAAAGTGTGTCAGGCGCGGCGCGCCTTGCCGCTGATCTGCTGGACGGTGATCTTGATCACCTTGGTGATGGTGTCTTTCTGCTTTATGTACTGCCTGCCCGCTTCAACAAACTCAGCGCAGTACTTCTCCAGCAACCATACCAGCGCATCCAGTCGCTCACTGCCGGCAACCTCAGAGGCGACGCCAAAGGCGATGACACTTTCGTACTCAGTGGCGAATTTATCGGGGAGGACTTTGGTCTTGCCGACGGCGCAGAAGGAGACCTTGGCATTGAAATCAATGTTGTCTAGTTTCTGGCCGCTGAGGGCACAGTGGAAGTAAATGGCGTCATTGCGGTAGACATAGCTCAGCGGCACGCCGTAGGGCTGGCCTTCGCTGTCGACGGTGGAGAGCACTCCGTACTCGGCATCGACGAGGATCGCTTTGGCTTCAGCGAGGGATATTTCGCGGTCGGTGCGGCGGATGGGTCGCATAGATTCCTCTCAAGCAAGTTGTCATAAAATTAAAGTTGGTATTGTGTCCCGATTTCACGACTCTTCTGCATTCCAATCACTTAAACGAAAGAATAGAAATTATGTTCCCTGATGTCCCTCTGGAGTTGAGTCGTAATCCTTTTTGGTCAGGTTTAATGCGCGCTTTACAAAATCGCTCACAGCAAAGTTGCCATCACTGGCCTGGCCGCAGACGGTGCGATGGCGTTCGCTGACAAAATAGGTCAGCGTGGCCGTAATCTCACCGGTGCCGAGATTCTTGATGGTAACCTCTGAACCATGCACCTTGAGCCGTTTGCGAACATCGTCTTCGACCAGCGAACGACTGAAGACACCGTATTGGCTACTCAGTTGTTTAATCGGAGTACCGTTTCGGTTGTCGCGCGTATAACGTTTATAGGGGGTGGCGCTGTTATTACGACGTTGAAAATAATCCTGGGTCTCCACGATGGATACCCATCCGCCATAAACCAGCGGCCACGCCAAAACACCCCCACCGTGCCCGGAATAGAATCCGTCCGACACCTTATCGAAGTATTCGCCCCCGTCCTGGTCAAGGTAAAGGCTCTCGACGTTCACCGGAATGGTGAGAATGTTTTCGCCCGCACTCTGGCACAGGTCCTTGAACAATATCTCAGCTTCGCCGATAAGGCGCAAGGGGGCGTTTTCGCCCAGGTACAAGGTTGACGCTGCCGCCACCACCGGGACCGAAAGAGCAATGAAAACCAACACGGCCTCTATCCGACCGAAGCGGCGAATGCTTGATTCCGTTTGATTTTTTCCGCTTGCTACCGTGCGTCGAACCAACCAGACAAAGCCGATTATTTGTAACGTCCACGCCGGAAGAACAACAAAGCGGGCTAACGACATGACGGCAAAACTTGCGCCACCACCAGGAATGGCGGAGGCAAAAATACGTACCGCAACATATAGCACCAGTAGAAAATTACCGGTGCCAATCAGCCAGTGAATGCCCGCATTCGGCCGCAACCGACGAGCGACCGGCAGAAAGCGCAATAGAAGATAAATGAGTAATGTCGGGATCCAGTAGTTGGCTAAGGCCAGAATAAGGTGGGCTTGGTAGGGCGGGAGACTCGTCACCACCGCACGATCAAGAAACAAGCTGAGAACTCGACCGCCGGGTGAAAAAAACAAGGAAAGCGTAAAAGCAAGAGTGAACGCAATGTTAAGCATGAAGACCCCCTCCAAATAGACGTTAATTATAGTTTTGCTACTTTAAGGCCATCGTCCGGCCCATTAAAAAACTGAAAATCTTAACCTTGTCCTTAAGCCCAATGCAGCGGACGGATCAGGTCTTTAAAAAAATCCCACTTCCCCGTTAAAAACTGGTAGCGCCCCGCGACAATACCAGGCGAAATCCCCAGTTCTCCGGCCAACTGCAACACCTCCGCTCTGGAGCGCAGGGTGGGAATGATCGCGTTAAATCTGGCCGGGATCAGGATATCTGAAGCATATTGATTAGCCCGAACTTCGCGCGGATCATCATGGCTGCCGTCGTTGATCAGGAGGTCTTTCTTGCTGTCGTGCAGAACGTGACCGGCCTCGTGAAAGAACGAAAACCAGAACTTGTCTTCCCCCTTCCCGCGCAGGCAGAGCAGAATCATCGCCTTATTTGGCAGCAGCCACTTGGTCGCCCCGCTCCAGGGAACCTTCTTCATCTCACGCACCAAGGCAACAGCCACACCGGCTTCGGCGCAGAGCCGCCTGATCTCGGGCGCGAAGTCCTCCGCCGTTTCACACGTAAGCCCGCGAATCTGTTGCAGCACCTCCTTGAAACGTGCCTTGTCGTAAGGCTGGCATTCGATTTCATGGGCCTGCAGCTCTCCCTGCCGTATCCAGGCGGACGCGTCACCGGGTCGGGTTTCGAAACAAAGAGAACGGCGTGCGGCAACAGCAGGGATCTCCCAAATGTCGGACCAGGCGGCGACACTGCCGACGCCGTAGAATTTAAGCACCTCGCGCAGCATCGAAACCTTGTCCGGCTGCGGTTCCAGACAGCCGCGATCGACCAGCTCCTTGACCGGAATCGTTTTGAGCCACTCGATACTGTCGGCCAGCCGCCGACGTTCTTCAATCTTGGCCAGTTGCTCCCGGTACTCGGCTTCGAGATTGTTCCAGAACCGCGCTGGGACGCGGGTGACCAACTCCAACCGGTTTGCGGTTGCGTACGAGATCGGCTGCTCACCTTTGACAATACGGATCAAAGTCTGCTCGGTCAGTTCAAGACGCTTGGAGCACTCCTTCTGATTCATATCAAGGGAGGCCATCACTTCCAGCAGAGTCTCCCCCGGTGCAACCGCGTAATCAGGTTCAAACGTATATTGTTTTTTGGCTTTCATTGGGCTCATAGAGCACCTCTTCAGTGCGTATCAACGATGGCAATAATTTCAATCTCTGCCACCCGTTCAAGATCGACCCCGCCGTCCTCGCGATACGGAATCGGCTCATCGGCGGGGATGAACAACAGCCGATACGGATGATCCAGATCGACTGAAAACTGCCCGACACGGTCACCGCTCAGCGCATGGCAACGCGGCGGCGGCAGGTGTGAAATATCCGACAACGCTTCCGCTGCCTTTAATTCCGCCATCCGCTGCTGAAGCTTCCGCGCCATGGCCTGGCCCAGTTGCATCTGCATTGCGCGCTGTTCGGAGCAAACTTTCTGTAACTTCTTTGTGCGGAAGTATATCAGCATCGACAAACAATTCAATAAATAGTTAACACGACATGTTAATTGTAATAAATTATGAAATCAAAGACAGCCATTGTTCTCGCCGAAAAGCACGAACCACACAAAACTCACAAAAAAGCCACCAGAGCGCTTCTGCGCCCGGTGGCTTTTATCTGTGTCAAATCATGATCCGCATCAGGTCCCCCAACCCGCAGAAAAGTAATGCCCTCTCATATCACATCGCCCCCCCAACAGGCAAGAACCCCGTCACCGCTAATCACTCATAAAAACTTCCCGCCAACAGAGAGAAAACCCGCCGCAACCCTTGAATAAACGTCGCTTTTCGTGTTAGTTTGCCTCTTTGCTTTAATACCACCGTAAGGAGTTCCTGATATGAAAATTACTCGCCACGAGGTGGAGCGTGTTGCAGTGCTGGCGCGACTGGCACTGACCGACGCGGAACTCGATGCCATGACCGGGCAGATGAACCAGGTTCTGGACTATGTCGACACCCTCAACAGCCTCGATACCGACAACATCGTGCCGACCGCGCACGCGGTGCCGGTGGAGAACGCTTTCCGCGACGACGTGGTGCGCCCGTCCATCGGTCTGGAGAAGGCGCTGCAAAACGCTCCGGATGCTGAAAACGGCTGTTTCCGCGTCCCGAAGATTATCGAATAAACGAAACAAGCTTTTACACGCGCAAACCAGAACAAATCGGCTCACGCAAAGCCGCAAAGACGCAAAGGGGGTCAACTAAAAGTCCTAAGTTCTCTTGGCGACTTTGCGTCTTAAGTGAGCGGCAGCGAACGAGCGTGAGACCGCTGTCAAAGGTTCTTTTGTTGTAATGAACGCTTTGAGTTTCAAGGTTGAACAAATACGAACGGCATAACCTGACAACCGGATTTTTAGAGTTGAGCAAGGAACGAATCGATTATGGCCCTGACCGATCTGACTTTAAGTGAGCTGCGCCTCAAGCTGGCAGCGCGGGAACTCTCCTCGCGCGACGTGACGCAAGCCTACCTGCAGCGCATCGCCTCCACCGATGGTGAGCTCAACGCGTTTTTGACTGTCTGCACCGACAGCGCCCTGGTTGAAGCCGACGCCGCTGATGCGCGGATCGCCGCCGGTAACGCGGCGCCACTGACCGGCATCCCGCTGGCGCTGAAAGATATCTTTCTCGCTGAAGGGACCCGCACCACCTGCGGCTCAAAGATCCTCGAAAACTTCGTCGCCCCCTACGACGGTACCGCCGTCGCCAAGCTGAAAGCGCAAGGCGCGGTGTTGCTCGGCAAGCTCAACATGGACGAGTTCGCCATGGGGAGCTCGAACGAAAACTCCGCCTTCGGCACCGCCCGCAACCCCTGGAACACCGGCCATGTCGCCGGTGGCTCCTCCGGCGGTTCGGCCGCCGCTGTCGCCGCCCGTCTGGCGGTGGCGACGCTCGGCACCGACACCGGCGGTTCGATCCGTCAGCCGGCCAGCCACTGCGGCGTTGTCGGCCTGAAACCGACCTNNGCTACGGGGTCATCGCCTACGCCTCATCCCTCGACCAGGTCGGGCCGATGACCCGCACGGTGGAAGACTGCGCCCTGCTGCTCGACGGCATCGCCGGCTTCGACCCGCTTGACTCGACCTCCATAAACACTCCGGCCGGTGGCTACGCGGCGGGCCTGGGTGGCGACCTGAAAGGGGTACGCATCGGCCTGCCGAAGGAGTACTTCATCGACGGCCTCGATGCCGACGTCAAACAGGCGGTCGACGCGGCCATCGCCACCTGCAAGGGGCTTGGCGCCGAGCTGGTCGAAGTCTCCCTGCCGCACACCGATTTTGCGGTCGCCTGCTACTACCTCATCGCCACCGCCGAGGCCTCAAGCAACCTCGCCCGCTATGATGGCGTCCGCTACGGCAAACGGGTCGAAGAAGGTGGCGGCCTGATCGAAATGTACCGCCAGAGCCGCGCCGCCGGCTTCGGCCCCGAGGTCAAGCGCCGGATCATGCTCGGCACCTAC
>DDWE01000004.1 GCA_002345625.1 Desulfuromonadaceae bacterium UBA2294 | reverse complement strand
TTGCCGACGTGCTGCGGGCGCTGGAGAACGACGCCCAGCGGCTGATAGCACTGGCCGCCGCCGATGCGGCGGCGCAGGGTTCCCTGGAATCGATGCAGCGCCAGTACACACTAGGCACAGCCAGCTATGTCCAACTGCTCATTGCGCAACAACAGTCGCAACAGACACGAATTGATTTGATCGCGGCTCAGGCCCAGCGCCTCGTCGATAGTGCCTTATTGTATCAAGCCATGGGCTGGGCCAATGGCTAATAACAGCTTGTTTTATTGACCTTATTGACGTTACCCAGCCTTTGGGCCTATTACGGCATACAGACGCAAGGCAAGGTCAGTAAGAAATTTCCGACCAGCCCAGAACATCTCTAATTTTGTTCCAGATTTTTTCGTTGCGGAAAATCGAGTGGCATGTCGATGGATGGCGGATACCAGATCGTGCGGTTTTCTTACTTTGCGGCATTAATCGAACAATTTTTACTGGAAGTATCGACTTACAGATATTGCTCGAACGTTCCGATTTCCTGACCTATATTTTCATTCATAACAACAAATTGTCGATTGACAGCTAGGAAAGTTCGACCCACTCAACGGAATGATCCTGCCGTTGACTTAAGTCAAGGCAACACGTAGGCCCTTTGCCATTATGGGAGGCAACTAAACTTCTCTTCTGTACCGAGGTGACTTGTGCGAATAGTTACAATTTTCTTAGTCCTGTTTCTCAGCTTTGCTTTTACCGCTATCGCGGCAGAATCAACTGTCAACTGTCATTGTTTCACCGACCGCAGTTATGACCATCAAAACCCGAGGAAAGTGATTCCATATCTACTGGCAACAACCCAGAATTCCTTTCTTTCGGTCGCGTTCAATACGCCTAAATTCAATCTGGTTAAAGATTTGATGGCGGGAGTGCCTTCTGAACAGTTGTGGATCTCCCATTACTTTGCCGACAGATTCAATGTTGACAGCAAAGCCCTACTTTTGACTCACCAGACAAAAGGAAGCTGGCGTGGTGCAATCCAGGCAGCAGGGTTTTCGGAAGGAGGCTTGCCGCCCTCCTTTGTTGCTGCGATGCAAGCTGCTAATGATCATATGCTGGCGGCAGCGGTGGTCGATGACACGTTACTTAACTTGATGAAAGTGGATGCCGATCAGTTAAAGAGAATGCGTACTACTGGGGCTGATAATCGAGAAGTGATTCTGTGTTTCTTTCTCGCTAAACGGACCGATCAGCAAGCGACTGAAGTTTTTAAATCTGTGACCAGTGGGACAACTAACTGGGGAACGCTGGCTTTTATCGGGAATGTGCAGATTGGCAAGATGGAGCAGGAGTTTAAAGCACTGCTGAATAGAGAGTAAGTATCCTCCGGCAAAGCGGCGCTTTAATTGTGAACCGCTCAAAGCTGTTGGTTTACACCATGGGCCACCTGAAGGCGTGTACAGAAATCGATAATCGTTGCTGAAAAGTTTACCGGGGTCGATATCCTACAAGTCACCATTTACAGAACAAATTAAGCCTCAGTCTGTGTATGCGGGCTGGGGCTATTCTCATAAGTTGGGTTAGATCACTGTCCTGCTTCACCTAAGGATAAATTACACAGATTCTGGTTATCAAAAATTTGGAGTTTACTTTTGACGGAGAATCTTGAAGAGACTTCAAATTCATGAAGAATAAGGCATCATGCTTCAAAGGGCCTTCCGATCCAATCCCCTGTACTGAATCGCCTCGGCCAGATGCATCTGACCAATATTCTCTTCTCCTGCGAGATCAGCAATGGTCCGTGCCACCTTGAGAATCCGACTGTAACTGCGAGCCGACATGCCGAGTTTATCGACCACCATTTCCAGCAGTTTTTGCCCCGTCTCGTCGAGCGGGCAGAGTTTGCGGATATGGCGGGCGGCCATGGCGGCGTTGGCGTGCAGGCCATAAGGGGCTAGCCGCTCGCGCTGGATGGTGCGCGCTGCTTCGACCCGGGCACGGATGGTTGCTGATGATTCCCCTTCGACCGGATCGGCCAACTCCTTGTGAGGCACCCGTGGAACCTCGATATGCAGGTCGATTCTATCCAGTAAGGGACCGGATAATCGCTGCCGATAACGTTGGATATCATGTGGTGCGCAAGTACATAAGTTACTGAAATCACCGAGAAATCCGCACTTACAGGGGTTTGAACATCTTTTACAAGTATTCCAACTCACAGAATACCCCGCACAAAATCGAAATTCCCCTTAAAATCCAGTCACCTGAAGAACTCGTCAAAGAACCCGTTACTCTCGGCGATCACATGCGTCGCCGCCGATTAGAGCTTGGATTGTACCAGAAAGATGTCGCAGCACAGATTGGAGTGACCACCTCCACCATCTGGAATTGGGAAAATAACTGGTCATCGATCACATTGAGTTGTATGCCAAAAGTCATCGAATTCCTCGAATACAATCCCGTCCCCTTCCCCGAGGACCTGATGGAAAGGCTGGCCTGGTACAAGCAAGTCAAGGGGCTGTCTTTGGAACAGCTTGGCGCTGAAATGGGCCGTGACCCCGAGCAATTGTCCGACTGGCTGAGCGGTCGACATAACCCTTGTCGACGAAATCGGGAAGCAATCGAAAACTTTTTGAAAAAGAACGAAGAGAAAACCGACACAAAGCAGATTTAATATTTTTTTTGCTGGCAAGTCATCTCTGGTAATTTCGGTATTCTTGATAGACGACCGCACCGAGAATCAGTAGCCCACCCAGAATAGCGTTGGGCTGTGGCTGCTCTCCACGAAACAGTAGCGCCCACAACACGCCCAGAACAGGGATGAGAAGAAGAAAAATCCCGAGACTTCCTGCCTGTTCCTTTTGCAGCAACCAGAACCAGGCGCAGGTAGTAACCGCAGAGTTGAATATGCCCAGAAGTACCAAAATAGCTAAAAACTCGGAACTCCATTGAATATTAGGTTCAGAGATGCCGACCGAGATCAGCAAGAGGGCGGCACCACCGACAATAAGTTGCCAGCCCGAAAAAGCCAGCAGTGACCTCGCCAGCTTTAAGTGGCGGCCAAGAACAGTGCCGATTGCTGCCGCGAGAGAGGTGGTCAGCGCCAGTAGTGTTCCGGTCAGTAGTAGGTTGTCCTGTCCCGCAGCTGAGGGCAATATAATAATCAGGATACCGATCAATCCGCAGCCGAGTGCGATTAGTTGCTGCCGGGAAAGGCGTTCGTTAAGAAACATAAATGCGATCAGGGCGATAAAAAAGGGCTGGGCATTCCCCAGAATCGACGCCAGCCCCGCTCCAGCAAAGCTTGGACTTAGAAACATAGACCCGAACGTGAGAGTGGTCGCGGTCAATGCAACCAAAGGGATCCATTTCCAGAGTTTTTTCGCAGGGATGATCGGCTGACCCGAGAGCCAGGCAACAAGCAGGATGAAGGTTCCTCCCAGCACGGTTCGGACACCACCAAAGGCAAGCGGCGGTGCCGCCTGTAGCCCGCGTAAAATCAACAGGTAGCAGGCAGAGGAAACAAGTACAATGTACGCTAGGATGACGAGTTTCGTCGTTTGGCCAGCAGACAGGCCTGCGATGGCATATCTGGGATTCAAATCGTTACCCTTCCACTGCGGTCTGATGCTGACTCAACAACGGTCACCCAGAATCCTCGTGATCGGAGAGATCCTGTGAAACATCCGCAAGTTGCCGCCATTGACCCCAGCGAGGGATAAACATAGGCACTTGCCGCCGATATGCGCGGTAGGCGTCGCCAAACCGGTCGATCATCTGCGCTTCCTCACGATACGCCAGCCAGACGTAGACGAGCACAATCACCGGGAACAGTCCGACCGAGAACAGCGTTGGCCAGTGCACCACACCTTCGCCGAACAGCGCAATGAACAAGCCGGTGTACTGAGGATTTCGCACATAAGCATAAAGCCCGTCAGTAACCAGTCTATCTTCTTTGCGTGCCCGGTGCACCTGACGCCAGCCCTGGATGAAAAGACCGATGCCGATGAAGGCGAGCGCGTAGCCCAGCAACATTGAGACGAACATGCCGGCCTCGCCCAGCCCGACCAGCGTGGACCAGAGGTTGGCGCTGACGTACTCGCTGTCGAGACCAAAGAAACGCACCAGCAGATAAATGGTGAGCGGGAAGCCGTACATCTCGGCGTATAGCGCGATGATAAAGGCCTGCACCACCCCGGCGCCTGCCCACTCGCGCCAATTCTTCGGCGCAAAATAACGATAGAAAAACCAGGAGATCAACACGATGACGATAATCGCAAGGCCCCATGCTCCACTATGACTGAACGATTCATTCATCTCTCAACTCCAAAGTCTTCGCAGACGGTTTGTGACGAAAATTTGCGGCAAAGACGTCGTGTACACGGGTGTGACCTGCTGGCCAAACTCATCGCCGAAACGCGATATGCAATGCCCCGACATTCCGCCAGATTAGCAGGTGATCTGTAGGCGTGTCGGTGCTCAGCCATTCTGATCTCCGGTTTTATCCGCCGGCCAAGCCGCAAACGCCAGGAAGTAAAGAAAAATGAGATTAATAACAGGAAACAGGATCAGGATACCCGCCCAGCCCGGATAGCCGGTGCGCTGGCAGATACGCCAGACCGGGATGACGACTGCAACAGCAATGACCAGCATCCACAGCCAGTGCCCTGCCCACATCGTGTCATAATACATGTGATTCCCCATCATGGTCATAACCTCCGTTTCAATTTCGGTTTTCAGTGATGGTGCGCATCAGATTCCTCTTGATCAGACTGTCTGGCTCCCGCCGTCTTTTTCAGGAAAATCAGCTCGCCGACCGCTATGACGACCATCGTGACAACGGCAACACCAATCACAAAGGGGTCGGAATTCAGTTTGACCCAGACAAAACCTCCGAGGGCGAGTAAATCGAGCACAATGGCGGGGGCGGGCACCCAGACCCTGGCCTTGATGTCCTCGCGCAGATAGCGGATAACGCCCCAGTGAATGGCAATGTCCATGATCAGGTAGAACACGATACCCAGTGCCGCGATCCGGGAAAGGTCAAAGAATGCGGTCAGGAACAGGCCGAGCACCACCGTATAGACCAGTGTGTGCTTCTGGATACTGCCTGGCATACCAAAGTGACTGTGGGGAACCAGCTTCATTTCCGTCAGCATCGCCAGCATGCGCGAGACTGCAAAAACACTGGCCAGAAGGCCACCGGCGGTGGCCATGATGGCGATGGCCACAGTGAACCAGACGCCATAATCGCCCAATGCCGGCCGGGCTGCAGCGGCAAGGGAGTAATTCTGGGTCGCGACGATTTCGGCGAGTGAAAGATTGCTCGCAACGGCGAAACCGACCAGGGTGTAGATCACCACGCACGCGGCAATGGAAATCATGATGGCGCGACCAACATTACGATGGGGATCTTGCACCTCCGAGCCGCTGTTGGTGATCGTTGTGAATCCCTTGAACGCCAGTATTCCGAGCGCAGTCGCCCCCAGGAAATTGCCAATGGTTCCGGCTTCTCCCGTGCGGGAGAAGTCGACGGAGATACTATCGGCAATCCAGACACCCACAATTCCAAAGATCAGTATCCCCACGATTTTCAGAATACCGATAAAGGAGGCCACGCCCTGAATCAGACTGTTGCCTGACAGGTTGATCAGAAAGACCACCAGGAGGAGTGACACCCCGAGAATGGGCACCATGCGACCACTCGCGTCTCCGCCGAAAAGCTGCATGGTATAGGCACCGAACGTGCGGGCAAGAAAGCTTTGGGCGATCACCATTGAAAAATACATCAGCAGTGCATTAAAGGCCGTCGGCAGCCGGTCTCCGTAGGCCTTGTGCAGATACATGCCGATACCACCGGCGGACGGATAGGCGTTAGAGATCTTGATGTAGGAATAGGCGCTAATAGCGACAATTACGGCCGCGGCCAGAAACGCCAGCGGAAAGAGAACCCCCGTCATCTGCGCCATCTGCCCGGTCAGCGCAAAGATGCCGGCGCCTATCATGACACCGGTTCCCAGCATGACCGTCCCCGCCAACGTCAGGCTGCCTTCGCGGTACTGCGTCGTTCTGTCATCATTTTTAGCCATGAAAGCTCCGGTTGTTTATAAGTTCGATCTTGATCGATTCCATGTACGAATTCACCTAACGTCGTCCGGCACGCTTATTTATAGAGAAAACTTGCGCAGCCGCAAGGCGTTGCTGACCACCGAGAGCGAACTGAAGGCCATAGCGGCACCGGCGATCATCGGGCTGAGCAGGATGCCGAAAAAGGGATAGAGTATTCCGGCGGCAATGGGCACGCCGGCAGCGTTGTAGATGAAGGCGAAAAACAGATTCTGGCGGATATTGCGCATGACCGCACGGCTGAGGCGCAGGCCGCTGACAATACCTCGCAGGTCGCCCTTGACGAGAGTCAACCCAGCGCTCTCGATGGCGACGTCCGTACCGGTGCCCATGGCGACGCCTACATCAGCCGCAGCGAGGGCGGGGGCGTCGTTGATTCCGTCACCCGCCATGGCAACGCGATATCCCTTGTCCTTCAATTCGTTGACGATACGCTGTTTGTCCTCAGGAGAGACTTCGGCATGCACTTCGTCGATCCCCAGCTCTTTGGCCACGGCTTTGGCGGTACGCGGATTGTCCCCCGTGCACATGACCACGGTGATCCCCATTGCGTGCAGCGACTCGATGGCCTCTTTCGAGGTCTTTTTGATCGGATCGGCGATGGCGATGAGACCGAGCAGCTGATCGTCGCGTCCGGCCCAGATCACTGTCTTGGCCTCGCCTTGCAGACGCTCTGCCTCCTGCGATAGCGCGTCGGGGATGGTAATGTTTTTCGCTTCGAGGAAGCCCCGTTTGCCGATTCGAATCATCTTGCCCTCGACCCTGGCCTGGACACCGCCACCGGTCGTGCTCTCGAAATCTGTGATATCCGGCAGTTCGAGCCCTTCTTCCTTCGCCTTATCGACAACAGCCCGGGCGAGAGGGTGTTCGGACTGCGCCTCGACGGCCGCCGCCAGGCGCAGCAAGTCGCCGGGCTCAACGCCGTCCGGCGATTGCGCATCGACCACCGATGGCTTGCCTTCGGTGAGCGTGCCGGTCTTGTCGGTAATGAGGTGGGTGACTTTCTCGGCGCGCTCGATGGCTTCGGCGTTTTTGATCAGGATGCCGCTTTGGGCGCCCTTGCCGACCCCGACCATAATCGACATGGGTGTGGCCAGACCCAGTGCGCAGGGGCAGGCGATGATCAGCACGGAGACGGCCACGACGATGGCGTAGGACATGGCCGGCGCGGGGCCGAAGGCGGCCCAGACGCCGAAAGCGATCAGCGCGGTCAACACGACCGCAGGCACAAAATAGCCCGCGACCTGGTCGGCCAGTTTCTGGATTGGTGCCCGACTGCGTTGGGCTTCGGCAACCATTTTCACGATTTGCGAAAGCATGGTCTCCTCACCTACGGCCTCAGCACGCATAATGAAGCTGCCCGTTTGGTTGACCGTAGCGCCGATCACCTTGTCGTCTTCGCCTTTCTCCACGGGGATCGGCTCGCCGGTGAGCATGGATTCGTCGATGGTGCTCTTGCCGTCGAGAATGACGCCGTCGAGGGGAATTTTTTCGCCGGGACGCACGCGCAGACGGTCGCCCTTTTGAATCACATCAATCTCCACCTCCTCTTCTTCACCGTCATCCTTGAGTCGATGCGCGGTTTTGGCCGCGAGATTGAGCAGACTCTGAATCGCTTGACCGGTCTGCCGACGGGCGCGGGCTTCGAGCCATTGCCCGAGCAGGATGAGGGTGGTGATGACCGCGCCAGCTTCGAAATAAAGCGCGACCTCACCCTGCCTGCGGAAGGATTCCGGGAAGAGGTCGGGAAACAGAACCGCCATGACACTATAAGCATAGGCGGCACCGACCCCCAGCATGATCAGGGTGAACATGTTCAGGCTGCGGTTGACGATCGATTGCCAGCCGCGGGTGAAAAAGAGGCTGCCCGCCCAGAGGATGACCGGTGTCGCCAGAACCAGTTCCAGCCAGCCCTGCAGCCGCGCCGAAAGGTACCCTTCAAAGGAGAGCCCGGGGATCATGCTGTCGAAAGCGAGCAGCAGCACCGGCAGGGTCAGCACACCGGCGACCAAAGTCTTGCGTTTCAAACTGCGAATCGCCGCTTCTTCCTCTTCGTCGTCCTCAGCGGAGGCAGCCATCGGCTCCAGGTCCATGCCGCACTTGGGGCAGCTGCCCGGCCCCTGCTGGACAATTTCGGGGTGCATCGGGCAGGTATATTCCCGCGACGCGTCCGCCGGATCGGCTGTCTTCGGCTGCGGATGGAGGTAGGCCTCCGGGTCGGCGGCAAATTTCTCCCGGCACTTGCTGGAGCAGAACAGGTACTCTGTCCCCTCGTGGGTATGAGAGCCGGCGTTTTTCTCTGCGCTGACGGTCATGCCGCAAACCGGGTCCTTGGCAGGGTTTTTTACATAGGCTTCGGGATCAGCCGTGAACTTCTCTCGGCATTTCTCCGAGCAGAATGCGAAGGTTCCTCCCTGCCATTGGGCTGTTCCCCCTTTGGCCTCAAGGGTTGTTTCCATGCCGCAAACCGGATCTCTCATAACTCAGACCTTTCCTGTAAAATAGAGGCTTATTGAAACAAGCTTTCCAGATTGCCAGACGCCTCGCCCGAACGCGCCTGCTTCAACTGCTCGTTGGTCAGAACTTTATGGGCATCGCTTATGGCCTGCAGATGACGAACCTGAATATCGCCTTCGAGTTTCTGGATTTTGCGAACCAGAGCTTCTGCGTCCTTCAGTGTCCAGTTGTCGCCAGAAAGCAAGTCAGCGAGATCGAGTCGGGCGATCTTCGCCTCGGCGGCGTTACGAATGTTGTCCTTGCGGCAATCCATGTGAAGAGTCTTTAGTTTGCTGACCTGGTCAGCGGAGAGACCCAACTCATCGACACGGTCCAGGTAGAACATGTGCGCCATGCGCTGTTCCATCATCCCCATTTTCCCGGCGCTCATCATCTTACCCATGCCTGCGTCCATCATGTCGCCCATTCCCTCACCCATCATTCCCATCATCTGCGACATGGAACCCGCATCAGCTGCAGCCATACAGGGCATCTGGGCCATTCCCTGCGGATTCATCTTTCCCTGCTTGGAGGTTGTCGCAGCGGACTGCGCTCCAGCGGGGTGGTGCGCTTCATGCTCAGATGCAGCCAGGCTGGAAATGACGGTGGTCCCGATGTAGACACTGATCAGAACAGCGGTGAACAATACTCTTTTCATGATGGTCTCCTCTATCGTTGTAATCGTTTGATGTTTATCTTTGCTCTGAAAATCAGGCAAAATACGGTTCGGATTAATGCTTATGCTCGACTTTGTTCTCGTTGATTTCCTGTTTCTGTTCTTTCTTGTGACCACCGCAGCAGCCACCTTTACGCATCATCATAATGAAGAATGCGCCGATTGCCAGGTACCAGAGGATGTCTGTCAGTGTCGGGTTCATAAATCACCTCGTTTTGTGGTTAATGATGACACTCATGGCTGTCATCTGTAGCCAAAGCCTTCAGAATTGGACATTCGGCAATCGGTCCATGTCCGTCACAGCTTTCGTCTAATTGTTCCAGGGCTTTCAGCATCCGACTGAGGTCCTGAATTTTACCCCGTATATCCTCGATCTTCTCCTCGGTTTTCGCTTTTACATCGGCTTTGGAAGCCACCGGGTCATGGCTCAACTCCAAGAGTTCCTGGATCTCGCCCAAGGAAAAGCCAAGCCTCTGTGCTTTTTTGATAAACCGCAGCCGGTCTGCGGCCTCCAAAGGATAAACGCGGTAATTGGATTCCGTTCGTGTCGGTTCGGCGATCAGTCCACGGCGCTCGTAAAATCTGATGCTGTCAATACTGACGTCTGCTTTTTTGGCCAACTTGCCGATGGTGAGGGAATGCAGCATTTTTTTGTCTCCCGATTTTGAAATTTGTTTGTTGTGATGACCTTGATGACTCAACCCTAAACCCTTGACTATAGACCAGAGTCAAGACAAAAAAGCAAATTGTAGGTTTTTTTCGTGTCACCGTTGGATATCCCACAATTTTCGTCCCAACCTACTGAATTTACGACCTGTACCTCTGACCTCGCAATTGATATGCCGATAAAACGAAAGGGGGGAACATTAAACTAAACAATAGGATGGGAAGTCTCCTATTCGGCTGCAAACCAGAAATTCTCGGCAACTTGGTGGTCATTGCTCATCGCAGGAATGGGCAGTGGCGGACGTTCCTTCCGGTTTTTCACAGATTTCTTTTACGACCAAAATCGTCTCCGACGAACCGGAAGAGAAACTGCGACAATTGGCCGAAATGGTTGGGAAACACTGCCCGGTGATGGATTCTCTGATGCGAAAAATCGCTGTCTCTGGTAAGGTCGAGGTATTAAAGAGTTGTGAAACTTCCGAGCCGCCCAGGGTTGTCCTGAGTGAAATAGCAAGTGACCAGGGACGCCACGTCCCAAAGGCTGTTCCCTGTCCATGAAAGAGAGAACTATCATGATCGAAATTCGATTTATGTGCCGGCTCACCCTGTTCGCGTTGTTATTGGTAATCGCAGCTGTCGGTTCGGCGATGGCTCACGGCAAGGAGAAGCATTCGGAAAAAACAAAGATGGACCCGCACATGCAAGCGATGATGGCGGTCAAGGAAAAAGTGCCCGAGGAATACCGGATTATGGAGCGAACCCCAGTTGTTCCAGATGTGGAGTCCCTGGCAAGGGGCAAAGAGTTGTTCGTGCAGAACTGTGCTGTCTGTCACGGCGAAAAAGGGGACGGCAAGGGACCGGCAGCGGCAGCCTTACCGACCCCGCCTGCCAACTTTCTCGACACCCATCACAGCGGCATGTACAACCCCGGTGAGAAATTCTGGATCATCGGCAACGGCACCGAAGCGACCGGCATGCCCCCCTTCCCCGGGCTCGGTGCAGCCGACCGCTGGCACCTGATCAACCACATCCTGTCCCTGCAGCAGACTGAAACGGTTGAGGATCTTTTTACAAAGGAAGAGAAGAGGCACCACGACTGAGCGTTGGCTTTATGCGGGGACTCATCATCGCCCGGTTGCCCGCTGACCTCAGAGCGCCGCAATTACCCGCTGCAGTTTGTCCCGCACCTGTCCGGCAACCGCCCAGAGTTCCGGGTTGTCAATCGCCTGCATCGAGGCGAGGGGATCAACGGCTGATACTTCGATGACCCCTCCCGTCAGCTCACGCAGAATGACATTGCAAGGCAGCATGGTGCCGATTCTTGGTTCAACCTGTAAAGCCTGGTGTGCAAATTGCGGGTTACAGGCGCCGAGAATTTTGTAGGGTGTAAAATCAACTCCCAGTTTCTTTTTCAGAGTCGCCTGCACATCGATCTCGGTCAGGATCCCGAACCCTTCCTCCGCCAGCTTGCTGATCACCAGCGTTTCAGCTTCCGCGAAAGCCATGTTCAATTGTCGACTGAAATGATAGTCCATAGAATCATCTCCTCCCCAAACAACTTTTTTCAGTTTCAGAAGCGGACCTGTAAGCCTGCCCCCCAGCGATAATCTGAGTGCCACTGCGCCCGCAAAGAAAAATCCTTTGTGAGTGTGTAGGAGATCCCCCCAATGTACTCCCAGTAGCTGTCGGTATCGTATTGCACCAGTCCGTCCAGGGACAGGCGCGGCATGAGCTCGAACATTCTGGCAACGGTCACCCGGGCCTCGCCGTCGCTGCCGACAAAGGCGCTGGTTTCCAGCATGAACGGCAACAGGTAGCGCAGGCCGGCTACCGCCCGGTCCTCTTCAATGGCGTTACCGATATCGGCACCGGCAAAGACAGTGAAAAACCGATTGATGTAGCGATCCCAGGTCAGCAACGCCTCCCATTCGGTCTCATCGACCTGCCCCCAGCCGATTTCCCACTCGGCACTCAGATTGTTGCGGGTGTTCGCGGTTGTGACGAACCCTTCGCTCATGTTGCTGAGAATCTCCGCCTGGCCCCAGGCGTACGAGGAATCCTGGTAGAGCTTCGGCCTGATTGCCGCCAACTGGGGATTCAAGGTGAAATTTTCATAGCTGACCACCCGGGCCATGCCGCTCTTCATATGGTAGAGAAGATGGCAGTGGAAGAACCAGTCGCCGACCTCGTTGGCGTCGAACTCGATGACCGTGGTTGACATGGGGGCGACATCGACGGTGTGCTTGAGGGGGGCGTGATCCCCCTGGCCGTTGAGGACCCGGAAGAAGTGGCCGTGTAGGTGCATCGGGTGGTGCATCATGGTGCGGTTGATCATGATGAAGCGCACCACCTCACCTTCCCGGATGCGGATGGCATCGCTCTCCGAAAGAGGCTTGTTGTTGAGGAACCAGACGTAGCGCTCCATATCGCCGTCGAGGGTCAGACGGATTTCGCGAACCGGCTTGCCGGCCGGCAGGGAGGTGGAGCGGGGCGCGCGGAGCTTTTCATAAGGGGGCCAGGGGCGCGCGGCGCTCATGCCGTCGACTGCCAGCGGTCCCGCAGAGGAAACATCGGCAGCCAGGGGGCGAAAGTTTGAGCCAAAGCGTTTGCCGCTATGGCCAGCCGCAATTTCCCCTGTCGGTGCGTTCTGCATGGCCGGCAGCATATGCCCTGCATGCTCCGTCCCGCGCCCTTTTGCCAGTGATGTCACAGCCGTTTGCGGCTCGTCAAACAGGGACTCCAGCTCCGCTTGAGGAACCTCTTTAGACATACTGCCTGCCCTCATCTCTTGACTGCTGTGATCCATCCCGGGCATGACCATTGGCGCCATGCCGGAACCATGGTCCATCCCCTCCATCTCCATCGACATCCCTGCCATGCCCGGGGTATCGAATTTGCCGCCCCTGACCTCGTTGTCGCTCATCCCCATGGTCCCGGCTGGCGTCAGGACGAAGACCTGCCGAAGGCTGGCGCTCCCCATCCCCTGGTAGAGGTTCGGCTTCGGGATATCCGGCGCGGCGTAACGCTCTCCGGCGCCGAGCCAAATCGAGGCGTAGCCGGAGCCGTCCTGGGCGGTGGCGCGCAGTTCAAAGGCGCCGTCTGCCGGAACCCTGACCAGCACATCGTAGGTTTCAGCGATAGCAATCAAAAAGCGGGTTTCCTCAACGGGTTCAACCGGCTGCCCGTCGGCGGAGATGATGGTCATCGGTCCGCCGCTGTATTCCAGATAAAAGTTGGTTCCGGCACCGCCGTTGACGATCCGCAGGCGGAGCGTTTTACCACCCGCATCGGCCATGGTCAGTTCCGGTTGTCCATTGGCCAGAAAGCGGTCGTAGGAGATGTCCGCGATGTCCATGGCCGGCATCCGCTGCAGTTCCCGGGCGAAATAGTCGCCCAGCATGCCCAGTTTCATCGCTCCAAAAATGCTCTGGGCGCTCCCCTTTTCGAGCGCCATCCAGTCGCTCCCCCGTTTCAGGGTGCGCAGCACCTCGTGCGGTTCGACATCGGTCCAGTCCGACAGCATCACCACCCGATCGAGATCAGCGGTATGGTCTTCTGATCGCGGCAGAATCTTGATGGCACCGTAAACCCCGCTCTGTTCCTGCAGACTGGTATGCGAATGGTACCAGTAGGTGCCGCTCTGACGGATGGGAAATTCGTAAGTAAAAGTTGATCCGGGGGCAATCGGCGGGAAACTGACCAACGGCACCCCGTCCATCTCCGGCGGCACCAGAACTCCGTGCCAGTGCACTGAAGTCTCGATCGACATGGCGTTATGCACCCGGATACGCGCCAGATCCCCTTCGGTAAACTCCAACACCGGACCGGGGATGCCGCCGTTAACGGTCATCGCCTGTGCGGGGCGGCCGCTGTAGTTGACTTCATTTTCGGCAATAGTGAGGTCATATTCGACGGTTGCAGCTCTCGCCCATACGGGGCTCAGTAGCGTGGCTAACAGTAAAATCGTCGCGAGAGCTTTTTCTACGTGAAGAAACATCTGACGCCTCCTTGAATTTGCAAACTCAATAGATCCGCAAGGGGAAGGTCAAGCCCCGGATCTTTTTATTGGCATGATAGCTGTATAACAATAGCATGCCTCCTTTCAAATGGTACCTGCGTCCTGAGCATGACAGTAAAAGGTTCAATTTTTTTTATCAGGCTCATAATCCCGAATCTTGGGGTCAAATAGCTTAAATACTGGGACGAAGCAGAAAGGTCCATTTGTTCAGGGGGTGAAAGGTGTCGCTGACTACAGAAGGCTCTCAGAATGCGCGCTGTAGAATATCCGACGGTGCATTGAAGAAATTCCCTCAAATTCAACCCTAGTATGGCGATACCCTTGGGGTGGTGCTTTGAACGTGGAGCCAATAAAAAAAACTTTTGAAAGGGAAAATCGATGGTGATTCGTATTCGGTACCCAGACGGCCGCTTCGACATGGTTAAAGCGACTCGGCTTAACACTTTGATTGAAACTGAAGAGATAGAAGGATTTAAGCGCGCAAGTGGCTGGGTTGTTCTCGGCAGAGACCCTGTTCGAGGACAAGGTAATGACGAATTTTATCACGGTACCGAAAGGCGAGGGACGGCAGCCACAGATGTGTTGAGCAGCAGTGAAAACTTCTCGAAAAAACTTTTTCCTGAGGCTGCGGGTGTGTTGTGAAACCAGTATCTTCAATTTTCCTGAATTGATGTAAGGAAGCCCACGGGCCTTTACCTCCGTGGGAACGACCGAAATCCATTCAAGGGCTTTTGTCAAAGACAGGTTTTTTATGAATCTAACTCATATTAACTGCCTCGGTTGTGGAGCGCCAGTCAGCAGAGCGTATAAATTATGCTCACGATGTTGTCAGCTTCTGGGCGTGCACAGTCCATCTGAAGTGTACACCAAAAAGTCTGATCATACGGAAGTGCCGCCGCATGCAGATATGGACTTTGCCCTCTGGTTTTCCCTCCTCAGCCTCAGCTCAGTTTTCGTACTTGGGTGGTTAGCGCTGATAATAGTGGCACCGATTGGGTTTGAGCTTAGTCCGCTGATGGAGTGCCTTCGTTAGCTGTTCGGTTTTCTCGATGACAGATTCAAACCACCATTAACGCTTAAAGGAGATCAGATGAAAAAGTTCTTTCTAGTCGTCGGAGTTTTGTTGCTTATAGGATTCACTCTTACCTTAACAGGTTGTGTTCATTTTCCATGGCACGGCATGGGCCATTAGAGAATTGAACTCTCTCGAAAAAATAGAACAATCCCGGGAAGGTGATTGTGATCCACCATATATGGAAATATCGTCAAGTTAATTCTCGATCCAACCCCCGATACTGGATCGCCTCGGCCAAGTGCGGCTGACGTATGTTCTCTTCTCCTGCGAGGTCAGCAATCGTCCGCGCCACTTTGAGAATACGGCTGCAAGAGCGTGCCGACATGCCGAGTTTGTCGACCACCATCTCCAGCAGTTTTTGCCCTGTTTCATCAAGCGGGCAGAACTTGCGGATATGCCGGGCGGCCATGGCGGCGTTGGCGTGAAGGCCATAAGGGGCTAGCCGCTCGCGCTGGATCGTGCGCGCTGCTTCGACTCGGGCGCGGATAGTTGCTGATGATTCCCCTTCGACCGGATCGGCCAGATCCTTGTGCTGCACCCGTGGGACCTCAATCTGCAGGTCAATTCTATCGAGCAATGGGCCGGAAAGGCGTTGCCGATAACGTTGGATGTCGTGCGGTGTACAAGTGCATAAGTTGCTGATATCACCGAGAAATCCGCATTTGCAGGGGTTTGAACATCTTTTACAAGTTTTCCAATTCTCCTGAAACCCCGCACAAAATCGAAATTCCCCTTCAAATTCAACCACCTGAAGAACTCACCCAAGACCCCATCACCCTCGGCGATCACATGCGTCGCCGCCGATTAGAGCTTGGATTGTACCAAAAAGATGTCGCAATTCAGATCGGTGTGACTTCCTCAACAATTTGGAATTGGGAGAATGGCTGGTCGTCCATAGCATTGGGGTACATGCCGAAAATTATCAATTTCCTCGGCTATAATCCCCTCCCTCACCCCGAGGGCCTGATGGAAAGGCTGGCTTGGTACAGGCAGGTCAAAGGACTCACGTTAGAACAACTTGGTGCTGAGATGGGCCGTAACCCCGAGCAGTTGTCCGACTGGTTGAGCGGACGCCACAAACCTTGCCGGCGTAACCGGGGGGAGGTTGAGCGATTTTTAGACGATCGATTTGAGAAGATGGTTTCCACCTCCAGAGCCAATGTTTGATTTGACAGGAAGCGGATGGCTCAGGTTTCTTACTCCGGCCTGCCGCCAAGAAAAGCAAACGCTCGCCCACTCCGACGACAGCAGTTGATTTATATTGTACGTTCGT
This sequence comes from Desulfuromonadaceae bacterium UBA2294, assembly GCA_002345625.1. GTDB lineage: Bacteria > Desulfobacterota > Desulfuromonadia > Desulfuromonadales > UBA2294 > UBA2294. Next base: position 1,935 of record DDWE01000004.1, on the reverse strand, counting down.
TAAAATATAAACGCACCGTGCCGGTCTAGATATGGAATCTGGCACTTTTCGGAGTTGTTGGGTGCCAGTGCGTTGCGGTTTTACGAAAATTGGGCACCTTTTTGTATGGGAAAACTTATGATGCGCGTCAGCCAGAAAAATGAAACGCGGGGGAATATCCTTACGGCTTCAGTGCGCCTATTTGCGAGATATGGCTACGATGGTGTTTCAATGCGTCAGCTTGCGGCCGAGGTCGGGGTCCAGCCCGCCGCGTTGTACTACTATTTCCCAGACAAACAGAAACTGTATCTCGCGGTCATGGAGTTCGCTCTGAGAGACGGCACAACGGAGGCGACTGCGATGCTGCACGAGGCCAAGCCCCCCTTGGTCCGGCTGAAAAATTTCTGCATCACCATGATCAATACGCTCTCGGCCAATCCTGATCTGGTGCAGCTTCTTCAGCGTGAACGCCTGACGGATGATCAGAACCGTACGGAACTGCTGTACGAGGAGGTCTTCTCAAAACCATTCGAGGCCTTGGTCGAAACAGTCAAGGAGATGGAGCCCAATCAGGACCCGTTGTTGATGGCCATTTCGGTCGTCGGACTGATCAACTTCTATCTTGAATTAAAGCCGGTGCGACGATTCATGCCGGGCTGGCGGCCCGAGCATGAATGGCCGGAAACCCTATCCTTGCACGTGGCGAGACTGCTGAAAAAAATCTTTTCCAAGCAGGAAACCAGTCGTCGAGGAGGCATCATGGAGCTATGGTAGGTGCGTGGCCAGACGTTGTATTTGCTACAGGGATAGGAGCAGGAGCAGGTTGGCGGCAATGATGAAACACCACAGGCTGGCTTATTAGCGACTGCAAACTCACCAGATGATGAATACCTTCATGATTGCAGGTTGTTACAGCAGAGAACATGGTCGTAAAGCATGATCTTGAAAAGGAGCGAAGTGTGAAATCGAAACTACCCTGGCTGGTCGAACGGTCACCGGGCGCCCCAAGAGTCGCGGACGCCTTGACCTGGTGCTCCGGCCGGTCCGCTTGTCGTCTGGCCAGCAAGGTCGTGCTCCTGATCGCCCTGTCGGGCTGCTCGCTGGTCGCACCATACGAACGGCCGACACCGCCCGTGGCGGGGCAATTCGAAAACACAGGCGCCAAGGCCCAGGAAACACCGGCGATCGCGCCGATCGCCTGGAATCGGTTCTTCGGCGACCCCGGTCTGCGCGAGGTGCTGGCCCTGGCCGAGGCGAACAACCGCAGCCTGCGTATCGCCATGCAACGGGTAGCCGAGGCGCGCGCCCAGTTCGGCATCCAGCGCGCCGAGCAACTGCCCGGCATCGATCTCGGCACCTACGGCAGCCGCAACCGGGTACCGGCCGACCTGTCGATGTCCGGCCGTTCCTACGTAGCCGCGCAATACCAGGCCACGCTCAACCTGAGTGCCTGGGAACTGGACTTCTGGGGTCGGGTGCGCAGCCTCAAGGAGGTCGCTCTGGAGACCTACCTAGCCAGCGACGAGGCCCGGCGGGCCGTCCGGGTCGCCCTGGTGGCCCAGGTAGCGAACACCTACCTCGCAGAACGGGAGCTGGACGAGCGGGTGGCCATCGCGCGCCGGACCGTGGTGACCCGCGAGGAGGCCCACCGCATCCTGGCCCGGCGCTATGAGGTCGGTTCCACCTCGCGGCTGGACGCCGCCCAGGCCGAGATCCTGCTTAACCAGGCTCGTGCCGAACTGACGGTGCTGGAACGCCAGCGGGAACAAAACCACAACGCCCTCGCCCTGCTGGTGGGCACGCCCCTGGCGCTGGTAGCGCGGCCCCTGTCGGAGGTTGAGTCCGAATTCGTGCGCGAGATTGCCCCCGACCTGAGCTCCGACGTGCTCCTCGACCGGCCCGACGTGCTCGCCGCAGAGCACCGGCTCAAGGCCGCCCATGCCAATATCGCCGCCT
>DDWE01000109.1 GCA_002345625.1 Desulfuromonadaceae bacterium UBA2294 | reverse complement strand
GGCAAGATCATCGGCGGCGGCCTGCCGGTTGGCGCTTTCGGCGGCAAGCGCGAAATCATGGAGAAACTCTCCCCGGTCGGCGGTGTCTATCAGGCCGGCACCCTCTCCGGCAACCCGCTGGCGATGAGCGCCGGTATTGCTACCCTGACCCTGCTCAAGGAAGAGGGGTTCTACGACCGCATCGAAGAGAAGAGCGCCTATCTCTGCAAGGGACTCGCCGAAGAGGCCAAGGCGGCCGGCGTTCCGACCTCGCTGCAGCGCGTCGGCGGCATGTTCTGCACCTACTTTCAGGGCAAAGAGGTGTTCAACTTCGCCGATGTTGAGCCCGGCACCCCGGCGATCTTCGGCAAGTTCTTCCGCAGCATGCTCGAGTCGGGGGTCAACCTGGCGCCGAGTCAGTACGAAGCCGGCTTCATGAGCATCGCTCACAGCACCGACGATCTCGATCAGACCATTGCGGCGGCGAAGAAGGCGTACAAGACGCTGTAAATTGAGCATCCAGAATAGGACACAAAAAAGCCTCTGCCATCGGCAGGGGCTTTTTTGTGTCCGGAATTGACTCGGACCGTCAACTTTTCCATAATGACTGGTAGCTGGAGTCAATCTTCGCCAAGGAGTCACACCATGAAGGTCATGATCGATCTCTGCATCGTCCCGTTGGGCGTCGGCGTCTCCCTCTCCCCTTACATCGCCGCCTGCGAAAAGGTGCTGAGCGAGGCGGGGCTGAAGACCGCCCTGCATGCCTACGGCACCAATATCGAAGGGGAGTGGGACGAAGTGTTTGCGGCGGTGAAACGCTGCCATGAAACGGTGCATGCGCTGGGCGCGCCGCGGGTGACGACGACGATCAAGGTCGGTACACGTACCGACCGCACTCAGACGATGGAGGACAAGATCCGCAGCGTCTGCGAAAAACTGTAGGTGTGGATTGAATAAACCTCTGGCAATTTGAAAGGCGCCCGGCCGTATTCACGGACGAGCGCCTTTTTTGTGTACAGACAAAAACCGCACATTATTGCTGTTAAGATCGTACACCGCAACGATCGTGCGGTAATGACGTGTCAGTGAACCAGAATCCGCCCGCGGCGATCTTCACCCTGATAGTGTTCATGACGCGGCGTTCGCAACGGATCGACCCCGACCACTGCCCAGCCGCTTTCGCGGCGGAATTTGACGATGTTACGTGTCGCGATCAGGTGTTGCAGCACTGGCGGCCGCACCAACTCTGTCGCGCCATCTGGATACATCACCAGAACCATCATCAGCTCTCACCTCCTGTCTCGATTCCGTTCCAATTGTATCACTGGCGCAAAAAGCGGCAACTGCTGGTTGCTTGTCAACCTGGCCGGCAGTTGTGCGTCAAAGGGGATAAGAACCTCAGCCGCAGCAACTGCTGCCTTTCTTTCAGGAGGATTGACCCATGATGAAAAAAGTTTTGTTTTCCGGTACTTTTGTCGCCTGTCTGTTGTTTGTCCTGGCCACGGCCTGGGCGATTGATGAATCGGCCGTGTCGTCGAGTGATGCGTCGTCGTTTGGTCCGGGGCATAGTCTCCATGGCGAGAAGATGCGAGGTGGCGGCCCGCTGGCGCAGCTCGATCTGACGGACGAGCAACAGACCACGATCCGTGGCATCCACCAAACCGAGCGTGAACGGCTCAAGACAATGAGCGAGGAGGCCCGGCAGAGCCGCGAGGCGGTTCATGCGGCCATGCAAGCGGATCCTGTCGATCCGGTCGAAGTCCGGCGCCTGGCGCATGAGCAGGCCGACAAGCGTGTCGACCTCAAGCTGGCGCAGCAGCAGACCAGACAGCAGGTCGATGCCCAGTTAACACCGGAGCAGCGGCAGAAGCTGGAGCAGCTGCGTGAGGAACGCCACGAACGCCGGCAGGAACGCATGGCTTCAGGTTCGGGGCGTGGGCCGGGGATGAAAGGTGGTTACGGACGGTAAGGTGTTGACGAACTCCATATTGTGAAACGCTTTTTACGAAACAGCGGGCCGCTTCGGGGTTTTCCGAAAGCGGCCCGCTGTTGTTTCTGGCAGGTCGATTATCGCTTTAAGGCAGATGTCCGTGCAACTTTTCACACAGTGAATTCAACTAATTGTTGAAAGTTCGGCAAATAGGGTGAAACTATAGGAGGCATTGGATCAATTGCTCTACACGATGAAACATCACCATGGAGCCCCTCGCGGTTATGAAGACTATCCGGGATTCAATTTCAAAAATATTGCTGAACAACTCTCGCCGGTTACTGTTTCTTGCCGCAATGGTCCTGATCGTCGTCGGTTGTCGGGATAAAACCGAGACGATTTTTCAGGGCTACGCCGAAGGTGAATATGTCCTGGTGGCGTCACCCATTGCCGGCCGGCTGGAGAAGCTGGCGGTACAGCGAGGATCTCAGGTGCGTGCCGGTGAGCTGCTTTTTGTCCTTGAGCAGACGCAGGAGCAGGCGGCAATGGCGGCGGCGGAGCAGGAGGTGAACCGGGCGCAGAGCCGCTTGGCCGATCTGCGCAAGGGGCAGCGACCGAGCGAACTGGATGCGACCCGGGCCCGCCGTGAACAGGCGCAAGCCGCACTCGACTATTCGCAGCAGGAGTTCAATCGCCGGAAGGAGTTGCTGGCGACCAAGGCGATTTCGCAAGAGGATTTCGATCAGGCGCAGGCGACATTAAATCATGACCGTGCACTTCTGGCCGAGCTCGATGCACAGCTGAAAACGGCCGGGCTCGGCGCGCGCAGCGATGCGGTGGCCGCCGGGCTGGCCGAGTTGGAAGCGGCGCGGGCCAAGAGTGACCAGGTGCGCTGGTCGCTGGAGCAGAAAAGCCAGAATGCGCTGGCCGATGCACTGGTGTTCGATACCCTGTTCGACCCCGGCGAATTTGTCCCGGCCGGCTACCCGGTGGTCAGCCTGCTGCCGCCGGGGAACATCAAGCTGCGTTTCTTTGTCCCCGAAACGCGGGTCGGCAGCCTGAAGACCGGTCAAGCTGTCGCGGTCAGCTACGATGGCGCTGCGGCACCGCTGACGGCGACCATCAGCTACATCTCGCCGCAGGTCGAATACACCCCGCCGGTGATCTACAGCCGCGATACGCGCGCCAAGCTGGTCTTTCTGGTCGAAGCTCGTCCCGATAAAAAATCGGCTCTGCTCCTGCACCCCGGCCAACCGGTTGATGTGCGCCTGGAGCCGCTGCATGAGTGACGTCGCACCGGTCATCGCGGTAGAGGGACTGACCAAGTCCTTCGCCGGCAAGGTGGTGGTCAACAATCTTTCTTTACGTGTCGAACCGGGAGAGATTTATGGCTTCCTCGGCCCCAACGGCAGCGGCAAAACCACCTTTATTCGAATGCTCTGTGGCCTGCTGCGTCCCGACAGCGGCAGCGGCGTCTGTCTCGGCCATGATCTGCTGACCGAGTCTGACCAGATCAAACCGCAAATCGGCTACATGGCGCAGCGCTTCAGCCTCTACGAAGATCTGAGCGTACGCGAAAATCTCGACTTCATGGCGCAGATCTACGGGGTTAAAGACCGCCGGCAGGCGGTCGACGCCACCATCGAGCGTATGGCCCTGACCCCGTTTACCCACCAGCTCGCCGGCACCCTCTCCGGCGGCTGGAAGCAACGCCTCGCCCTGTCGGCTTGCCTGCTGCACCAGCCGAAGCTGCTGCTGCTCGACGAACCGACCGCCGGTGTCGATCCGAAGGCGCGGCGCGATTTCTGGGATGATGTCTACCGGCTGGCGGCCGAGGGGATCAGCGCCCTGATCAGCACCCACTACATGGACGAGGCCGAACGCTGCCACCGTCTTGCCTATCTCGCTTACGGTGACTTGCTGGTTTCCGGCACTGCCGAGGAGATCGTTGCCGACGCCGGGCTTACCACATGGTCGGTGACCGGGCAGCGGACCCACGAGCTCGCCGTGCAGCTCGACCGGTTGCCGGGGGTGGAGCAGGTGGTGCCGTTCGGTAACACCCTGCACGTCAGCGGTCACGATGCGCAGCAGCTGGCAGCAAGTCTGCGGCCTTTTCAGGAGAAGAACGATTACCGATGGGAACAGACCGCCACCAATCTGGAAGAGGTTTTTATCAGCCTGATGCAGGGGCGTGAAGCATGAAAAGCAAACTCTTTCATACCTTTTCATTCCGCCGCTTCTGGGCCATGGTCGGCAAGGAGTTTGTGCAGATGCGTCGCGACCGGGTGACCTTCGCCATGATGATCGGCATTCCGATCATGCAGCTGGTGCTGTTCGGGTTCGCCATCAATGGCGACCCGCGTCAGTTACCGACGGCGGTGCTCTCCGCCGATCACGGTGTCTACGCCCGCAGCATCGTCGCGGCGATGCAGAACAGCGACTATTTTCGCCTGGTGCAGCCGGTGGCGAGTGAGGCCGAGGCCGCACGGCTGATCGAACTTGGCGAAGTGCAGTTCGTCCTCAGCATCCCGGAACAGTTCTCCCGCCGGCTGTTGCGCGGCGAGCATCCGGCCCTGCTGCTCACTGCCGATGCGACCGACCCGGCGGCGACCAGCAATGCACTGGCCGCCTTCAAGATTGTCGCCGAAGCGGCTCTGGCCCGTGACCTCGACGGCCCGTTGCGCCATATGCGCCGGGGCAAGGCACCAGTGGAGGTTATCGTTCACCCCCGCTTCAACCCGGAGGCGATCACCCAATACAATATCGTCCCCGGTTTGATGGGGGTGGTGCTGACCATGACCCTGGTGATTATCACCGCCCTGGCCATCACCCGCGAGCGGGAGCGCGGCACCATGGAGAACCTGCTCTCAACGCCGGTGCGGCCACTGGAAGTGATGGTCGGGAAAATCATCCCCTATATCGTCGTCGGCTATTTGCAGATGGGCTTTATCCTGATCGCCGCCCACTTCCTCTTCCACGTCCCCCTGGTCGGCAGCGTCTTGCTGCTGCTGGCGGTCTCGTTGCTGTTTATCGCCGCCAACCTCAGCGTCGGCATCACTTTCTCCACTCTGGCGCGTAACCAGCTGCAGGCGATGCAGATGGCGTTCTTCTTCTTCCTGCCGTCGATTCTGCTCTCCGGCTTCATGTTTCCGTTTCGCGGCATGCCGGTCTGGGCGCAGCGCATCGGCGAAGTGCTGCCACTGACCCACTACCTGCGGGTTGTCCGCGGCATTCTGCTCAAGGGGAATGGCCTGGGAGAGATCGGTCCCGAGCTCTGGCCCATGGCCCTGTTTTTGCTGGTGGTGTTAAGTATTGGTCTCAAGCGCTTCCGGAGGACGCTGGATTGACAATCGTCAGGCGTCAACGCAAAGCGGGCCGCCACGGGGGATGATTCCCGTGGCGGCCTGTCTTGTTCTGGAGGCAAACGGAAGGGGCTGTCTACCCCTCGCGCAGCTGGGCACTCTTCTGCAGGTAGTAGTTGTAGTCGCCTTCATAAGCCCGCATCTCACCATGATCGATTTCGAACACCCGATTCACCAGTGAGCGCAAAAAGTGACGGTCGTGGCTGACCAGGACGACGGTGCCGGTAAAGGACTGCAGCGCTTCGAGCAGTACAGCGCGCGATTCGATGTCGAGATGGTTGGTCGGCTCGTCGAGCACCAGCAGGTTAAGCGGCCGGGCGAGGAGCATGGCCAGCACCACCCGGCTCTTTTCGCCACCGGAGAGCTTGTCGATCCGTTTGTCGACATCGTCACCGCGGAAGAGGAAGGCGGCGCAGAGATTGCGGATGACGCCGATGGAGGAGGTCGGCATGGTCTCCTGTACGGTCTCGAACACGGTCCGTTTCGGGTTGAGCAGATCCATGGAGTGCTGACTGAAGTAGCCGGGGAAGACACTGGCGCCGAGATTGACGTTGCCGGCGGTCGGTTCGGTCTGACCGATGAGGGTTTTGAGGAACGTTGATTTCCCGGCGCCGTTGACGCCGACGACGGCAATCTTCTCGCCGCGGCGGATCAGACCGTCGATGCCGGAGAAGACCGGCTTTTCGCCCCCTTCCGGCAAACTCCAGGTCTTGGCCAACCCGGTGAACTTGACCACGTCGTCGCCGGAGCGCGGCGGCTCGGCGAATTCGAATTTGATGACTTTCTGTTCGGGGGGAATCTCGATACGGTCGATCTTCTCCAGCTTCTTGACCCTTGATTGCACCTGGGCGGCGTGGCTGGCCCGGGCAGCGAAGCGGCTGATGAACTCCTCCTCCTTGGCAAGCATCTCCTGCTGACGCCGGTGGCTGGCGAGCAGCTGCTCGCGGCGGATCTCCCGCTCTTTCAGGTAAAAATCGTAGTTGCCGCCGTAGGTGGTGATGGTGCCGTTGCCGACCTCGATGATGCGGCTGACCAGGCGGTTCATAAAGTCGCGGTCATGGCTGGTCATCAGCAGGGCGCCCTTGAAGTCGTTGGCCAGCCAGTTCTCCAGCCAGACGATCGACTCGACGTCGAGATGGTTGGTCGGCTCATCGAGCAGCAGCACGTCGGGGTTCAAAGTCAGGATGCGGGCCAGGGCGATGCGCATCTTCCAGCCGCCGCTGAAGGTCTCCACCGGGCGGTCGTAAGCGTCGGGGCCGATACCGAGGCCGGTCAGCACCGCCTGGGCGCGACTCTCGAGGTCGTAACCACCGCGATGTTCGTAGTCGGCCAGCGCATCACCGTAGCGCTCAAGCAGATCGGCCATGGCGTCGTCCGACATCGGTGTCGCCATCGCTCCTTCCATCTCGGCGATCTCGGCCCCGAGCTTGACCGTTTGCGCTGAGGCGGCCATGACTTCGGTCAGCGCCGAGCGACCCGACATCTCGTCAACATCCTGCGAGAAGTAGCCGATGACGGTCTTTTTGTTGCAGCTGATGTCGCCGGCGTCGGCGTGCTCTTCACCGGTGATCAGGCGAAACAGAGTGGTCTTTCCGGCCCCGTTGGCGCCGACCAGGCCGTTGCGGCTACCGGGCAGGATCTGGACGCTGGCATTCTGGAACAGCACGCGGGTGCCGTGCTGGCGGGNNAGATTGGTCAGGTGGATCATGTAAGTACTCCGTTTCAAGCGAAAAGGGGATTGATGTAGCATATCAGCGAGTGCCGTGCAAGGGCTTCATCTGAATGCAATACCGTCATATGGCTGAAGTGATAGGGCATGGGAAATGCGTTGGCAAATCCCGGAGGATTTGTTTTTGCGGCATGAACCTGCGGCAGCAATTCTGGCACGATTGCTGCTTGTTCTAATGAATGCGCCTTTTGCGCAGAAATTACCAGATAGACCAAGGGGTTCGTAAATGCACACTCTGGAGAAGGGACGCGCTCGGATCCGGAACGTGGTCTTCTTCGGCCTGGCGTTGGTTGGCCTCAGTGTCTTTCTCGACGCTCTGATCGAGGCACGCTTCGATCAGAAACATGTTCTCTCCGCCCTTTTTTCACCCTCGTTCGACGAACTGCTGATTCGCCTGCTGTTGCTGGTCTGCGAACTCGCCTTTCTATTTTACATCGTCTACCTGCTGCGCACCCAGAATCGACTGCAGAATTCACTGGCCCGGGCCCTGGAGGACAAAAACCAGGCGGTGGCGCGCAGTGACGCTGTTCTTGAAGCTTTTGGTGATCCGGTCAGTATCCAGGATCGGGAATTGCGGGTGATTTACCAGAATCAGGGCCATCGTGCCCTGATGGGTGATCGTGTTGGTGAGTACTGCTTTCAGGCTTATCATAAACTCGACGCTGTCTGCCCCGATTGTCACCTTCAGGCTGCCTTTAACGATGGTCAGGTGCATCGGCGCGAGACCTCCACGCAGCACAGTCGGCGCGGTGAGGTACAGGTCGAAATTGTCGCCACGCCCCTGTTTGATGGCGCTGGTAATATCATCGCCGGCATCGAGGCGGTACGTGACATTAGCGAACGTAAGCGGAACGAGGCGATGATCCGCATGACGCGCAGCACGCTTGAACAACGCACGGCGGAGCTCTCGGCAGCCAACCTGGAACTCGAGGCCTTCGGCTCGTCCCTCGCTCACGATCTGCGGGGACATCTGACCCGCATCGCCACGGCCGCAGAAGTCCTCGGTGCAGTCGACGGCATGATTCTGGGTGAAGACGGCAGCTACTGTGTGCAAACCATTGCCACTGCCACAGAAGAGATGGATGCGCTGATCCAGTCGATCATGGTTCTCTCACGGGTCTCCCACCGGGAGTTGGAACAGAAACCGGTCGATCTCAGTGCCCTGGCTCATGAAGTCGCCGAATCCCTGCGCGCCGCTGATAGTCAACGACCGGTGGAGTTTGCTATTGCCAGCGGTATGGTTGCTGTCGGTGATCGGCCGCTGCTCAAGGTCGCGCTGCAGAATCTGATTGGTAACGCCTGGAAGTACACGCGCGACCGCCAACCGGCACAGATTTCTCTCGATTGTACGGATGAAGACAGTCGCGTCGTTTATCGTTTGCGTGACAACGGCATCGGTTTTGATATGAACGAGGCCGGCAAACTGTTCCTCCCTTTCGGCCGTTTAAGCAACGGACAGAACTTTCCAGGCCTCGGTATCGGCCTCTCCACCGCGCAGCGCGTGATTCTGCGTCATGGAGGTGAGATCATGGCCGAATCGACCCCTGGTGCCGGTACGGTCTTCTCGTTTACCCTTCCCAAGTAGTTCACCCTGTTTCAAATTTCTGAAAAACAGACGGCCGCCCGCTGGGCTCTTCGGGTTTTCGCGTGGCGGATTAAAAAAGCCACTCCATTGCATTCATTGAAGAAAAAAGTTGTACAAATCCGCTTATGCGGATATAGTGCTGACATGAAAAAAACAGCCCAACTCTTTAAAGCCCTCTCCGACGAAACCCGCCTGCGCATCCTCGCCCTGCTCGAGGCCGGGGAACTGTGCGTTTGCGACTTGATGGCGGTGCTCGAACTTCCGCAATCGACGGTGTCACGGCATCTCGCCACCCTGCGCAATGCCGGGCTGGTCGAGGATCGTCGTCAGGGGATCTGGATGTACTACCGGTTGACTCCATCGACCGGAGAACTCTCCACGCTGGTGGCGACGTTGCCGGGTCAGCTGGCTGACCTGACAAGCGGCGTCAACGACCGCAAGGTGCTGCAGGCCTACCTACAAAAAAAGAACGCACCGGGTTGTTGCTGATTTTTTTTGTTTTTTTCATCCGCTCATGCGGATGCGCTGGTTTAATCGCCAGAGAAAGTTGTGCCTGTGTTTATCATCTTTGAAAAAATTGCCGATCTGCTGGTGATCTCGCTGCTCGGGCTCGACCCCGCCTCGCGCCTCGGCGGCGCCCTGCACTTTTTTGTTTACGACACCCTGAAGATCTTCGTCCTGCTGGCGGTGATCATCTTTGCCGTCGCTTTGCTACGGTCTTATTTTCCGCCGGAGAAGACCCGCAAGATCCTTTCCCGTGAGCGGGAATACGTCGGTAACGGCGCCGCAGCCCTGCTCGGTGTCGTCACTCCGTTCTGCTCCTGTTCTGCGGTGCCGCTGTTTATTGGTTTTGTCGAATCGGGGGTGCCGCTGGGAGTGACCTTCTCCTTTTTAATCAGCTCGCCGATGGTCAACGAGGTGGCGCTGATTCTGCTCTACGGCCTGTTCGGCTGGAAGATCGCCGCCCTTTATCTCGGTACCGGTTTGCTGGTCGCCTTTTTCGCCGGCATCGTCATCGGTAAGTTGAAGCTGGAAGGGGAGGTTGAGGAGTATGTCTGGCAGATCAAGGTCGGCGCAGCGGAGGTGGCAGTGCCGAGCTGGCCGGAACGTTTCGCCTACGCCCGACAGTACACCGGAGAGATCCTGCGCAAGGTCTGGCTTTATGTGGTGATCGGCATCGGCATCGGCGGCTTTATCCACGGCTATGTGCCGGAGGATTTTCTGGTGCGCTATGCCGGACCGGATAACCCGTTTGCTGTGCCGCTGGCGGTGCTCCTCGGTGTGCCGCTGTACAGTAATGCCGCCGGCGTCATCCCCATCGTCCATGCCCTGATGGCCAAGGGGATGAGTATCGGCACCGTCCTCGCATTCATGATGGCGGTCACAGCTCTCTCCTTTCCGGAGATGGTGATTCTGCGCAAAGTGCTCAAACCGAAGCTGCTGGTGATCTTTGTCAGCATCATGACCGTCACCATCATCGGTGTCGGCTATCTGTTTAACCTGGTTCTGGCCTGAACCTGGTCGGGATCATTGACGCAAGGAGTTTATGATGAAAAAAGTCCAGATTCTCGGTACCGGCTGTGCCAAATGCCAGAAACTGACCGAAAACACCCAGGAGGCCGCCAAAGGGCTCGGGATCGACATCGAGCTGGTGAAGGTGACGGACATGGTCGAAATCATGAAATTCGGCGTCATGAGTACGCCGGGGCTGGTGGTCGATGGTAAAGTGGTGGCGAGCGGCAAGCTGCTCAAGCCGGCCGAAATCACCGCGTTTCTGAAATAATGTCTTTTCCCCCCTTTGCAAAGGGGGGCAGGGGGGATTTTTAAGTGGCAATCAGTGCAAATCCCCCTCGATCCCCCTTTCCAAAAGGGGGATGACTTGAAATTTACTAAAGGTGATTGATGAAAAAACGCGTCCTGTTTCTCTGCACCGGCAACTCCTGCCGTAGCCAGATGGCTGATGGTTTGATCAACCACGACTTTGCAGATCGTATCGAGGCCTTCTCCGCCGGCACCGAGCCGCATGGCCTCAATGCAAAAGCCGTGCAGGTGATGGCTGAGCTCGGCATCGACATTTCGCGCAACAGCTCCGACCATATCAGCAAGTACGACGGCCAGAGTTTCGACTACGCCATTACCCTCTGTGGTGACGCCAACGACAAGTGCCCGCTGTTTGTCGGCGGCGTCCAGCGCATCCACATCGGTTTTGATGATCCGCCGAAAGCGACCGGGACGGAGGATGAGGTGCTGGCGGTCTACCGCCGGGTACGCGACGAAATCCGCCAGCAACTCGGGGAGTTTTTTCGGCGTGAATTGCAGTAAGGCAAACCGGCAAAGCTGTTTACCACATAAGAGTACAGAGTTCACCGAGAGAGGCAAAACTAAAGAAAAGCGCCTCACACAAAGCCACAAAGGCACAAAGAACATCCTTTGGGTAAAGCTTTTACACACAAAAAAGATTTAGCTTTCCTTTGTGCCTTTGTGCCTCCGTGTGAAAAAAGGGGTATCTGCCTGGACATTCTCCGCGTTCTCTGTGAACTGAAGTGGTGAGCGCTCTTGACGTGTTTACCGACCGACGCGCTTTTGCGCCAAAGCCTTCTCCAGCCAGGCATACCAGACATCGAGCCCGGCCCCGCTACGGCAGGAGAGCTCAATAATCTCCAGCCCGGGATTGACCTGAAGGGCATAGGTGCGGCATTTCTCGACATCAAAATCGAGATAGGGGAGCAGATCGATCTTGTTGATGATCATCAGCGATGCAGCGCGAAACATCTGCGGGTACTTGACCGGTTTATCCTCACCTTCGGTAACCGACAGCACCGCTACCTTGGCATCTTCGCCGAGATCGAAGGCGGCCGGGCAGACCAGGTTGCCGACATTTTCAATCAGCAGAATATCGGTGGCATCAAGATCGAAATGCTCGACACCGTGACCGACCATGTGGGCGTCGAGGTGACAGCCGGCGCCGGTGTTGATCTGGTGAGCCGGCACGCCGGTGGCGGCGATACGATCGGCATCGTTGCTGGTCTGTTGGTCTCCTTCAAGAACGGCGAACCCGATACGACCACTCAGATCACGCAGGGTGCGCTCAAGCAGTGTGGTCTTGCCGGAACCGGGGGAGCTGACCAGGTTGAGGGTCAGCAGGCCGTGGGCGGCAAAGTGGGTCCGGTTGGCTGCCGCCAGGCGGTCGTTTTTGGCCAGCAGGTTCTCTTCGATACGCAGAGTACGCATGCTGCCGTCGTCATGGCTGTGGTGGTGGTCGTGCTGTGCGTCCGGCGCGCAGCCGCAATCGGTACACATGGCTATTCAATCTCCAGTTCAAGTAAGCGCAGTTCTTCTCCCTGCCGACGCTCCAGAGCGAAACTGCCGCAGGCGGGACAGGCGATGGTCATCGGCTCGACCGCCACCTCGGTAGCGCATCCGGCACAGTGCGCCCGGCCGGGGATCGAGCGGATCAGCAGTTGACTCCCCTCAAGCAGGGTGCCATGAACACAGGCTTCGAAACAGAACGCCACGGCATCGGGGACGACACCAGCGAGTTCACCGATCTCCACCGTCAGGGTCAGCACGCGTTGCGCGCCCTGCTCGCTCGCAGCGCGCTCGGCAATCTCGACCAGACTCTGGGTAATGCCGAGTTCGTGCACCATCGACTCCATCGGGAAAAAGCGGGAAGAACAAGGATCAAACTATAAGGTGGTTGGTGACGAAAAATCAAGTGTGGCGACTGCCACAAGCTGGCAGAGCTTGACATCTTTGCGGATTTATTAGACAAATGTGTACTGGATACAGCGGCACACCGGCGACCGGTGTGCCAACCAGAAAGTTATAGTGAACCATGACGGTGACGGATCAGCAGGAAGGGCAACAGCACCGGCCGCGCATCTGGGCCATCGGCGGCGGCAAGGGCGGGGTCGGAAAATCGGTGATCGCCTCCGGTCTGGCCATGTCTCTGGCGGCCCGCGGCGAACGTTGCATCCTGTTCGACGCTGATCTGGGCGGCGCCAACCTGCACACATTTGTCGGCATGCCCAACCCACAGCGGACCATCAGTGATCTGTTTCGCCGCGCTGCGGCGACCCTCGACGACATCCTCCTGCCGACACCGTTTCCCAACCTGTCGCTGATCAGTGGCGCCCGCGCCCAACTCGACATGGCCAACCCGGCCTGGTTGCAGAAGGTAAAATTGATCCGTCAACTCACGATCTTGCCGGCTGATCACATCTTTATCGACCTCGGCGCCGGCAGCTCCTTCAACATGCTCGACTTCTTCCTCGCGGCACAAAACGGCCTGCTGGTGCTGATGCCGACCCCTACCGCCATCGAAAACACCTACCATTTTCTCAAAGCCAGTTACTATCGCCGTCTGCGTTCTGTCATCCGCCATCTCGAAGCCGAGGATCTGGTCGATGCCGCCCTGGCGACAAAAGTGCAAAACGGTGTCCGTTCACCCCGAGAGCTGCTCCTCGATCTGCAGCAACGCGATCCGCAGGTGGCGCAGCGCCTGCAGCGAGCCATGGCCAGGTTTACGCCGAAACTGGTTGTCAATCAGGTCCAGCGTAGTGAAGACCGCGAGCTCGGTGCTAAAATGGTCATCGCCTGCCGTGACTTTTTCGGCATCGACATGGGAGAACCGGCTTTGATCCGCAACGATGAGCGGGTTCTGGTCGCCCTTAAGTCCCGGCGCCCGGTGCTGGAGATGTTCCCCGGCGGCCCGTTTGCCGAAGATATCCGCCGACTGCTCGCCCTCATGCTCCCGGCAAAGGAGGCGTCTCATGGACAGAGATGACTTGCAGCGCAGCTACGCGCTCCTCGGATTGACCTCCGATGCGAATCTTCGCGAGGTGGAGACCGCCTACCGTCAATTGCGCGAGCTGTTTGACGAAGCGTCTCTGGCCACCTATTCCCTGCTCGATTATGCCGATCGGCAGGAGAAGCTGGAATCGTTGCAGATCGCCTTCGACGTCATTACCCAATCACGGATCTGCCCTCTGCCTCAGGATGAGCCCCCCGTTACCTCAGATACAGGCACCGTCTGCGATCCGCGAACCACCCCTGGACTCCACCTGCAGCAACATCGGGAACGTCTCGGCCTGAGTCTGCAGGATGTCGCCGAACGGACCAAGATCGGCATCTATCACCTGCGGAATATTGAGGCACAAAACTGTGATAAACTGCCAGCAAACGTCTACCTGCGGGGCTTCGTGCGTGAGTTCGCCCGCACTGTCAGTGTCGAGGATGTCGATGCAGTGGTCGACGGGTTCATGGCCATATCGCGTCAACCGACCGAATCGAATTGATCACCTCCCCCTGAGCGCATAGATTTTTTCAGCAGCAACACCTTACACCGGCAAACAGTTGTGACTGGGGCACTTTCTCCAACAAGACCGGTCTCGGCGATGCCGATATCGACCGATCCGCGCCCGCGGCGTTCTGGCGCAATCCGACCGCAAGGGCCTGAGTCAATTTAGCAGCAGGGTAACTTATGTTTCTGGATTTGGCCTTGATTAAACAACCGCATGGTCGAAAATTCCGGGCTATGCGGTTGCTGGCGCCTTTAGTATTTTTGATTCTGCTGAGCAAAACCGTGACCTGGGCCGAAGAGCCGCTGTCGACGGAAGTGACACCGGTTCCGCTTGAAGCACCGATTCCGGATTCGTCTCCAAAGGCGGTTCCGGCACCGACAGAGCCTTCGGACACCAAGACCGACGCCCCCCTTCCGCGCTTACCGGGGATGCGCTTTATCGACGTCGGGCACGGCTTTTTCTCGCGCTCCCTCGAAAGTATGACCGACCACGTCGATACTTTTTTCGGCGATGACCGCATCTTTATCGAAGATAGCGGCACCTACACCCGGCTCTCCGGCAGCGCCATCTACGAAAAGAAAGGAGAATTGACTTTCGACGGCACCGTTCGTCTGCGCCTCGATTTGCAAAACCTCAGTCGCCTTGGCCGGAAGGTGAACCTGATCCTGGCCAGCGACGACGATGCCCCCGATGGCGGTAAGATCACCACCGGCGAACCGATTTTTGACCGAATCGACTCGGCAAAACCAGTCGCCGCCCTGCAAATCGTTCTGCAGGAAAAACGCCGCTGGGATGTGCGCCTGCAGCCCGGGCTCAAGATGCGGGTGCCTCTCGATCCCTTTATCAAGTTGCGCACCCGCCGCCTGCAGCCGCTGGGTGAAGACTGGCTGTTGCGCTTAACCACGATACCGGCCTGGTACGAATCGCGCGGCCTGGAATTGAAGTCGGTTCTCGATTTCGACACCACGCCAAGCGAGCGCAGCCTTCTGCGCTTATCCAACGGCCTCTTTTGGGAAGAGGGCTCCAAAAAGAACGTTCAGCTGCAGCCATCGGTCTCCTACTCTTATATTCTGACGCCTGCCGACATCATCGCCGCAACAACCGGGGTCATTTTCGACACCACACCTTACCTGCGCGACACTACCTATTTCGCCAATATCCGCTACCGCCGCAATCTGCACGAGAAGTGGATTTTCGTCGAGATCAAACCGCAGATCGTTTTTGAACGTAATGCGAGTTTTCGACCCGATCCGTCCCTGATTCTGACCGTGGACATGTTATTTGGTGAACAATATCGCTGATCCTCTTGTCGACATACCCTTCTGCCCAAAAAAAAGGGCGCTTCCAAAAAGAAGCAACCCTTGACCTAATCGCACAATCCGTGGCAACCAATACCTGCATGTCTGCCGAGTGGCAGCACTGTTTCAATTCAGGCTGGTGAGAATCTCACGTACATCCTGCGCCATCGGCTCGGACGGGGTGACAACGATCTCCACCTCGGCGACCTTGGCGCTGAAGTGCTCGGCATCGTGGTGGCGGACATAAACCTCGCGCAACTTATCCGAAATCGCCGTGATCTCCCGTGCGCTCATACCATGCTCTGCCACCAGGGTTTTGAAACTTTTGATCTCACCCCCCTCGATCCAGGCAATCCCGAACCGCTTCGGCGGTTTGCCGATAAAGACGTAAGCACCGTCATCAGTGGGGAGAACTTCCATCGGATCAGAAACCTCTCTGGACAACTCCTCAAGGTTACCGCGAATCGCCGCCAGTCGACGTGCGGCCGTATGGTCCCCGGCGAGTTCAGGATACTGCTCCTGCTGTCCGAACAACTTGTCGAAAAAACCCATAGTCTGCCTCCTTTCTAAGTTAAAACTTATGCATGCAACTTAACAAAATATCGTTCTATTGCAAATATTTTCTGAATTTATCTAATATTTATAGATACTTGCATAACACATAACGCGATTTAAACCCTAAAAGGCTTATCTAGCACCTGCTTATCAATTGCCATATTCAAACACCAACCGCTGGCGATCCAGCGCCCAAAGAAAAAAAACGCCCCGGAATCTTTCGATCGGGGCGCTGGAGAGCGGTTGGCTCAGAAACAGGTTTAGGCGGTCTTGTTGTTTTTGACCACCGCCATAGTCAGACGTGAAACACAGATCAGGCGCTCCTGTTCATCTACGATACGAATCTCCCACACCTGGCTGCGCTGGCCAATATGAACCGGACGTGCGGTACCACTGACCCAGCCCGACGGCTTGGAGCGCAGATGATTGGCGTTAACCTCCTGGCCGACACAGGCGTAGTGCCGCATGTCGACGCACAGATTGGCGGCGACACTACCGACGGTCTCGGCCAGCACCACCGAAGCGCCGCCATGCAGGATCCCGGCGGGCTGATGGGTCCGCCAGTCGACCGGCATGCGGGCCGTCAGGTAATCGTCACCAATCTCGGTAAAGGTGACGTCGAGGTGCTCGAGCATGTTCCCCGTGCACATCAGTTTATTCAGCTTTTCCAGATCGATCTTCTGATGCCAGATACTCATGAAAGCTCCAATTGGATTCAAAAATGAATTGATCGGCCTCTGTCAA
This sequence comes from Desulfuromonadaceae bacterium UBA2294, assembly GCA_002345625.1. Lineage (GTDB taxonomy): Bacteria > Desulfobacterota > Desulfuromonadia > Desulfuromonadales > UBA2294 > UBA2294. The sequence continues at coordinate 737 of DDWE01000109.1, read as the reverse complement.
GCGGGGAGGAAAGCATGTCTACAGTTGCACATCTTGTGTCGTGCCAACAACCAACTACCTGGCCAGATAGTAATATCGGTTCAAATCAAACAGTCCGCCAAGGACCGGTTTATCGGTCAGTGCGCGTTGTTGAAACCAGTCGTAGGTCGCCCAGAAACGCTCGTCAGCCCGATTGATCCCATATTTGGCCAAACGCTCGGCCGCCTCTGGAGTCGGTTCGAAGTGAGCCAGCAAATCGAGGAAATCGGGCAGATCCTCCAGGCGCACATCAAAGAAATAGTTCGGATAAGAGCCGATCAGATCAGGGATGAAATCGATACTGTCTTTTGCGGGATCGAGCCGTCCATCCTCCTTGATCAGAAACGCGACGTTATCATGCCAGCGGTTGATCACTAAAGACGCGACAATGTCGGTGTCGCCTTGCAGTCGGATCCGCAGATAGGCAAGGTTGGCATTGTAATCGTTAACCAGCGCGGCAAAGGGGGTGCCGGGCCGGGAAAGAGCGCGCAAGGCATGCAGATAGTCGCCCCGGTCGGCATAAGACGCAGGCAAACCAGGGTAGTCCTCCCCGGCCCGCATGTAATTGACCTTGTCAAACGCAATCCCGGTCTCCGGCAAAAAGTGCCGGTCTACCAACTGTTCGACAAACTCGCGCTTGGGATCGTCGCTGGCAAAGGGGATCTTTGCCGGTAGTGCCGACGGAGCGTACTTCACTTTTTCCATATCGGTATTGAGAT
>DDWE01000041.1 GCA_002345625.1 Desulfuromonadaceae bacterium UBA2294 | reverse complement strand
CGATGTCGTAGGCCCAACCGTCGCCACCATGGATCCAGACCGACTTCTTGACCAGGTAGTCGGCGAGGGACAGCAGGTCCTTGCTGTCGTCATCCGGGCACTGAGCGAGAGCGGTCTTAAGCTTGGCAACGCGAGCACGCTGGGCTTCGATCTCTTCCTGGGTCTCCTGCTTGGCGGTCTTGATCTCGTTCATCAGGCCCAGGTTCTCTTTGCAGCCTTTGCAATCACAGCTGGCGAGCTTGTCGATCAGTTCAAGCGCATACTCGTTGAACTTGTCGATGGTCAGGCGGTAGCCGAAGCCGAATTCCGCGTTGTCCTCAAACAGAGAGTTACTCCAGGCCGGACCGAGACCGTCCTTACGGGTGGTCCAGGGTGTGGTCGGCAGGTTGCCTCCGTAAATCGATGAACAACCGGTGGCATTGGCGACGATCATCCGGTCACCGAACAACTGCGAGCAGAGCTTGACGAACGGGGTCTCGCCACAACCGGCACAGGCGCCGGAGAATTCGAACATCGGCGGCAGGAGTTGACTCCCTTTGAGCGTCGCGCGATTCAGCAGTGCCGGATCGGTGTCGGGCAGCGACAGGAAGAACTCCCAGTTGGCAGCTTCCTGCTCACGCAGCGGCTCCTGGAAGGTCATGTTGATCGCCTTGTGCCCTTCCTCGGTCTTGCTCTTGGCCGGGCAGTTGTGAACACAAGCGCCACAGCCGGTACAATCCTCAGGCGCGACCTGCAACGCATACTTCTTGCCGGCCAGCTCTTTGCCCTTGGCATCACACGATTTAAAGGTGGCCGGAGCCCCTTTGAGATCCGCTTCTTCGACGACCTTCATCCGGATGGTGGCATGCGGGCAGACAAACGAACAGATCCCGCACTGGATGCAGAGTTCTTTGTCCCAGACGGGGATGTTGACCGCGATGTTGCGTTTTTCGTACTTGGCGGTTCCGGTCGGGAAGGTTCCGTCGACCGGCATGGCCGAGATCGGCAGGGCTTCGCCCTTGGCGTCGATAATCGGACCGGTGGTCTGCTTGACAAAAGTAGGAGAATCAGCATTAACCACCGAGGTGATCTTGAAGCTGCTGGTGACCTTGGCAGGAACAGCCATCTCGACGATGTTGTTGGCGCCGGCGTCAACCGCCTCGAAGTTCATCTTGACGACCTTCTCACCGGCTTTGCTGTACGACTTGACGATGGCGTCCTTGATCTCTTTTTCGGCCAGGCCGAAGTCGATAATGTTCGAAATCTTGAAGAAGGCGGACTGCATGATGACGTTGATACGCGAGCCGAGCCCGATCTCGTTACCGAGGCGCACGCCATCGATCACGTAAACCTTCATCTTCTTGTCGATAATCGTCTGCTGGGTCTCCTGCGGCAGGTAGTCCCAGGTCTCGCTGGCGCTGTGCACAGAGTTGATCAGGAAGGTTGCACCCTCCTTCGCCTTGGAGAGCAGGTCGTATCTGGCGAGGAACGAGAAGTTGTGGCAGGCGATAAAGTCGGCTGAATCGATCAGGTACGGAGCACGGATCACCTCCTTGCCGAAGCGCAGATGCGAAGTGGTCATGCTCCCGGCCTTCTTCGAGTCGTACACGAAGTAAGCCTGAGCATTGTTGTCGGTGGTGTCGCCGATAATTTTGATCGAGTTCTTGTTGGCGCCGACAGTCCCGTCGGAGCCGAGACCGAAGAACATCGCCTGATAGGCGTTGCTCGGAACCTTGAAATTCGGATCGAAGTCGAGGCTGCGGCCGGTGACGTCGTCCTTGATACCGACGACGAAATGATTCATCGGCTTGGCGGCGTCGAGGTTATCGTAAACCGCCTTGACCATGGCCGGAGTGAATTCGTAAGAGCCGAGACCATAGCGGCCGCCGACGATGGTCGGGTAGCCTTTGAACTCGAACTGACCGTCGGCCATCGCTTCGCCAATGGCGGTGCGGACGTTGAGATACATCGGCTCGCCCATGGAGCCTGGCTCCTTGGTGCGGTCGAGGACCGCGATCTTCTTGACCGTCTTCGGAAGCGCTTTGGCAAACTCTTCGGTCAAAAACGGCAGGAAGAGACGGACCTTGAGCAGGCCGACCTTCTCACCCTTGGCAGTCAGATGGTTGACCAGTTCATGGGCGGTGTCGCAGCCGGAGCCCATCATGACAATGACTTTCTCCGCATCCGGAGCACCGACGTAGTCGAACAGGTTGTACTGGCGACCGGTCAGTTTTGCGAATTTGTCCATCTGTGCCTGAACGATGCCTGGCACCTTGTCATAGAATGCATTGACCGTTTCACGGCCCTGGAAGTAGACGTCCGGATTCTGGGCGGTGCCGCGCATGACCGGATGGTCCGGAGAGAGGGCGCGGGCACGGTGTGCACGGACCAGTTCATTACTGACCATGTGGCGCATATCGTCCATGGTCAGCTCTTCGACTTTCTGGATCTCGGACGAGGTGCGGAAGCCGTCGAAGAAGTGCAGGAACGGGATGCGCGACTCCAGGGTCGAGGCCTGGGCGATCAGGGCGAAGTCCATGACCTCCTGGGTATTGTTGGAGCAGAGCAGGGCCCAGCCGGTGGAGCGGGCTGACATGACGTCGGAATGGTCGCCGAAGATCGACAGCGCCTGAGCGGCGATGGCACGGGCGGATACATGAAAGACGGTCGAGGTGAGCTCACCCGCAATCTTGAACATGTTCGGGATCATCAACAGCAGACCCTGAGAAGCGGTAAAGGTGGTCGTCAGGGCGCCGGTCTGCAGCGCACCGTGAACCGCCCCGGCGGCCCCACCCTCGGACTGCATCTCAACAACCTTGGGGACCGTTCCCCAGATATTTTTTTCACCGACAGCACTCTTGGCGTCAGAAACCTCACCCATCACCGATGATGGGGTAATCGGGTAGATAGCGATCACCTCGTTAACTGCATGCGCCACATGTGCTGCTGCGGTGTTGCCGTCAATGTTGACCATTTTTCGAGACATAATCTTCTCCTTTTATGCGGATAAATTTCCTTTTTCGCACCGAATGGATGCTGGTTTTACTGGTTAAAGGTCGCGCCGGCCTTCGACTGCCCGGCTGACCGTGGCTTCATCTACGTATTCAAGATCGCTCCCCATCGGGATACCGTGCGCCGGACGCGTCACCCGCACTCCCAGGGGGTGGAGCAGCCGGTTGAGGTAGAGCGCCGTTGCTTCGCCTTCGACGGTGAAGTTGGTGGCGACAATGACCTCCTGCACGGCGTGGTTGCGCAGACGCTCGAGCAGGTCGGTAATATGCAGCTGCTCCGGACCGATACCGTCCAGCGGTGACAGGGCTCCGTGCAGAACATGGTAGCGTCCGCGATAAGAGCGGCTGCGCTCGATGGCAATGAGATCCTGCGGTGATTCGACCACGCACAAAACCTGATCGCTGCGTGCCGGATCGGTACACAATGAGCAGGGGTCAGCTTCGGTGATATGGTGGCAGACCGAGCAGAACCGGATGTGCTCTTTCAGCGCGCGCACCGCGTCGGCCAGGGCAAAGGCTTCCTGATCAGGGCAGCGCAACAGATAAAAGGCCAGACGGGCGGCGGTTTTCTTCCCGATACCGGGGAACTTGGCCAGCTCGGCGACCAGGCGCGCGAAAGATGGGACGGAGTCTAGCATGCACCCCCCGAAAATCCAACAGGAATAAACCGGTGTTTCATTTTTTTAACTTGACGAAACTTTTTCAATATGCCCTAAAAATGCATAGATGCGAGGAATATTAATGAGCGGCAATGACGCCATCGGTCGTGACCTGTATCCGTTTTAAAACATGCCCGGGATGTTGAAGCCGCCGGTCAGTTTCGCCATCTCTTCCTGCATCATCTTCTGACTTTTGTTGATCGCCTCGTTGATGGCGGCAACGACCAGATCTTGCAACATCTCGACATCACTGGCATCGACCACCTGCGGGTCGATCTTCAGGTCGAGCAGTTTCTGCCTGCCGTTGACCACGGCGGTGACCATGCCGCCGCCGGAAGTCGCCTCAACCTGACGCCCTTCCATCTCTTCCTGCACGCGACCCATCTTCTGCTGGACCATCTGCGCCTGCTTCATCAGGTTGCCAAGACCTTTACCCATTATCTTTATTCTCCCTTAAAAAATCAACTAAAGTTTAGCCATACGAAAACAATGGCGGTGACACTGCTTAGACAAACCCCTTGTCGATGGGGCGAACTTCAACCACGGCACCTTCAAGAACCTCAAGCGCATTCTTCACCGCCGGATGGTCGAGGGCGTCCTGACGGAGTCGTTTGGCCCGGTCGCTCTCCTCGTCCTGGCGTTGCTCGGCCAGTGATTTTGGCAATTTGGTCTCTTGCTGTTCCGCCTCTTCCGGGGTCATCGCCACCACGTCGACCCGCACCGGGGTGCCAAAGTAGGCCTCCGCCAGCTCGCTGAAGTCGGCGATGGTCTCTTTATCCTCCATCTGGTTGCAGGCAAAGGAGCCTTTGAGCAGTCCGAAGCGGAGCTTGGGCAGGGCGATCTCCAACGGGCGGGCCTGTTCCAGGATCGAGGCGATGCGCGGTTTGCGCTTGGCGCGGACGAAATCGACCAGACCCGGCCAGCCCCGGTCGGGGGTGCCGGCCGCCGGGGCGTCAGACTTTTTTTCTGGTGGCTCCGGTGGCAGGGGCGGCGCTTGTGGTGCGGCCGTTGGTGGCGGCTCCGGGCGGCTCGCCGGAGGGTGGGCTGCAGCAGCCGGCAGCGGTCCGCCGGCCAGACGCCGCTCAAGCAGTTCGATTTTGCCGATCAGGGTGGCGACATCGACTGCCGCCGGTAGCGCCGCGATGCGGACCAGCGCCATTTCGATCACCAGACGCGGGAACGGTGCGTTCGGGATCTCGGTATCGGCGCGCATCAGCAAGGTCAGCATCCGTTGCAGATCGTCGAGGGAGGAGGTGGCGGCGAGCTTGACCAGCTCCTGTTTTTCGTCGGCGGTGATATCGGTCACCCCGTCCGGATCGTCAATCACCTTGAGCAGCACCAGGGTGCGGAACAGGTCGATCAGTTCGCGGCCAAACTGGCGGTAGGAGTGACCGAGGTCATCGACCTGTTGCAGGGTGTCGAGCGCCCGGCGGGTGTCGCGTTGCAACAGGGCGTTGGCGATATCGATCAGCAGACGGCGATCGACCATGCCGAGCAGGCTCTGCACATCGTCGTCGCCGACAGTATCACCGCAAAAAGCAATCACCTGGTCGAGGGTCGACAGGGCGTCGCGCATGCTCCCCTCGCCGTTGCGCCCGACCAGTGCCAGGGCCCGATCCGACATGACGATCTTCTCGGCATCGACGATCTCGCGCAGGCGCTGCACCAGAAGGCTCAGGCCGATCTTGCGGAAATCGAGGCGCTGGCAGCGCGACAGGATGGTGATCGGGATCTTGTGCGGCTCAGTGGTGGCGAAGATGAACTTGGCGTGCGCCGGCGGCTCTTCCAGCGTCTTCAACAGGGCGTTGAAGGCATTGATGGAGAGCATGTGCACTTCGTCGATGATG
>DDWE01000084.1 GCA_002345625.1 Desulfuromonadaceae bacterium UBA2294 | reverse complement strand
ACCCACAGATTCTGCGGAAGAGGCTTGTTTGTAAAGTTTCAATATCAATATTATAGGTACAAGCTTTACTGGTCGGACCAATGCAACTAGCCGAAATCACATTCTAATTCTCATATTCACCCCCTCATAACACCCTTATAGGATGATTTTTGAGGGGTAAAATCAGCCCTAAAGAAATGAGAAGGGGACAGACGCCATCGGTGTCTGTCCCCTTCAGTTTGTTGGCCTTGCAACGGTCAGTCAGTCGCCTTTCCCCCCCCAAATGCATTCTTTAAAAATTCCTTCACTGTAGTCGCATATCAAGCGTAACATAAACTCATCGTCCCGTAATATTTGCCCCGGCATTTTGATACTCACTCATGAAATCCTTACCACTCAGAAGCCCGAACAAACGAACCCAATGGCCCTCAGCCGGATTGTGAATAAATGTGAGGGGCTGGTGACTCATTTTGTCGGTGATGTAGGCATCAAAGGCGGTCATGACCTTGTCGATATCTTTGCGACTGCCGGTGAGGAAGGTCCAGCCCGGTTTCGCCCGGTAGCGTTTAAGGTATTCCTTCATGACTGCCGGGGTGTCGTGTTCCGGGTCGATGGAGATGGAGACCAGTTTTGCTGATGCGCTGTCGGCGCCGAGCTTCCGCTGCAGGTGGGTGTAGCCGGCGGAGAGGACCGGGCAGATGGTGGTGCAGGTGCCGTAGATAAAATCGACCACGACCGGTTGATCAGGTGAGAGCAGCTCCTTAAGCCGGACATGCTCGCCATTTTCGTTGATCAGCACGACGTCGGGGACGATGTAATCGTGTACAGTGCGGGTGTAACGTGCGGGCTCGGCAGAGAATGCGGTGGCCGACAGAATAAGCATCAGGACGCTCAGCAGGGAGAGGATTCGGGAAAAACGATTCATCTTGTACGTGCCTTTCGGTCTGGTTGGGTTGCGGATGATGTGACTGACATAGAATACAGGGCTCAGGCTGTCAGCGCAAGTTTGGGTGAGCACCAAAGAGCGATTCGATAAGAAGATAGTCCATTTCACGCCCGTTCGCGTTGCTCACTCAAGCCGCAAAGGCGCAAAGAAAATCTTAAAGTATTGGGTTATCCTTGGCGTCTTTGCGGCTTTGCGTGAGACAAGATTTTGATTTTGACCGTAAGTTTATCGATGCTCTCAAGTTGGAACAATTTGGGGTTTTGCAATCAGGGTTCAGGTTGAGGCAATTGGATAACCAAAAAAGCAATTGATCTTGCCCTTTGCCTTAGATAGAGTTGAACCAGCAACTTGACAATCCAGCTTTGAACGCTACAGTTGCTTCGGTTAATTTCACGGTCCTAGCGAAGGAGATACACCATGAAGCAGAAAAGAAGTCTGATATTCGGGATTGTGCTGGCCATGCTGGTCGGGGGCTACAGCTTGACCCTGGCTGAGGAGATGTCCGGTCATGGTGGGATGATGAAGATGCAGGAGCCGGCTACGGCTGACGCTTCGGCAGAACGGCATGACGTGCTTTACACCTGTGCCTGTGGCGATGGCTGTGGCTGTAATTCGGTCAGCACCAAGCCCGGCAATTGCAACTGTGGCAAGCCGATGGGGTGGGGGCACATGGTCAAGGTGGAAGGGGATGAGGCGCTAGTCTGTACCTGCGCCGAAGGGTGTACCTGCAAGCAGGACGCCGCCGACCCGACCAAATGCGGCTGCGGCAAAACGCTCAAGCGGGTCAACTTGAAAGATACGGGTGTTTACTTCTGTAATTGCGGTGGTAGCTGCAAATGCAATACGGCTTCTGATAAACCGGAAAACTGCAAGTGCGGGATGACTTTGAAACAACACTGACAGGTGTGCTTCTGACAGGTATCACTGAGGCGAACGGGACGGTTGTTCTGTTCGCCTCAGTGATTTTAGGGGCAAAATTCAACTCCGGCCGCAGATTACATGGATTTTCACAGATAAATGCTGATGAAACCAACTCACGAGCAAAGAGCAATTGGACGCGGATCAAATCTGATCAAATCTGATTTTCACGGACCAGGTCAAGAAAAACAAAGTCTTTCTGGTTTAGAGCAAATCTGAGTCAATCCGTGAAATCTGCGTCCAATTGCCGTAGTTTCAGGTTTGCGCCCATCAGATTTTATCTGCGTAAATCTGCGAAATCTGCGGCTAATGCCTCAAAGCTTTTTGAACCCGGCCACAGATTGCACAGATTGGCACAGATTAAAGTCAACGTCCAAATCAGGATTTGGTTTTAAAGAATTCACAAAATCAGAATTGATCAGATTTGATCTGCGTCCAATTGTCGTTACTTCAGGTTTGATCCAAAAGGTTTTATCTGTGAAAATCCGTGTAATCTGTGGCAAGTTCCTTAAAGCTTTTTGAACCCGGCCACAGATTGGCACAGGATGAAAGTCAACGTCCAAATCAGGATTTGGTTTTAAAGAATTCACAAAATCAGAATTAATCAGATTTTATCTGCGTCCAATTGCCGTAGTTTCAGGTTTGGGCCCATCAGTTTTTATCTGCGTAAATCTGCGAAATCTGCGGCTAATGCCTCAAAGCTTTTTGAACCCGGCCACAGATTTCACAGATTGGCACAGATTAAAGTCAACGTCCAAATCAGGATTTGGTTTTAAAGAATTCACAAAATCAGAATTGATCAGATTTGATCTGCGTCCAATTGCCGTAGTTTCAGGTTTGATCCAAAAGGTTTTATCTGTGAAAATCCGTGTAATCTGTGGCAAGTTCCTTAAAGCTTTTTGAACCCGGCCACAGATTGGCACAGGATGAAAGTCAACGTCCAAATCAGGATTTGGTTTTAAAGAATTCACAAAATCAGAATTAATCAGATTTTATCTGCGTCCAATTGCCGTAGTTTCAGGTTTGCGCCCATCAGATTTTATCAGCGTAAATCTGCGAAATCTGCGGCTAATGCCTCAAAGTTTTTTGAACCCGTCCGCAGATTGCACAGATTGGCACAGATTGAAAGTCAACGTCCAAATCAGGATTTGGTTTTAAAGAATTCACAAAATCAGAATTGATCAGATTTGATCTGCGTCCAATTGCCGTTGTTTAAGGTCCGTGTAATCTGTGGCTGATGACTTATGGTTTTCCGTCCTGCTTATATTGCGGCTCTAGCGACTTTGCGTTACTATTGCCGCCAGACATTGATCCTGACCCATCGATTTGCACCTTGTTGATAAGGGATACCCATGCGACTGCTGCTACTCCTACTGCTCCTGCTTTCTCTCTGTGTTCCTGTCAGCGCAGACTCTTTACAAAATCCGGATGGCAAAGCCCGTTGCGCAGTCTGCGGCATGTTTGTCGCTCCCTATCCCAATTGGCTGGCGGTGCTGGAGGCGGATGATGGCCAGCGCTACTATTTCGACGGGCCTAAAGATCTGTTTATCTGCTTCAGGGATCTGCCAAAATATCTGCCCGGGGTTGATGCCAGGACGGCAAAGCTGTATGTCACCGAGTACTACACGACGCGGATGCTGCCGGCGACGGAGGTCTTTTTTGTGACCGGCAGCGACGTGCTCGGCCCCATGGGGCAAGAGCTGGTTCCGGTGGCGGGGCGGGCGACCGCGGAGACCTTTCGGGTTGATCATGCCGGTGCCAAGCTGCTGCGCTTTGACGGGCGTGAACTGATCGATGCGACGGAAGCGCAATGATCCGTTGCCGGTTTTTTCTGTCGCTGATTCTGCTGCTGATCGGTGTGCTGTCGGGCCTGGCACTCTGGGCGCAGCGCAGTACAGCCGACTACCTGGCCGAAGACCTCCCGTCCCGGCGACAGCTGGTTGCCCGTTTATCATTGACTGACCTTTCGCTCTGGACCGAAGCCCGCTACACCCGGCACCCCTCGGTGGCCGATCTGTTCAGTCCGTTTCAGGACTTTCCCGGTGCGTTTGAGCATTTCCCGGCGGGTGGCTTGATGGCTCCCACCGGACCTCGTCCCGACACCCTTTTGTCTGTCCGGCGCAAGGCGGTGCCGTGATGCGTTCCTATAAAATTCTCGAATACGCACTGACCTCGCTGCTCAGGCGGCCCGGAAAGACGTTTGCCATCCTGCTGGTCTATATGCTGATGATCGCTGTTCTGGCATCGGTTCTGTTCTTGACCCAGGCGTTGAAGACCGAAGCGACCACCATGCTCGACGCTGGCCCGGAACTGATCGTCCAGAAAACCCTGGCCGGACGGCATGAGCTGATCCCGGTGGCTGTTGCTGCTCAGCTGGCGGCAATTCCCGGTGTCAAGGAGGTGACCTCGCGGGTTTGGGGCTATTACTATGATGCACTGGTCGAAGCGAACTACACTCTGCAGGCGTTTGACGCGACTGACGATACGTTGACTCTGCTCGACGGGCGCTTGCCCCGGGGTGAGGAGGAGTGCGCCATCGGTTCCGGGGTTGCAGCGATTCGCCGGGTGAGTCTGGGAGATGATCTGATTCTGATCGATTACGACAATATCGGGCGTATCTTCACTGTGACCGGTGTGTTTGATACCCGCTCCGATCTGTTGACTCAGGATCTGATCGTTATGCCGGACGGCCCCTTGCGCCAGTTCTTCGGTATGTCTGATCAAGTGGCAACAGACCTGGCGGTCAGGGTTTACAATCCGAGCGAGATTGACACCATCGCCAACAAGGTCAAGCGGATTGTGCCCGATTCCCGGCCTATTACCCAGCGCGAGCTGCTGCGCACCTATCACGCGGTCTTCGATTGGCGTGGCGGCATGATGCTGGCGCTTTTTTCATCGGCGCTGCTCGCCTTTTGCATTCTGGCCTGGGACAAGGCGACCGGGCTCAGCGCCGGTGAACGGCGGGAGATCGGCATCCTCAAGGCCATCGGCTGGGATACCGCCGATGTGTTGCAGCTGAAACTTTATGAAGGCCTGGCGTTGTCGCTGCTGGCTTTTTTGGGTGGACTTCTGATCGCTTTTTTGCTGGTTTTTTTCTGGGGTGCGCCGCTTTTGGGTGAGGTGCTGCGGGGGTGGTCGGTGCTGTTCCCGGCGCTGAAGCCGACCCCGTTTATCGATCCTTACCAGATTGCGACCCTGGCGTTTCTGACCATTGTCCCTTATGTGGCCAGTACCATCATCCCGGCCTGGCGAGCAGCAATCGCCGACCCGGATGACGTGATGCGAGGTTAGCCACCATGTCCCCTTTGATCGTCACTGATGACGTCCGAAAAACCTACCACCCGAATCGGGCCGATGCCACCGAGGCGGTCGCCGGCATTTCCCTGCAGATTGACGCCGGTGAAGTGGTGGTGCTCAAAGGCCCGAGCGGATCGGGCAAGACCTCTTTGCTCAGTCTGATCGGTTGTATGTCGCGCCCCACCAGCGGCCGGGTGATCGTCGCCGGTGAGGAGGTGTCGCGCCTCCCTGAGCGTTTTTTGACTCTGGTTCGCCGGCGCACGTTCGGGTTTGTTTTTCAGCATTATCAGCTGATCCCCGATTTGAGTGTGCGCGATAATGTCATGCTGCCGCTTTACCCCGAACCGATGAGCCTGACTGAAATGCAGCAACGGGTGGCGACGGCTTTGGCCGAAGTCGAGTTGGCCGGTTTTGCCGGCCGCCGGGTAGCGCACTTGTCGGGAGGCCAGCAGCAGCGGGTCGCTATCGCCCGGGCGCTGGTTAACCGGCCACAGGTTCTGATCGCCGATGAACCGACGGCGCATCTCGATAGTCGCCTCAGCATTGAATTACTTCAACGGTTTGAAGTTCTCAAGCAAGCCGGGCTGACCCTGATCGTTGCCACTCACGATCCCGTGGTCTGCGACCATCCTCTGGTTGACCGGATTATCGCTCTGCACGATGGACGTCTGATTGGAGAGGGTGGGGCATGATCCTGCATCCGGGCATTTTGGCCCTGCTGTTGGGAGGCATGGTCAGCCTGCTGATGCTCGCCGTCGGTGCGGCTCTCGGAATGCGCATCGCCCGGCGCTGGAATCCGCAGGGGGCTGAGGCCGATCAGTTGCAGCTGGAGCGTCTCGGCTGGCTGGTGGCGGTCCTGGTTCGCTGGGCGATCGCGTTTGAATCCCTCTCCCTGCTGTTGTTTCTCTACACGGCCGAGGTCATCCATCCCCTGTTCGTCGGTGCCATGTGTGCCACCGGATCGTTGAACGCCAACCCGATCGGCTGGCACCTGATCTGGACCAAGCTTCTTCTGTTCCTGCTCGGCAGCCTCTGGATCCTTATCGATCATCTTGATCATCAGCTACCTTCCGCCCCTTTGACCCGGCTCAAATTCATCCTTCTCATCCCTGTACTCCCTCTGGTAGGTGCCGACCTGGTTTTGATGTGGGTCTATTTCTCCGGTCTGGAGCCAGAGGTGATCACCTCCTGTTGCGGTTCACTGTTCAGCGGCGGCGGGAAGGGCGTCGCCAGCGATCTGGCGTCGTTGCCGATACGGTCGATGATGATCGCCTTCTACGCGGCGTCACTTTGGTTTGGTCTGTTGCTGCTGATGTGTCGGCGTTTGACCGGATGCTGGTGGCGGGCACTTTTGGCCCTGTCTGCCGCAGGATTCGGTCTGGTTTCCATTGCGTCGGTCATCTCGTTTATTTCGGTCTATTATTACCGGATGCCGACGCATCACTGTCCGTTTGATCTTTTGCAGGGACATTATTATTTCATCGGTTATCCCCTGTATCTGTGCCTCTTTGGCGCCGTGCTCTGTGGGCTGGTGCCGCAACTGCTGGTCTGGCTTAAACGCTGGTCGATTCCAACGCCGCTGCTTGAGCAGATGGAACGGCGCTGGCTGAATGCCGGCCTCTGGCTGCTTGCCGGGATGCTGATCCTGGTCAGCTGGCCGCTTTTGTTCGGCAGTTTTTCGTTGCAGGCCTATTTTTAGCAATCAGTTCAAGGTGATTGGCCGCAGATTGAAGGTTAAAGCAATTGGACTCAGATCAAATCTGATGAACGCAGATTTAGGGACATTAAATCTAGCCGCAGATTTCACAGATTTACGCAGATTAAAATCAAAACACAAACCTTATTTTTGGTTTAAGTCCAAGACAAAACCAGCCTCAAACAGTTTGGATTGATTCACTTTTCTCAGGTTTAAACCGCGTTTAATTGCGTAATCCGCGGCTTGGTTTTTAAGCCTGAACGCAATCGCCTAAATTGAAAACAATTGGCACCCCGTTTTTGTTTAATTGACAAGAAGTATTGTTAAAAGTACTCTTGTCCGTATGATAAGTTGATTGCCGGAGGTGCGAACATGAAAACGATTGCGGCGAACGAATTGAAAACCCGGGGGGTGACCTCTATCGAACAGGCGCTTGCGGACGGGTTTGAAGCAATGATCTCGGTACGTGGGCACGATCGCTACGTGGTTATGGACGTCGAGGAATACAACCGTCTGCGGGTCTGTGAGTTAGAGGCTGCACTTTTTGAAACACGGCAGCAAATCGCTTCTGGCGATTTTGTTGAGGAGAGTGTCGAGGCACATGTTGCAAAAATCCGGGATAGCGTCAAATGAGCTTTCGTCTTATTTTTACGCAAACCTACCAGAAGCGCGCAGTGAAATTTTTCAAGCGCCATCCGGAACTTATCTCTCAGTATGAAAAGACCCTGAACCTGCTGGAGCTTAATCCAAATCATCCTTCGTTGCGTCTGCATCGGTTGCAAGGGAACTTGCAGGAGTTGCACTCTGTGTCGATCAATATCAGTTATCGTATTACGCTTGAATTCCTGATTGAAGACGGGAAGATCGTACTGGTTAATATTGGTAGCCACGACACGGTTTATTGACTCAATCGGCTCTTCAGGTTGTTTCCGTGGAAATCCGTGAAATTTGTGGTCAGGTTTAAGGGCCTCAATGCATCGGCCGCAGATTTCGCAGTTTTACAGATTGCAGGCAAAAGGCAATTGGGACGCAGATCAAATCTGATGAACGCAGATTTAGGGACTTTAAATCTAGCCACAGATTTCACAGATGGTCACGGATTTAAGGCTTAATCCAAAAAAAGATCTTTTGGGTTTAATCTGTGCCAATCCGTGTAATCTGTGGCTGGATTTAAAGAAGTCAATGCATTAGCCGCAAATTTCGCAGATGAACGCGGATTGAAAGGCACCATCCAAATCAGGTTTTGGTTGTAAGGAATTTACAAAATCAGAATTGATCAGATTTTATCTGCGTCAAATTGCCGTTGCTTCTGGTTTGTTTCAAAAGGTTTTATCCGTGAAAATCCGTGTAATCTGTGGCCAAGGTTTCAGCCGATCCATAGCTCTGCGCGTTTCATTGCGTAACCCGCGGCTGGGTTTTAAGCTTGACTACGAATAGCCACAAATTTCACAGATGGTCACGGAATTAAGGCTTAATCCAAAAAAAGATCTTTTCGGGTTTAATCTGTGTCAATCCGTGAAATCTGTGGCTGGATTTAAAGAAGTCAATGCATTAGCCGCAAATTTCGCAGATGAACGCAGATTGAAAGGCACCATCCAAATCAGGTTTTGGTTGTAAGGAATTTACAAAATCAGAATTGATCAGATTTTATCTGCGTCCAATTGCCGTTGCTTCTGGTTGGCTCCATCAGTAGTTATCTGTGTTAATCCGTGAAATCTGTGGCTGGCTTTAAAGGCCCTGATAAATGTCAATTCAAGTTTGACCGGAGGGGGAACATGAAAAGTTTTTACGAGGTCATCCATCATGGTGGTCGCCACACGGTGACCGGGTCGTGTCATGAACTGCGTCTGACGGGTTGCGACGGACAGCCCGGTCTTTTGGTCGATTGCGGTCTGTTGCAGGAGCGCGGGGCGGAAGAGGGGCCGCAGATCGATTTTCCGGTCACGCACCTCAAGGCTCTGGTGCTGACCCATGTCCATATCGATCACTGCGGGCGCATCCCCTATTTGATTGAGGCCGGCTTTGACGGCCCGATCTATTGCAGCGCTCCATCGGCCAGATTTCTGCCGTTGGTGCTGGAGGATGCGGTGCGTCTGGGCATCACCCGCGACCGCCGGTTGGTCGAGACGTTGCTGAAGCGGATCATGCAACGCGTGCGGAGTGTCCCCTATGGCGTTTGGCAGCCTCTGGCTCTGGCGGACGATGTCGAGTCGGCAATCCGGCTGCAGCCTGCCGGTCATATCCTTGGTTCGGCCTATGTTGAGGTTTCTCTGTGTCAAAAAGGGGTCAGTCAGCGGGTGGTTTTTTCCGGTGATCTGGGCGCCCCTTACACCCCGTTGCTGCCGGCACCAAAGCCACCGGCACGCGCCGATCTGCTGGTTCTGGAGAGCACCTACGGTGATCGAAACCATACCGGACGCCGGGAACGCCGGGCCGGATTGCAGACGGTTGTTGAACAGGCGTTGGCCGATCGCGGGGCGGTGCTGATTCCGGCCTTTTCCATCGGCCGCACTCAGGAGTTACTCTACGAGATTGAGGATATTATTTATCGCAACCGGCGGCGGTTTGCGGCGCAAGGTCTCCCCTGGGCAGAACTTGAAGTGATTCTCGATTCGCCGCTGGCCAGTCGTTTTACCGAGGCATTTCGCAGCCTGCGTCCCTTCTGGGATGCTGAAGCTCACCGGCGTTTTCGAGCGGGTCGTCTTCCGTTGAATTTTGATCAACTGACCACCATCGACAGCCACGAGGCGCATGAATTTGCCGTGGCTCACATCCGCAAAACCGCACGACCCTGCATTGTCCTTGCCGCCAGCGGCATGTGTGCCGGCGGACGTATTGTTAATTACCTGCGCGAATTACTCCCCGACCCGCGGACCGATGTGGTCTTCGTCGGCTATCAGGCTGCGGGGACGCCGGGGCGAGAGATTCAGGAGTATGGCCCGCGTGGTGGCTACGTATTTCTTGATGGCGAGCGGATTGATATTCGCGCCCGCATCCATACCCTCAGTGGTTACTCCGCCCACGCTGACCAAAAGGATCTGCTCGCTTTTGTGCGACGTATGCCGCAACCGCCAAAAGCGATTCGGTTGGTCCACGGCGAGGAGGGGGTGAAAATGGTGCTGAAGGCAAAGCTTGAGGCGGTCATGCCGGATTGTCTGGTTGATGTTTAATCGTGGCGGGCGGTGTTGTTGAGCTGAAACCTGTCATGTCGAACAGTTATATACAGGGCAGATCGTCTCAGGGTATAGAAGGTTCCGATTCGGATGTCGATCTTATTCGTCGGTTTTGGTTTTTATCCTGTACATCCTGTGCATCCCTGATAAAAATGCTGTAAGGATTAAATATGTTTGTTAGGATGTGCTGCTATCGAGTTCCATGATGTGAAAATTGATTTCTGCTCCTGGCGGCAATGTCCGATAAGTCAGCCCGGCCATTTACTCCCGCAACTGATTTTTTAGGTCAACACAATTAGTATTTAATTGTTGCAAATTATACCTTTTTGAAGTCTAATTATCCAAATTTATAGTTTCTGTTTGGAGGTGTCTCATGTTGGGTGCTCAGCTGCGGTTCCTGGTTGTTTCTCTGTTTGCGTTGTCACTCTTGGTTCCCGTAGGGGCTGATGCCGAAAACCGGGCCGGGGCACTGACCGTCACACCTTTGACCGGAGCTCATATCTTTAAAGATAGTGAGCACCTGAAAAACAGCCAATATTACGGACTTGCCATCGGTTATAATCTGAATCAGAATTTCGGGTTTGAGCTGGTCGGGACCGGTGCCGATGTGCAGGATGAAATGACCGCACGCGACTTCCGTTATTACACCGGTATTCTCAATCTCCTTTACCATTTTCGCCCGGATAAACAGTTCGTCCCTTATATTTCTGCCGGGGGCGGCGTGGCAATGTTAGATACCCCAGGTGGCGGTTTCAATGAAGATCCCCTGCTTAATTATGGTGTCGGTTTCAAGTACTTTGCTACGGACTGGCTGGCGTTGCGGGTTGATGCCCGGCATGCCGTTCGCCATCAGATGTCTTTTAACCCTGTCGATCACGGGAAAAACTACGGTAATTTCCTGCTTTCGACCGGGTTAAGCTTTCAACTCGGTGGTGACGAAACGCAGAGTATGAAGTCGGTCGATAGTGATCATGACGGTGTTGCCGATGCGATTGATCGTTGTCCGGGGACGCCGGCTTCGGTTTTCATCGATGCTTATGGTTGCCCGCGTGACACGGATGATGATGGTGTGATTGATGATGTCGACCAGTGCCCGGGGACTGTGGCCGGTGCCGAAGTCGACAGTCTGGGCTGTGCCATCCTGACAGCTCCTGTCACCGATGCTCTTCTTGTTGCTGATGCCGATTTTGATGGTGTTCCGGATGCAGAAGATCGTTGTCCGAATACTCCGGCCGGGATGCCGGTCAATGAGCGAGGCTGCCTGATTGACAGTGATCAGGATGGTGTGTTCGATATGGACGATAACTGTCCGCAGACACCGGCGGGAACAAGGGTCGGCGCGGATGGCTGCCCTGATTTGGATGCTGCTCCGATAACCGAGAACTTTGCACAGATGGACTCAGTGCGCCTGAATATTGAATTTGCCAGCAACAGCTCAATAATCGCTCCACGCTATGCGGCTGAAATGCGTCGGGCGGCGGAGTTCAGCCGGGCTCACCCGGAAAAAGTGCTGCTGGTCGAAGGCCACACGGACAACACCGGCTCTGACGAGGTTAACCGTAAGTTGTCACAGCATCGTGCTGACACGGTTCGCTGGATTCTGGTCCGCGATTATGGTGTTGATGCGACGAAGATCAAGGCGAAGGGCTTTGGCGAGTCTAAGCCGGTGGGGGATAATAATACCATCGAGGGCCGCAAGTCCAACCGTCGGGTTCTGGTACGGTTGATGGATTGATGCCCGATTGCGGGTGTCTTTAACGGGCGGGATCATCTTTCATGGCAGTGGCAAAGAAGCTTCGCCTTGGTGAAATGCTGCTCAAGGCAGGAATCATCCACGAGTTTCAGCTCAACTCGGCGCTCTCTTTTCAGCGCCAGCTTGGCGGACGTCTGGGTGCCTCATTGATCCGTCTTGGCTATCTGGATGAAGAGACCCTGCTCAATTTTCTTGCCGATCAGTTTACGCTGACGCAAATTGATCTCGATAACCTGACCATCGATCCGAACGTCGTCGCCCTGGTCCCAAAGGCCAAAGCGCTGGCACACAGTATGATGCCCTTCGGGCGCAAAACCGTTGGTGGGATCGATCATCTTTTTGTCGCCACATCCGATCCGACGAATCTGTCTGCGCTCGATGAATTGACCTCGATTACCGGGTTGCAGATTCGCCCGGCCATTGCGCCGGAGGAGATGATCATCCGGGCGATCAAGCGTTATTATGATCCCAATATTAAAGTCGGCGCTGCTCCTGCAGTGTCACGGCCAACCGGTTTATCAACCGATGAGAAGTTGAAGCGGTTGGTGAAGCTTCTGCTGGAGAAAAAGATCCTCGATAAGCACGATCTCGAACAGTTCAAGGGCTGATTCTTCCCTTTTTTACCAGGATTCGATATAGTCGGGCGGTACCCTTTAGGGCCGCCCGCTTTTGCGAGCGGTCTGTAGCCTAAGAGACGGAAAAGGCTTAATTGGACGCAGATCAAATCTGATGAACGCAGATAAGGGCAAAAACAGCGTATTCGCAATTGAGTCTCAAAAGAACAAACCTTGCCACAGATTACACGGATTTACACAGATTGAAACCAAACGATTTTTTGGTTAAGGCTTGTAGAAAAGGCTTAATTGGGCGCAGATCAAATCTGATGAACGCAGATAAGGGCAAAAACAGCGTATTCGCAATTGAGTCTAAAAAGCACAAACCTTGCCACAGATTTCACGGATTTACACAGAATAAACCAAAGTATTTTTTGGTTAAGGCATTGTAGCAAAGGCTTAATTGGACGCAGATCAAATCTGATGAACGCAGATAAGGGCAAAAACAGCGTATTCGCAATTGAGTCTCAAAAGAACAAACCTTGCCACAGATTACACGGATTTACACAGATTAAAACCAAACGATTTTTTGGTTAAGGCTTGTAGAAAAGGCTTAATTGGACGCAGATCAAATCTGATGAACGCAGATAAGGGCAAAAACAGCGTATTCGCAATTGAGTCTAAAAAGCACAAACCTTGCCACGGATTTCACGGATTTTCACAGAATAAACCAAAAGTATTTTTTGGTTAAGGCTTGTAGTAAAGGCTTAATTGGACGCAGATCAAATCTGATGAACGCAGATAAGGGCAAAAACAGCGTATTCGCAATTGAGTCTCAAAAGAACAAAACTTGCCACGGATTTCACGGATTTACACAGATTGAAACCAAACGATTTTTTGGTTAAGGCTTGTAGGAAAGGCTTAATTGGGCGCTGACCAGATCTGATAAACGCAGATAACAACGAAAAACTGCGTGATTAACAATTGTGAGAAAAAAACATAAAATTTGCCGCAGATTTCACAGATTTACACAGATTAAAACAAAAAGTTTTTTTTTGGGCTTAAGTCTTCAATCCGTGTTAATCCGTGAAATCTGTGGCCAGGTTTAAAAGAAGGTTTAGACTCTTAAATCAGAATTGATCAGATTTTATCTGCGTCCAATTCGGTTTTAGGATTTTGTGTTTTTTTATGACAGCAAAAAGGTTTAGCTGATGTCTCAACTCATCCCCGCACCACTTCGCGCTATATACCATAACCGCCTGGCGTTTGCCGGTTTGTTAATCGTGGTCGGTATGTTCCTGATGGCGGCTCTGGCCCCGGTGCTGGGCGGTGATCCGGGGGCGATTGACATTGCCAATCAGTTGCTGCCGCCAAGCTTCCAGCATCCCCTCGGCACCGATGACCTCGGACGTGATGTCTTGACCCGGATGATGTTTGCCGCCCGCATCTCCCTGCTGGTCGGTTTTGTTGCTGTCGGCATCTCGACGCTGATCGGAATTTGTCTCGGCGCGGTGGCCGGTTATTATGGTAAGCGGATCGATGCCCTGATCATGCGCTTCGTCGACCTGATGCTCTGCTTCCCTTCTTTCTTCCTGATTCTGGCGGTGATCGCTTTTCTCGACCCGTCGATCTGGAACATCATGATCATCATCGGCCTGACCAGCTGGATGGGGGTGGCGCGTCTGGTCCGCGCCGAATTCCTCTCCCTGCGTGAGCGCGATTTCGTCCTTGCCGCCCGCGCTATCGGTGCCCGCGACAGCCGTATCATTTTCCGGCACATCCTGCCCAATGCCATGGCGCCGGTGCTGGTCTCCGCAACCCTTGGGGTGGCCGGCGCCATCCTGACCGAGAGCGCTTTGTCTTTCCTTGGTATCGGCGTCCAGCCGCCGACCCCTTCCTGGGGCAATATGCTGATTGCCGGCAAGCAGACCCTCGGTTTCGCCTGGTGGTTGTCGGTTTTCCCCGGCCTGGCGATTCTGGTCACGGTCCTTGGCTACAATCTCCTCGGTGAGGGGGTGCGTGATGCTCTCGATCCGCGTATGCGCGGTGCCCAGAGGGACAATGCCGGTTGAACCTAACAATATCCAGCCGGCGGCAGTCATGGAAAGGCGCTTTAATGCCCAGCGTGATGCCGACTTCGCCACGATTTTTGCCACATCGCATCGCCTCTCCACATTGCGCCGCCATTTTACCCAACTGTCTGATTATCTCGACTACGCCCGGAATCAACTTGCCGGACAGGTCACAATCGATTCCTGGCACATCCATAAAACACAGACTGATGGTACGGTCGCCTATGTTCTGGTTCAGCTTGCACAGTCCGTTCAGGGCATGACTGAGACCTTTATCGAAGTCGCTGAACTGCGCTGTTCGCAGCAAGTCTGGTCACATCTTCGCAGTTGGCGATTGCCGAATGAAGTAACACTTGCGCAGGCCTTACAATCCGAGCTCAAGATGCTGATTACATATCCGGATGTTTGCTGTTTGTAAGGAGTCAGGAGTCTATATGCCCTTCGTAACCAGTTTTTTCACGCCTCACCCTTCACACCTCACCCCTCACGGCCCCCATGCCTGAACTGCCCGAAGTCGAAACTGTCCGTCGTGGTCTCGAACCTTTGCTGGTCGGCCGGACCATCACTTCTGTGGTCCTGCGTGCCGAACGGCTGCGCTGGCCTTTACGTCCGGAGTTGTCGATACAACTGGTCGGGCAGCCGATTCATGCCGTTTCCAGGCGAGCCAAGTATCTTCTTCTGCGTTGTGAGTCCGGGACTCTCCTTCTTCACCTGGGAATGAGTGGCGTACTGCGGCTGCTACCGATGGCAATACCTCCGCAACGGCACGATCATGTCGATCTGGTTCTCGATGATGGTAACTGTCTGCGCTTGAATGATCCGCGCCGTTTTGGTGCGCTGATCTGGTGTGACGGTGACGTGGTGACGCACCCGTTACTGGTCAATCTCGGCCCGGAACCTTTGTCCACTGATTTTGATGGTGACTATCTCGCCCGGAGAGCTGCCGGACGCCGGGGGGCGGTGAAAAACTTTCTGATGGATCAGCGCATCGTCGTCGGGGTCGGAAACATCTACGCCAGCGAAGCACTGTTTCGTGCCGGAATCGATCCGGCACGGCCAGCCGGGGAGGTTGGCCGGGATGCCTATCGCAAACTGGCAGTGTCGGTCCGTGCTGTGCTGGAGGAAGCTTTAGCACAAGGTGGAACAACCCTGCGTGATTTCAACGATGCCCATGGTCAGCCGGGCTACTTTGCCCAAAAACTGCAGGTCTACGGACGGAAGGGTTTGCCGTGTGTGGTTTGCGGCACACCGATCCGGGTGCGGCGGCTGGGGGGGCGGTCGAGTTTTGATTGTCCGCAGTGTCAAAGCTGAGACCGTTCACAGTCAAGACTTTTAATTGGACGCAGATCAAATCTGATGAACGCAGATGAAATCTTTAAATGCACTGGGCTCGATTCTTGAACATCAACACAGGCAGATTGGCTCAAGACCTTGGCCGCAGATTTCGCGGATTGACGCAGATTGAAGACTAAGGCAATTGGGCCACATATAAAATCTGATTAACGCAGATAATGCTTGAGTGCGCAGTTTATAATCGTCGGTCGAAGTCTCAATCGGTATTTTTCGTGAAAGTTGATTAAAGGAGGGGGGAGTGATGGATGCTAATGGTGTAGCGGAACCGGTTCCTTGGACACAAGTTTAGATTAAGCCGCCAGACGAATTTCATTGGGCGACCGGAAGCCATTTTTCTCGACACGCCATTCGTTGTTGTAAAGGTCCACGAAGTTTTTTACGGCTTCACGGACATCTTCTACGGTACGGAAATCCCGGCCATAGATGGCTTGCTCTTTCAGGGTGCGGTTGAAACGTTCAGCAACTCCGTTGGTCTGTGGTTCGGCAACGAAGGCAAAGCTGGGAGTGATTCCCCAGAACTTGATCTGGTTGAGAAAATGATCCGAAAGGTATTGGGTGCCGTGATCCATACGCAGGGACAGCCCACGGGCAATACCTTTCGCTGCGCCCCCGTAGAGGTTGTTTAAGGCCATGGAAAGCGGTTGAAGGGCAGCATAACGGTCGCCAGTCTTGCACACATGCCAGCCGACACATTCGGCGTTCCAGTGCTCAACGGCAGTAAAGATCCAGACCCAGCCTTCATCGAGAGTGAAGACGCGGGTTCCATCGGTGCCCCACATCAAGTTCGGAGCCATGGTAATGATTTTGCCATCATGCGCCTTGACTGCTTTGGGCCAACCCCGGTGAGGAGACAGCAGATGATTCTCACGCATCAACCGCAGGACCCGTTTACGTGAGACGCGTACGCCGTCACGAATCCGCAGCCGGGCCCAGACCTTGCGGTGACCTTCGCTGGTGAACGGGGACGTGGCCAGATCGTGACGGATCAAGGCCAGCAGGCTCTCGTCACTGATTAACGGACGTGGGCCACGACGCTTGGGAGCTGCTTGCGGGGCCTGGCGCGAGGCATGGTAGAACGAGGAGCGAGCCTGCTCCCAAACATTGCAAACCCGCTGAACGCCGTAGGGCTTTTCAGCGCTAGGGGAGATCGTTTGGCTCATTTCGACGACCTCCGCTTGGCTAAAGGGCCGGGTTTTCTAACCCGTTCCCAAAGTAGTTCGTTTTCCATGGTCAATTCGCCGATCCGGCGCATGGCCTGGTTGAGTTCCGCTTGAGCCGGATCGTTCTGACGTTGTTTCAACGACTCATCGATTCCGGTCAGCGCTTTCTCCCGCCACTGCTCCAGGCGGTAGATTTCGATGCTCAACTCGCGGGACAAGGCATCAACAGATTCGCCCCGCAGCAGACGCAAGACAACTTCACGCTTGCGGGCAGCACTCCAGCGCTGTCCTTCGGCCAAAGGCCCTGTGACAGTTTCGTTCTTGTTGTTTGTTGTCATTATTAATCTCCTTGGACACGGGAATCTTATCCCAAATCAGTGTCCAAGAAAACTGGTGCCGCGCCAACATTTACAAAACAAAATCGCTTATTTAGAGAAAAATAATCTTCTAAGCTGTCGAAAAGAGACTGCAATCAGGCTTTTAGTCTCATAAATATTTAGTACAAACCTGAACCTCTTATTGCCCTACCTGTCCATTCAACGATTAAAGGCAACTGTCCTTGCGAGAAATCGGGAGTCGTTTCGCAAAACCATAACAACGCCATCTCACAAATTTCTTAAAACAAGCTGTAATTACAAAAAATTAATTATTTTTCAAACAAGGGAGGGTTTAATTCGGAGCATCCCAAAAGTCATTAAGGATAGCAGCAATCTCACCACGCGAAAAGCCGTGACCACGCAGGGCCGCCTCATAGGCTTCGAGCGTCTTGCGCGCCTGGACGATCTCGCCTGAGTTGACATATAGATTATAGAGGGAACGATTGAGCTCTGCGTGGGTCGGCTCGTATTTCAGCGCCGTACGACAGATCTCGACCGCTTCAGAGGCACGGCCACCGACAGCCAGAGTTTGTGCCCAACCCTGAGTCACTTCGAGAAAAAGTAGCAGCAGGTCCTGGCGCCTCTGTTCTGAAATATCATTTAAGGCTGCCCCGGGGAAAAGCTCCCCCTGCCAGATATGCAGGGCCTTGCGCATGGCGTTATCAGCCTGCCAAAACTCTTTTTTGCGCAGATGGGTCAGCCCTTTTTTGGCTTGAAAGGCGAAGTCGACAAAGTCAATCTGGCAATTATCCAGACGCAAAACCCCCTTTTGCATCGAAAGATAGTTCGAAACCGCTTGCTCACCCAGCAGCGCAGCAAAAGTCTTACGCAGTCGGAAGACGAGGTTGTCGAAACTCCCGCGGGCTTTACCTGCCGACACATTCGGCCAGAGGTTTTCCTGTATTATTTCCTGATGCAGCTGTTGCCCCGGTGCTGTCAACAAAAGAACCAGTAACTGCCGGAGATTAGCTGTAAGATCGACCTCTCTGGCAATGGTCCTGCCATCCAGTTCGAGTTCAATCCGGCCGAGCGTATACATCTTGAGCAGGGGGATCAACGTCCCGTCAGCCAGGATCCCTATCGCGTAACGTTCCGCCGCCAGCGTACGGACGTAGTCCGTTTCGATGCCACAGCGCACCGCCTCTGACATTAAGGTGGTCATCAGTTGTGGCGTACAGAGCCAGAGCTGCCGGAACCCCTTTGACCGTAATTCGGCAAACAGTTCGCGCAGCGCATCCTGACAAGGTTCTTTGCTCTGCGCGATCAAACGCCAGTAAGTCCGATGTGCCAGCAGGGTTGGTCTGGCATAAAACGCGCCATGCACATCGGACCGCGAGAGACCCTGGGCAAACAGCTCCTCGGCCTGATCAAATTTCCCGAGCTGTGCATAAGCGGTCCCTATAAGCGCAGCATTGAATGCTTCATAAAATGGGCAACCGACTTCAGCCCGCAGAGCCATCGATTCATCAGCAACCACCAGCGCCTGTTCGTCCTGTTTGTCGAAAGCGAGCATATAGGCATGATATTGCAGGTACTGACTCCTGAGGTGGGCACTGGCTCCGGCAAAAGTCCCCTGGAGCGCTTTCTGAATCTCCTCTCGGGCCAGAGTCATTTCCCCTTGCGCAAAATACATGTCGATATCCCAGAGGCTGACAAACGCTCCGAGAATGCTCTTGTCGAACAGCTCTTCACCCAACATCTTCCGGTAGAGCGCTTTCCGATAGGGATAAGAGTCGTGATCCGCTTCATTCACCAACAGGTTCAGGTGTCCCAAAAGCAACATCGCTTTGTTAATCACATTGACGCGGGGGCTGGCCAGCAGCTCGAGCGCCTGCTCAATCTCCTGCCGGCATCCCGGATGGTCCCCCAAAAAGATATTTCGATAGAATCGCGCCAATCGGGTTTCTGTCTCGAGATTTTTCTGATCGAGCGCGAGCACCTCATTCAGCCCGATGCCATAAAACTGATCGGCTTTCACAATGTCATTATCAAACAATGCATAGCCAAGCAAAAGAGTATTGGCTGCATTGGCCTTCTGGGCCAAGGTCAACCGGGCTGAGGTTATCGCCAATAAATCCGAAGCCCTTTGCAGATGAATGCGCCCAAGGTTATAGCGACTGTCGATCGCCATGTGAAAATGGATGATCTGTAACAGGCTCATCAGCTCGCCAAGGTCATCAGTCGAGCTGCAGAATCCGGCGCGGGCTCGCTCAAACCAGGCAAGCGCCGCTGGAGGATCGACATTGACAACAACAATCCCCTTGTAATAGGCGAACCATGGATGCTCGATCATCACTGCATCCGACACTTGAGCCAGGGAGCTCTGCAGTGAAACGATGCGGTTTTGCGTATGCAGGGTCATGCCAAAGTCCCGGAGAATCAGTTCTGCGGCAACAAAGTCATGAGCGATCACATAAAAGTCAAAGGCTTTTTCATACTCCCCTGCAGCAAGATACCAGGTGGCAATATCGATTTGCGTCTGCCGGATTTCAGCAGCGGAAAAATCTCTCTCCAGCACGCTGCGCAAACAGTCCTGAAACAGATGATGGAAGGCAAATAGTGACGGATCGGCATCGAGGTTGCGGACGAAAAAATTTCGATTTTGCAGATCATTCAACACGGTCACGATATCATCGACTTCGGCCAGACGTTGCGCCAGCGACAACGGAACCTCCTGCAACAGGGCGAGTTTAGTCAGGGTTCGACGCAACGGTAGCGGAAAATTGTCGAGCACTTCAGCGATAAAATACTCGGGGATCGCTTCTTTCCCCATGGTCAGGATCGCGCTCAAGCCGTCGCTGTTCACCACCATACCATCGGCTTCAGCCTTACTCGCCACCAGCAGCATCCCCATAACCCAACCCTCGGTCACGCGGTGCAGAGTCTGCACCGCGTCGGTCGTGATCGGCAGATGCAGGACCGTATTGAACAGGGACGCCACCTCATTACGGGTCAGGGCGAGATCAACATTACTCACCTGCAGAACCTGCTCCGGCGTACAGGACGATTGCAACAGAGGGAGAATGGGTCGGCGGGAAATCAGGATCAATTTGAGCTTTGACGGGGCGAACTGCAGCAGTTGCCCCAAAAGACCGAGGGTGTGCGGGAACCCTTCGAGCAGATAGAGGTCATCCAGAACAAGGTAGACATCTTGAACCAACGCTCTCTTCAGTCCCTTAAGCAGAAGATCAAGAGCGCCGACGACACCCGAAGAATCGACCTCCCCCTTTTCGAGCATGGTATCAATCAGCGGTGAAGAGAACCCAGGATACTGCCTGAACAAGCCATTGAGCGTTGCCAGGAACAGGACTGGATCGCCGTCGGCAGAACCAAACTGATGCCAGGCGGCAGAAGAGTTACTCTCGGCGAGCAGCTGCATCGCTAAGGTCGTCTTCCCCTGCCCGGCCTGGGCCTCGATCAGAAGAGCTTTTTTGGATGCGTCCCACTTCTGCGCTATTGTCTCGAGCAGGGTACGCCGGGAGACATAACGTGTCGGATCGTAAAGAGGGCGACCAGCGCCAGTCAATTCACTTTTCGGGTTTGCCTTGACCATCCCTGACCTTTTATCAATTTTCTCAACTTGAGCTATGTACAGTCACTCTGCACTGAACCGCCGGACAGAGACAGCCACGATATCACCAAGGTTTCTGCGCATCCACTGTAATTTAATCCCAGGATTCGCAGTGACTGGGGTCAGGTCTTGAAATATCAGTTTTTATCTCTGTTGAGTACCTTGCTGACCGTCGTGTAGTGAATCCCGAGAGCCTGCGCGATCTCCTGCAGGGAAAGGGGTCAAGTCTCCGTTTGGCTCTTCTCCCTTTAAAAAACCGGCTGCGGTTTGTCCCGCTGTCGATCGACAATGCAGAAAAATCCGAATGGCTCGCTGCCGGGATTGTGGATCTGGTGGGGCTGCAGTGGCGCGACATAGGCGACGTCGTGCAGACCGATGGCCAGTTCCTTGCCGTTCATCCGCAGGGTTCCGCTGCCGCGCACGCCGATGATGACGTGTTCGTGGACGTGCTTTTCCAGGCTGGTGTAACCGCCGGGGGCGATTTCGAAGTAGCGCAGGTCGAAGGCGGTCTGCTCGCCGTAACGGCCGATGAGTTCATGGCGGGCGACACCGACAAAGGGGAGGGTCTGGTCAGGTTTGTAGTCGACCACCGGCCGGTCGTGCCAGTGGTAGTCGCTGCAATGCAGCACATCCTGCACGTCGCGATCGTTATCTCCACCACCTTGCCATTCACAGGCTGAGACCGCTTCGCGCTCCACCGGTTGCAGGTTTTCGCCGAAAATGGCGCGAATGCCGTCGACAAAGCTGCGCGTTGCCGCCACTCGATCCTTCTGCCGCAACACATCACCACCGACCAGGAAGACGCTATCCGCACCGAAGTCCGTCGCCATCTCCGGCAGTCGCTGCAGGTTCATGCCGCCGGCCGGGCTCGGAAAGGCGGCGGCGATGCCGGGGAGTGGCGCGCGCAGAGCGGTTGCCAGTTCCTGACATTCGCTATGGCTGAAATGGAAACGGCCACCGGCGTTGGGGAAGATGGAGATATCGGCGCCGATGAGGCGAAACAGGGTGCCGAGCAGGACGGACGGCGCCATGCCGTGGCGGCGGTCATGGAAAAAGGTGCCGGTCAGGGCCGGGTGGGTCATCACGGCCAGACCGTATTCGCGGCTTAAGTGGCGCACAATATCGCAGCCGACCAGTAGCGGACCGACCAACACGCCGCGGACTCCGAGTCGGACCGCGGTGCGCGCCTGTGCGTCGACCTGATCGAAGCGACCGGCCAGCATGGGGAAGTAGAGGGTGTTGCGACCGGTGCTGGCATTGGCGTTGTCAACGGCCTCCTGACAGCGGGCGACGCGTTCGTCAAAACGGTGGAACGCCTGATCGGTGATGCCGTGGTCATCCTTGATCAGGTCGGCACCACCGCGGGCGAAGTCACTTGCGAGTTGTGCCAGTTCGTTCACCGGCAGTCCCATCGGCTTGATCGGTGTGCAGGCCAAAGGCCGGCTGTAAACACCGGTGAGACGGCGCAGGCCATCGATGCCGTAGCGTGGGCCGCCGAGGGCTTCGAGCAGTCCCGGCGGCAGGTCGAGGCCGGTGAGGCGGATGTTGTCCTTCAGCGAGATGTTGCCGAATAACACATTGAGCAGTTGCGGTACGGTGAAGGCGGTGATGTCGCAGCGGTAGCTGATGGTTACGGCAAAGGCATCGGTTTCGGCAGCGGCGCTGACCGTTTCGATACGGCCGACCAGTCCGTCGCGATGGTGGCTGACCGGGATGACATCTTCCGGCAGCTCGACGGTCTGTTCGATACTGATGTCCCGGGCGTGTTCTTCGATGCTGCGGCCGTCGCGGACGGTGATCAGGTAGTGGACGCAAAATCTTTCCGGACTGGTCATGACGTCGGTTTCCGTAAGAGGGAGTGTCAAGGTTCATTGGCAGAGTAACAGAGCGCTTTTTTCAGCGTCAAAGTATTTCTCCACCGGCGCGTAAATTCTCGGTCAAAAAAAGGGATTGACAAATATTTTCAGGCTGTTAAATTCATCACCGTTTTAGTTAGCTATCATTTATCCCAAGGAGGTTTTCCCGATGAAAAAGTTTGTTTGCACAATTTGTGGCTATATTCATGAAGGTGATGCGCCGCCTGCCAACTGCCCGCAGTGCGGCGTTGCTGCCGAGAAGTTTGTCGAGCAGTCGACCACTGATCTGGCCTGGGCCGACGAGCACCGCATCGGCGTCGCCAAGGACGTTGATGCCGAAGTCCTCGAGGGGCTGCGCGCCAATTTTATGGGTGAGTGTACCGAAATCGGCATGTATCTGGCGATGAGTCGTCAGGCCGATCGTGAAGGCTATCCAGAAGTGGCCGAAGCCTACAAGCGTATCGCCTTCGAAGAGGCTGACCACGCTGCCCGTTTCGCCGAACTGCTCGGTGAGGTGGTGGACGCCGACACCAAAACCAATCTGCAAAAAAGGGTCGCCGCCGAAAATGGTGCCTGCATGGGCAAGAAGAAGATCGCCACCCGGGCCAAGGAGCTCGGCTACGACGCGATCCATGACACCGTGCATGAGATGTGTAAGGACGAAGCGCGCCACGGCCAGGCCTTCGCCGGGCTTCTCAAACGCTACTTCGGTGCCTAGCTAGAACTCGGCGCGGCAGCATAAGTGGATTTGCGGACGGGCGGTGCACAGGCACCGTCCGTCTTTATTTTGTTGCACTGCTCCGGGTAAAGAAAAGACGCGATCCTGCCTGGTTTTTGCTACAATGGCCGGCGTGCACTCTGCTCAGGAGGTTTTGAGATGCCGGTTATTCTGCGTTGTTTTAGCTTGATCCTGTTGCTTGCTCTACTATTACAGATGGGGTGCGAAAAGACCCCGGCCCTGCGCCCGTTGGCTGCTGATGCCGTGGTTCTGGCTTTTGGTGACAGTTTAACGTATGGCACCGGCGCGCCGGCCGGCGCCTCCTACCCCGATGTGCTGGCCGCAACTCTCGGCCACAAGGTGGTCAACGCCGGCATCCCCGGTGAAATCTCCGAAACCGGTCTGGCCCGGTTGCCGGAGGTTCTCGACGCCGTGCAACCGCAGCTGGTGATCCTGTGCCACGGCGGCAACGACTTTCTACAGCAGCGTTCTTCACAGCAAGTGGCAGCGAACCTGCGGGCGATGGTCGATCTGTGCCGTGCCGCCGGCGCCGAGGTCATCCTGATCGCTGTCCCCCAGTTCGGACTCATGGCGAAAACCCACCCTCTGTACGCCGAAGTGGCGCAGGAGAAAGGGGTGCCGTGCGCAAACGAGATCCTGCACGATCTGCTGACCGACCCGGCGCTCAAGAGTGATCCGATTCATCCCAACGCCGCCGGTTACCGCCAGTTGGCTCAGGCGGTGGCTCAGCTCTATATGCAGGCTTCGGGAGACCGACGCTGATGGTGTTGACAGAACTCGTCCGTTCGACCCAGATGCGGCTGGACGCAGAGATTGACACCATCCTTGCTGACTGCCGGCAACAGGGGGTTGCGCTATACTGCCGCCGCGGCTGCGCCAACTGCTGCCGGCTGGCGGTGCATGCCACCTGGCCGGAGGCGCAGGTTCTGGCGGCGACGCTGAATGGTGAACAGATGGCGCGTCTGGATGCCCACGTGGCGCGGTTACGTCAGGAAGGCGAGGATGACGTTAATCTGCTGGCCTACTTGCGTCGGCACCGCGACACCCTGTCCGGCTGTCCGTTTCTCGATGCCGGGGGTGCTTGTGATGTCTACTCCGTCCGCCCGCTCTCCTGTCGGGCCCTGCACTCCACCCGCCCCGGTGACTGGTGCGGTCTCGATCTGGCCACCTTGCCGGCGATCGATAAGGAGCTTTATCTGCAGAGTCTCGACCCGCAGTGGGTCGATGTTCTGACCCATTTCCTGTCCCGGCCGCGTCTTGCTGCACAACAGCAGGAGGAGACTCTGTTGTCTGCCATGCGTGATCAGTACGGTTTCAGTATTGATGGCAATTTGACAGTGCTGGTTTGGCTGGAGCGTGAAAAGGGGCTGTCCAAATACCTTGCACAAGGGTGGACTGCGGTTGAGTCGGTACTGACCCCGTTGCGGTTGTCTTCCTGGCTGGTGCGGGTGGTTGAGGCCTAAATCGGCGTCTGGCGCGGAAGCAGGATTCTGACGGTGCTGCCGTGCCCGGGGCCTGGACTGGTGATGTTGATCCGGCCACCGTGCATGGTCACAAGGGTTTGCGACAGGTAAAGGCCAAGACCGGTTCCGGACGGAGCCGAATCCGAGGTGTCGGCACGGTAGAACTTGTCGAAGGCGTGCTCGGCCTGTTCGGCAGTCATGCCGCGGCCTTCGTCGATGATTGTCAGTTCGTAGTCGGTCACATGCTCTGCAATGCCGATGCGGATGCAGCTCCCTTTGGCCGAGTATTTCACCGCATTGCTTAACAGATTTTCCAGAACCTGATTGATGCGGGCCGCGTCGGCGACCAGAGGCAGATCCCCGGGTGGTAAATCGAGTTCAATAAGGTGGTGGGGAGCGCTATGCTGGAAGTCATTGGTGACTTCGGAGATGATCTGCCGTAAAGAACAAGATTCCGGGTGCAGGCTGAAATTGCGGCCTGTTTCCAGCCGGGAGAGATCGAGCAGTTCATCGACCAGATGTGACAGCCGCTCGGCTTTTTCCATGATCATGCGCAGGCCCTCGGCCCTGTCTTCTGCGCCGATACTCCGGTCGAGAATCAGTTCGGCAAAGCCAAGGACCGTTGCCAGCGGTGTCTGGAATTCGTGGGCGACGGCCGAGACAAATTCGCTCTTTAAGCGATCGGCTTCCCGCTCGCGTGTCACATCCTGCATGACCCCGATAATCCCTGCCGTGTCGCCATTGGCATCGCTAAACGGGGTTTTGAAAAAGATAATGGTGCGAGAAACCGCATCGTTTCGCTGTACGAGGCACTCGTAGGAGATCACCCCGCGGCTCGCCAGCAGTTCGTCCTCCTTTGCTCGATGCAGGCTGTCCTCGGGGAAGAGATCCTGCTCTGCGCGCCCGATGATCTGCGCTGCCGTAAATCCAAAAAAATCTGCAAAAACCTTGCTGCAACCGAGTATTTTCCCTTTGAGATTCTTGTAATAGACCGCTTCGGGCAGGTCGCTCAGCAGGGCCTCGCGAAAAGCGAGCTGTGTCTTGAGTTGTTTTTCGGTGGCAGCAAGGTTGTCGACCATGCTGTTGTAGGCGCTGGCGAGTTCACCGATTTCAGTACAGCCAGAATCGTCGATGTGGTCAGCTTTATGACCACTTGCGATCTGGCGCACAGCGTTCGTCAGCCGACTGATCGGTTCAGAGATGGAGAGGGCGATCGGTCTTGCGGCGAGGATGGCGGCGACAGTGAAAAGCAGGACTGCGATCAGGGTGTGCGTCACCAGCGACGTGACCGTGTCAATCACCGGTTTGGCCGATAAACCGAGATGAACGAAACCGGCGCGGGCCGTCAGTACTTCGGCAACAATGTCGTAAACCGGTTCTCCGGTGAGATCAATCTCCCGACGCTGCGTTGCTTTGTTGGCCGGTAACGTGTTCGCTGTCAGGAGCAAGGGAGGGAATCTGCCGTCAAACGAGTCGGCGAGAATCTGGTCACCGTCATGATCTACAAAAAAAATATAAGCAACATCTGCTTCTGACTTCAGGACACTGTCAATCAGGGTGTGCAGGGTCAACTGGTCTTCCGAGATGACCGCATCGGCTCCGATTTCTGCAAGATGGCGGGCGAGGGTTTCGCCGCGTTTGTGGACTTCGGTCGTTAGTTGCGCGGCAAAAATCGTACTGATGTAAATGCCAAGGGCGAGGCCGACGCAGCTGACCAGAAGGGCAAAACTGAGTGTAAGCTGGCTGCGGAGAGAGCGCACGGCACCTCTTTTGGGTCAACGATTTTCGAGTTGGCGAACGAGTTCTCTGTCCTTGCGGATGGAGTTATAGTCCGCATCTGTTGCCGGTACAAAACGGCGCAGCAACATGCCGTTGAGAATCTTCTGCCCATCGGCATTTTTACCCATGTCCAGAAGGAGCGTTCGTAGCTGTTCCCGGGTTTCGGGGGGGAGATCCGGGCGCACAACCACGGGCGGAATGCCGTAAGGAGAGGACCGGAGCAGGATACGAACCCGGCTGGTCAGCTTCGGTTCGATGTGGGTCAGATAGTCGTAGATAAGGCTGTCTACGGCAGCGGCATCGACGACCCCTTCCGCAACCGCCCTGATCGATCGATCGTGGGCATAGGTGTAGGAAATTTCACTGAAGAAGTGACCGGGGGTTTCATTGATACGGGCCAGGAGTGCCGACGGAACGATGTAGCCGGTATTCGACTTGGGGTCGGTAAAGGCGAAGGATTTGCCGCGTAAATCGGCCAGCGCTGTCGCCGTACTGCCGACCGGGACAAGGACCAGGGAGTAGTAGACGGTTTCGCCCGAGAGGGTTTCCGGCTTGACCAGCAGTTGCAGATTGAAGGTTTCTTTCCCCTCGACATAAGGGCCTCCACAAATAAAGGCCAAATCAAGGTCACTCTCCTGCAGAAGTTTGTTGAAGGCTTCATAGTTTCCTCGATCGACCAACTGGACTGGACGCTGCAGTCTCTGCTCAATGTAGCGGCCGAGTTGCTGGTAGTAAATGTACCCTTCCTTCGGTGTGATCATTGATCCGATGCCGAGACGTAGTGGGGTGGTTGTGGTTGTTGCGGGTGTTTCCTGGGCAGGAGGGGGAGGCTCCTCCTTGCAGGATCCGAGGGCAAGCAGGATCAGGACTGCTATCGTGGCGCGCAGGCATAGCGAGATGCCGGATCGGGGGCGGCACCGGTTGACGACAGAATATGGTGATAACCGAGAAGCAGACATGAATTTCAACCTCACTGGAAACATTATAGGCAGCTAATTGTCGAATTGCATATATTTTTTTGCTGATTTGACAAACAGAGAAGCAATCTGCACTTTTTTCTATCGACGCGGCGATGAATTGTCTAGAATGCAGCCTGCGTCGGTGTTATCCCATTCAGCCCACCCGTAAGCAGGAGATTGTCTGCCTTGCCGCTTCCAACCGTATTGCCTCCCGTTGTGCGTGGTGTTATTGCATCGTTGATCCTGGGTGGTTTTACCGCCCTGATCGCCCTGCCACTGTTTGCTATAGCCCTGCTCAAGCTGCTGATTCCGCTTCGGCCCTGGCGTCGGCTGTGCAGCACTGCTCTCAATGGCATCGCAGCGGCCTGGATTGAAGTCAACCGCCTGTGGATGCCGCGCCTCGATGGCGTAGACTGGCACGTCGCCGAAGGCGCCGCCGTCGACCGGCGCAACGGTTACCTGGTGACCTGCAACCATCAGAGCTGGGCTGACATTTTTATCGCCCAGACCGTCCTTAATCGCCGCCTGCCGCAGCTGAAGTTTTTCCTCAAGCAGGAACTGATCTGGGTGCCGGTGATCGGGCTGTGCTGGTGGGCCCTTGATTTCCCGTTCATGAAACGCTATGACCGCGCATACCTGAAAAAACACCCGGAGAAGATCGGCAAGGATCTGGAGACTGCTCGTGCTGCCTGCGAAAAGTTTCGGGATCTGCCGGTGTCGCTGTTCATCTTCCTCGAAGGGACTCGCTTCAGTACGGCGAAGCACACTAAACAAAAATCCCCTTATACCCACCTGCTCAAGCCGAAGACCGCCGCCGCCGGTCTGGTTTTCGGCAATCTTGGCCAGCAGGTGAAGACTCTGGTCGATCTGACCATCGGCTATCACGGTCAGGTCCCCTCCTTTTGGGATTTGCTGTGCGGTCGGGCCCGGCAGGTGAGTGTGGTGGTCGCTGTCCGGCCGGTTCCAGCGACGCTGCTCGGGCGCGACTATACGGCCGACTCTGCATTCCGTACCGAGTTGAACCGCTGGGGTAATGAGCTCTGGGAGGAGAAGGACCGTCGTCTTGAAAACATCTTCTGATGGGGCGTCCCGTCTTCCGATCCATTACGGTTGGCTGATTGTTCTTCTGGGCGGTTTGACCATCTTTTCATGTCTCGGTCTGGCCCGTTTCGGCTACGGCATGCTGCTCCCTGCCATGCGCAGCAGTCTGGGGCTAGCCTATGACCAGATGGGGTTTATCAGCACCGGCAATTTTATCGGCTATCTTGCAGCGGTCGCACTCGCTCCGCTGACCCTGCGCCGCTTTCGCCCGCGTGGAACCGTAGCCTGCGGTCTGCTCCTGGTCGCCGTCAGTCTGTTTGGCATCAGTCGCAGCACTTCGTTTATTCCCCTCCTGCTTTGTTACACGTTTGTAGGCGTCGGTGGTGGCTTTGCCAATATCCCGCTGATGGTGCTGATTTCGCACTGGTTCCGACGCCGTTATCGGGGTCGGGCCAACGGTTTGATGATCGTCGGTAACGGTTGTGCCATCATGCTCGCCGGGACCCTGGTGCCACTGCTCAACCGATCATTTGGTGCTGACGGCTGGCGTATCGGTTGGCTGTTGATTGCGGGTGTCACCTTCTGTGTCGGGCTTCTGGTGGCGCTGCTGGTACGAAACGACCCGGCCGATATGGGGCTCAAACCCCTCGGTGAGATCGACCCTCTGCCGGTTGCTGCTGACGGCGCCGCCGAACGTCCGGGCGGTGGGCGACTGCTGATGCGGCTCGGTCTGATCTACGCGATCTTCGGCATGACCTACATGGTCTACGGCACCTTCATCGTCTCGACCATGGTCGGTGAATACGGTTTTGCCGAAGCCCAGGCCGGCAACTTCTGGTTCTGGGTCGGTTTCTTCAGTCTGTTCTCCAGCGTCGGTTTCGGTCTGCTCTCCGATCGCATCGGGCGCCGACATGCCCTGATGCTGATTTTCTCCCTGCAGGCGCTGGCTTATCTGCTGGCCGGTTCCGGGCTGGGGAGCGTCGCCCTGCTGCTCTCAGTTTTCTTCTACGGGCTGTCCAATTTTGCCGTGCCGACCGTGATGGCGGCGGTGGTTGCCGATTGCTACGGTCTCAAGCATGCCGCCGCGGCGTTCTCTGCCGTCACCCTGTTTTTTGCCGTTGGCCAGTCGATCGGGCCTGGTGCGGCAGGCGTGGTCGGCGAAACCTTTGTCACCTTTCGTTACGCCTATCTGGCGGCCGGACTGCTCGCTGCCTGTGCAGTACCGTTGGCGGCTGGGCTACCGCGGCGCGGGGCGTCGACTGCTGCTGATTAAAATCCTGATCGGTCGGATTGCTCCCCCCAGTTCTGTATCTTTATAAATTATCACCTTTTTTGTGCGGATTTATTCTTGACCGCCATTCCCGCTCTCTTCTATACTCCGCCAAACATTCAAACATGCAGATTAAGCAGAGGAGCAAAGTGATGAGAAAAGTAGCCGTGGTGTTGATCTTGGTGTTTGGGTTGCTGTTGCCCGGTGTGGTTTTGGCGAAGACCTTTGGTCTGGGTGTAACAGTGAGTGAAACGACTCCGATCTCGACCCTGCTTGACCAACCGCGCCAGTACGTCGGCAAAACGGTGAAAGTGACCGGCATGATCGTCGATGTCTGTCAAAGCCGCGGTTGCTGGCTGGCGGTCGCCGGTGATCGTCCCTTTGAGCAGATCCGGGTCAAGGTGACGGACGGCGAGATTGTCTTTCCGCTTGAGGCGCGTGGCCGTAAAGGGGAGTTTGAAGGGGTGGTGGAACTGTTTGAGCTCAGTCGTGAGCAGGTGATCGAGCAGCGGAAGCATCATGCTGATGAGCGCGGTGAGACCTTCGATCCGGCCAGCGTGACGGAGGGTGAGACGATCATCCGCCTGCGTGGCCTTGGCGCCGAAATTCCGGGGGTGTAGGTCGAGCCGATGGTCTGGCGCAAGTGGAATTACATCCTGCACCGCGACGTCGGTTTTGCCTGTATCGGTTTAACCCTGCTTTACGCAATTTCCGGGGTGGCGGTCAACCACCGGCGTGACTGGAATCCGAATTACCGGATTGAAAAAGTCATGCGACAGGTGGCGCCGCAGGCGTCAGGACTTGTTACGGCTACCACCGTTCAGGCGATTCTGTATCAACTGGGGGAGAGTCGGGTCGAGGAGAGTTATTTCCAGCCCGACCCGGAGAATCTCTGGATTTTTATCGATGGGCGCGTCGCACGCGTGCACCTGAAGAGCGGCGTGGTCGAGTATGAACGTGTCGCCAGGCGTACCTTCTGGTATCCACTCAATGCTCTGCACCTGAATCATCCGCAGGGAGCCTGGACCTGGATTGCCGATCTTTATGCGGTGGCTCTGGCTTTTGTAGCCATTAGTGGCTTGCTGATGCTACGGCGCAGCACACTGCGGCGCGGCCTGCTGTTGACCGGCTTTGGGCTGGTGGTGCCATTGTTGTTTGTGCTGTTTGTTCTTGAGTAGCAGTTTTTGCGTTCCGCCGTCGCCGGCAACTGAGTATTCACGTGAACAGGGCCCGGACATTTTTCCGGGCCCTGTTCACGTTTAAGTTGCCTGTTTGTTTGTGACTTAGTTGCCATTTGGCATTCTGTCAGCCCTCGCTGATTTTTAGCACGATCTTGCCAAAATGCTGGTCATCTTCCATCATCCGGTGCGCTTCAACCACATCGTCGATAGAGAAGACCTTCTCGATAATCGGCACGATGGTGCGGTCGGCGAACCTGGGGATCGCGCGTTTGGTGAACTCAGCGATGATCTCGGCTTTTTCCGGTACCGGGCGGCTGCGCAGAACGCTGCCGATGATCTGCTGACGCTTGACCATCATCAGGGCGAGGTTGAGCTCGGCCTTGATGCCGGAGATGACGCCGATGATGACGAGTTTCCCTTTGTAACCGAGGGAATTCATGTTTGGCGCCAGGTACTTGGCGCCGACGTGGTCGAGGATCAGGTCGACCCCCTTCTTGTTGGTGAACTCCTTGATGGCGTCGGCGAAATCGGGGGTGGTGGTGTAATCAATCACCAGGTCGGCCCCGAGACCCTTGACCCGCTCGAGTTTGCTCGGGTGGGCGGTGACGATCTTCTTCACGTTGGGGGTCAGGGCGTTGGCCAACTGCAGCGCCGCGGTGTTGACCCCGCCGCCGCCGCCGTGGAAGATCGCGGTCTGGCCGTCTTTCAGTTCGCCGATCATGAATACGTTCAAAAAGGCGGTGATGTACGATTCGCAGACGCAGGCCGCTTCTTCAAAGCTCATAGCCTCCGGGATCGGCATCAGGTGGCTGGCGTAGGCTACGGCATACTCGGCGTAACCACCCCCTCCGACCAGAGAGAGGACGCGATCCCCAACTTTCCAGCCTTCGACCCCTTCGCCGAGTTCGGCGATGGTGCCGGCGACTTCAAGGCCGAGGATTTCGGAATCACCCGGCGGCGGCGGATACTTGCCGGCGCGCTGCACCAGGTCGGGGCGGTTGATCGAGGTGGCGACAACCTTGACCAGCACCTGGCCGGCGGCTGGAGCCGGTTTGGGGGCTTCACCGACCTTCAAAACTTCGAGTCCACCGAATCCTTCAAGCAGAACTGCTTTCATTGAAACTCTCCTCTCGTAATACATGCAATAGGCAAGATTATGGAAACGGACCGATTATAGGACATCGGCCGGATGATTCAACCGCTTTTTCGCCGCACCACCGGGTTGCGGTCTTCGCAGGGGATGTCGACCTGGCACAAGCCACACGGTGTAAAATCGGTGCCGAAGGTTTTTTGCACATAGGGGGTGGTGACGTCTCGAATGTAGCGGAAGCAGGCGTTCTTGTCATGGCCGGAAGGCGTGATGGTCCGTACCGGGCAACGGCGCATACAGACACCGCAGATGCCTTGTGCATACCAGAGGCACCAGTCGGTATGGCCGGTATAGGTGCGGGGTGTCGCCGGCAACCGTTGGCGGGTGATCAGTGAGCCGATGCGTACCGCCTTACCGCGCGCTGTGATCAGTCCGTCACTGAGACCAAAGGTGCCAAGGCCAGCGATGTGGGCGGTGTGCCGTTCCGACCAGTTCGAGGCGATCCCGAAGCGTTCGGATGTTTGTCGGGAAAACTGTGGCAGCAGCTCCGGAGCGACACTCGGATGGCCGGCGGCAGTGAGGGTCTCGGCGAGGTGGCGGCGCAGGGCGAGGTTGAACTTCTCGCCGAAATCGCGCGACCGCGCCCAGCGCTCGGCCGGAAAATCCGTTGCCAGTTTCTGGTCGGCGCGTGTCGCCGCGGTCTGGGGCAGAATCCAGACCAGTACCGACAGTTCGTCGGCTGTTGCCGGTGCCTGCGGAAAGGCGAGGGCGAAGGCCTCTTCCGGCAGCCAGTAGAAGGGGCCGATGTCGGCCTTGATTTTGGCAAAGAGCGGGTCGTTGCCGGCCGCCACGCCGAACAGTGGTTCGTCCCAAGCGCGTTCGTCGGTGTCGTTGGCGAGATGATTGAGAGGACTTCGCGACCAGAATGTGCCGACACGGGCCTGTATTTGTTCCAGAGCGCTATGTTGTGCTGCGAGACAGTGCATGCAAAAATCTCCCGTTTCCTGATACTATCCCAGAGATGCCGATCTACTGTCAAACCGCTACTGTACTTGCGGAACGCCCTTTAAATGCTAAAATTCCTGCTCTGTCCATATTTTTTGCACCTCATCACTTAAAGAAGGAGTTCCGTCATGAAGAGAGTCCTGTCCTTGTGTCTGGTTCTGCTGCTGGCTTCGGTCTCTGGTCTGTTCGCCGCAGCCCCCAAGTATGCCACTATTGGCACCGGGGGTGTCACCGGCGTCTATTATGCGGCCGGTGGCGCCATTAGCAAAATCGTCAACAAAAAAAGGAGTGAATACGGCATTCGCGCCACGGTCGAATCGACCGGCGGATCGGTGTTTAACGTCAACGCCATCGCCGCTGGCGATCTCGAATTCGGAGTCGTGCAGTCCGACATCCAGTTCCAGGCTTTTAACGGCAAGGGCGAATGGGAAGGCAAGCCGGTGAAGAAACTGCGTGCCGCCTTCGCCATCCACCCGGAGGCGGTGACGATTCTCGCCGCCGTCGATAAGAAGATCCACTCGGTTTACGACCTGAAAGGGAAAATCGTCAACATTGGCGCCCCCGGATCCGGTCAGAGGGTCAATGCCATCGATCTGTTCGAGGCGGCCGGGATCAACTACGAGAAGGATATGTCGGCGGAAGGGATCAAGCCGGCGGAATCGGCCAGTTTGCTACAGGACGGCCGTATCGACGCCTTCTTCTACACCGTCGGGCATCCGAACGGCTCGATCAAGGAGGCCGTTGCCGGAACCCGTAAGGTCAACTTTGTTCCGGTCGATGCCAAGCTTATCAAAGCCCTGACCGACAAAATGCCTTACTATGCGGCGACAATGGTTCCGGTCGCAGCTTATCCCGGGGTTGAGAACACGCAGGATGTCCCGACCTTCGGTGTCAAGGCGACCATTTGCACCTCGGCCGATGTGTCCGATGATGTTGTTTACGCCGTGACCAAAGAGGTCTTCGAAAACCTTGAAGAGTTCCGTAAACTGCATCCGGCGCTGGAATCTCTGACCAAAGAGAACATGTTGCAGGGTCTGTCCGCCCCGCTTCATCCGGGTGCGCTGCGTTATTACAAGGAAGCTGGTCTGATGAAGTAAGTTCGTGATCGCCGCGGGAGGACGGTCGCGTCCTCCCGCTTTTTTTTGCGGGGCTTGCCCTCTACGCAATCTACCGGAGTGTTATGAGCGACGAACTGAAAACACCGCATAGCGATGAAGAGGAGGCTGGCACCGAAGAGGCGTTGCGGATGCTGGAGGAGGAAGAGCTTGGTCTGCGCCGGCCGCTAAACTGGAGCCGGTTTTACATCCCGGCCGTTGCCTTGTGCTGGTCGCTGTTCCAGCTCTCTCTGGCCAGCTGGCTGATTCTCGATTCGACCTACACCCGCGCCTTTCACCTCGCCTTTGCCTTTGCCATTGTCTTCTGCTCCTACCCGACCTTCAAGCGCGAGGTTCGTCTTCCGGGTCTACGCTGGTTATCGGAAAAACACCGCATCCCCTGGGCTGATTTCGCCATTGCCGGGGTGGCGGTGCTGTGTGCGGTCTATATCGTTATTGATTACGAAGGGTTGGCGTCACGCATCGGTAATTTCAACGACCGCGATCTTTTTTTCGGCGGTCTGCTGATCATCCTGTTGCTGGAAGCAACCCGGCGGGTTATCGGTCCGGCGTTGCCCATCATCGCCCTGTTCTTCACCATCTATGCGTTCTTTGGTCCGTACATGCCCGACTTCCTCGCCTTCAAAGGGGTGAGCGTACAGCGTTACATTGGCCAGATCGCCTTGACCACCGAGGGTGTTTACGGCATTCCTCTCGATGTTTCAGCGCGGATCGTTTTTCTGTTTGTCCTGTTCGGGACTATGCTCGAAAAGGCCGGGGCCGGGCGCTTTTTCATCGATCTTGCCATGAGCCTGCTCGGGCGCTACAAAGGCGGCCCGGCCAAGGCTGCGGTCATGAGCTCGGGGTTGACCGGGTTGGTTTCGGGATCGTCGATTGCCAACGTGGTGACGACCGGTACCTTTACCATTCCGTTGA
The DNA here is from genome assembly GCA_002345625.1 of Desulfuromonadaceae bacterium UBA2294. Taxonomy (GTDB): domain Bacteria; phylum Desulfobacterota; class Desulfuromonadia; order Desulfuromonadales; family UBA2294; genus UBA2294. The sequence continues at coordinate 16,138 of DDWE01000084.1, read as the reverse complement.
TGAAGAAAGTTGGTTATCCGGCTGAAAAGGCGGCGGCCATCGAAGTGGCGGCCAGCGTCGACGGGCAGATCATGCCGCCGATCATGGGCGCGGCGGCTTTTATCATCGCCGAGTATGTCAACATCCCTTATCTCGAAGTCTGCAAGGCGGCGGCGATTCCGGCGTTTTGCTCCTACGCGACCCTGTTCTTTATCACCCACATCGAGGCCTCCAAGCTCGGCCTTAAAGGCCTGCCAAAAGCCGAGCTACCCCTGTTCTTCAAGACCCTGCTCGGTGGTCTGCACTTCCTGCTCCCCTTGGGGGTTCTGCTTTATGAACTCATTGTGCCGCGCCATTCGCCGGACCTGGCTGCGTTTCGCGCCATTATGGTGCTGATGGTTGTGATGCTGCTGCAGCATCTGTTGCGCGCCAAAATAACCCGCGAGCCGCTGGCAGCGGGCGCCAGTCTGCTGCGTGGCGGACTCGATATCTACAACGGTCTGGTTTCAGGGGCGCGGAACATGGTCAGTGTCGCGGCCGCGACAGCGTCGGCCGGAATTATCGTCGGCGTCGTCACCATGGGCCTGGGGGGGCTGATTACCGATGTTATCGATCATTTGAGCCAGGGGAACATCTTTCTTATGCTGGTGATCACCGCTGTCGCCAGCCTGATTCTCGGCATGGGTCTGCCGACCACGGCGACCTACATTGTCATGGCTTCACTGACGGCACCGGCGATTGTCCATATCGCCGAATGGCAGGGGTTCTTCGTGCCGCTGATCGCTGCGCACCTGTTCTGTTTCTACTTCGGCATTCTCGCCGACGATACGCCACCGGTGGGTCTGGCCGCCTACGCCGCCAGCGCCATCGCCAAGTCCGACCCGATCAAGACCGGCTTTCAGTCGTTTTTCTACGATATTCGCGTTGCGGTGCTGCCGTTCATGTTTATTTTCAACCACGATATTTTGCTTTACAACATCACCAGCTGGCCTTTGGCCCTGACCATCTTTGCCATGACCTGCCTGGGGACATTTGCGTTTGCTTCGGCGACACAAGGGTTTTTCATCACCAAAAACCGTTGGTATGAAGTTGTTATTTTGCTGCTGATCACGTCGATCATGTTCCGACCCGGACCTTTCGCCGAATTCATTGGTCTCGGGAGCAAATACTGGCTTTATCTGGTTGGAATAGCGCTTTGGGCTGTGGTCTATGTTGTTCAGCGGCCGCGGGCGGCCAGGGAGCTGGCCGTGACGGCTGGCTAGAGGAGGTTCAGGTGATCCCCCAATACCAGAAAATTCTTTATGCCACAGATTTGTCTGTCAACGCAGCTCACGCCTTTCGCCATGCCATCGGCATCGCCCGGCGCGACAACGCCCGGATCTGGATCCTGCATGTTCTGCCGGAGATGGAGTCGTCGGTGCTCAATTATGTTTCAACGGTGATGGGTGAGGCGCGACTGGCTGAGCTTGAAACCTCTCATAAGGAGGAGGTCGTTGTTCAGATCCGGGCCCGGCTGCAGGATTTTGCTCACAAGGAACTGGCCGACAACCAGAAAGACCTGACGCTGATCAAGGCGATTGAGGTGCACCATGGCCCCCCGGTCTCGGTCATTCTTGAGGCGGCCGACCGGATTGAAGCCGATCTGATTGTCGTCGGCAGTCACGGCAAGGGGAAACTCAAATATGCTTTTCTCGGCAGTGTGGCGGAGAAGGTTCTGCGCAAGGCGCTGGTCCCGGTGCTGGTGGTTCCGCTACGCCCCTGAAAGCTTTGCGATCAAGGCTTGACACGTGGACGATTCGCGCTCGAAATGGAGCCTTTAAGGGCCTCACCGCCTGCGTGAGCGGGAAATGGAGGGTCGTTGAAAGCAGGCACTGTCAGAAAATACTCGAACTTGCTGCAACCCTTGAGCTTGTCGATATTTCTCCCTTCCTCGTAGCGGGGGGCTGAAATCCGTCCGCAATAATGCTTGGCACTCGTTTCGCTGAGGTTGGTCGCAATTGTCGGGAGTAGACACTGGCGAACTTGAGATGTGCCCCTCCCTGTTAACGGTCACACCTTTCGATTTACTACGGTCAAATTTTATCCTTATCTGCAGATAAGGATAGTTTGCCATTTTTCGGGCTGTATCCGTCCTCTCCGAGGGATCTATGCACGAATAGTGATCTGGTCGTCGTGCAGCGCGACCACCTGCCCGTCGCGGATTTTGCACCGTTTGCGGAGCTCAACCTCCCCGTCGACCCGAACTTCACCAGCGGCAATCAGCGATTTGGCCATGCCGCCACTGCTGCACCAGCCGAGCAGTTTGAGAAGATCGCACAGCTCGATGAAGGGGTGCTGTCCCAGCTCAAATTCATCCACAATGGGCTCCATTTCTTTTAGCGTTGGCCGAAAATGTCGGGACGGCCACTGCGCTGAAGGTTGTAACTGAACCAGGCTTTCACGGTCAGGGTCTCTTGGTCAAAACTTTTTGGCAGGGCACCGTATGGTCCCCCCTTGAAGACGGCGGCGATGGCCTCCCGGACCAGCAACGGATGGTCGAGTATTTGACCGTCAACCAGGTAGACATCAAGGACCTTGCCGCTACGGTCAAAGATCATCTCAATCAGATATTGCCCCTCCTGACGGTTGGCGACTGCCGTTGGTGGGTAGTTCCAGTTGGCATAGATGCCGTTGCGCAGGCGCTGGAAGAAGGAGATCAGATAGTCCTTTTCCGTGTCGAGCCAGACGGCATCACCTGTAGCGACATCAGGGCGATATTTACGACGGAACTCTTCACCGATACGGACCTGAGTTGTTTGTGGCAGGGCCATTAAGGTTGTCAGGTCGGGAACGGGTCGGTCGATGGCATCTGGCGACTGGGTCGGTTTTGGTTGCGGTTGCGGCTGCGGTTGGGTTTCGGTTGGCACCGGGACGCTGACCGCCGGCAATCGGTCTTCCGGCGCGTCGCCGATAGGGGCGGTCTCCTTGTCGACGACCTGATCGGAGGGGCCAAGCCGTTTGGCCTCTGTTGTGCGTGGCTGGTCGGGAGTGACCGGCAGATCAAGCTCCCGGTCACGGGTCGGCGCCTGCATCTCGATATAGACCGGTTGTGATGGAGCCGGCTCCGGCTGCCAGTCGACTCCCCGGCCGATCAGCAGCACCAGCAGGTGCACCAGTAGCGAAACAAGCAGGAAAAGCAGCAGGTTAAGGTTTTCTCTCCGGTCGGCGTGCATGTGCTCCGGGCAAGGTTGTTTAGCGTTGACGAAGGACTGATTATACAGGACATTCCTCCTCGATGGGCAAGAAATACTCATGCCGTCTCGTGCCGGAAAGGCTTGACCCTTCGGCGGCGCATCGGCTATAACTAGGCGCTATTCAAAACCATGTTTTATGTCAAGGAGGATTTTACAATGCATCTTGTCGATCAAATCAAGACGAAGGCGAGAAAAAACCTGCAGACTGTGGTGCTGCCGGAAGGGTATGACGACCGTATGATCCAGGCGGCGGGGCAGATTGTCGCCGACGGTTTGGCCAAAGTCGTGCTGCTTGGCGACCCGGCGGCCCTGCAGGCGAAAGCGAAGGAACTCGGCTGCTCCCTGTCCGGAGTGACCCTGCTCGATCCGAAGGCCGCTCCGCAGCTCGATGCCTATGTCGCCGAGCTGGTGGAACTGCGCAAGAAAAAGGGGCTGACCGCCGATGAGGCGAAGGCGCTGCTCACCGGCGAGGACAACCTCTATTTCGGCTCGATGATGGTGCGCAAGGGCGATGCCGGCGGTGCGGTTGCCGGAGCCTTTAATACCACCGGTGACGTGTTGCGTGCCGCCTTCCAGGTGGTTGGCACCGCCCCCGGGATCAAAACCGTCTCCTCGGTCTTTTTGATGGTGACCAAGAACCCGCAGTTCGGTGAGAACGGGGTGCTCTGTTTTGCCGACTGCGCCGTCAATCCCAACCCCGATGCCCAGGCTCTGGCCGAGATCGCCGTCTCGACTGCTGCCAGCTGCAAGAGTTTTCTCGGTGTCGAGGCCCGGGTCGCCATGCTGTCGTTCTCGACCAAAGGCAGCGCCAGCCACGAAGATGCCGATAAGGTCCTCAAGGCGCTGGAGATTGCCAGGCAGATCGCTCCGACGTTGCAGATCGACGGCGAATTGCAGGCCGACGCTGCCCTGCTGCCGAAAGTCGGCGAGAAGAAAGCCCCGGGCTCTGCCGTCGCCGGCAAGGCGAATACTCTGATCTTCCCGACCCTTGATGCCGGAAATATCGGCTACAAACTGGTCGAGCGCGTCGCCGGCGCCGAGGCCGTCGGTCCGATCATCCAGGGTCTGGCCAAGCCGGTCAACGACCTCTCCCGCGGCTGCTCGGTCGATGATATCGTTTCCGTAGCGGCAATCACAGCGGTTCAGGCCCAGGGCTAAGGCGGCGAATGAAAAGCCGCAATCTGCAGCGTTGCCCTTGGTCTTGTCACTACGACGTAGCTCCCGCTACGCCTCGTTTCTCAACCGGCAGGCGCCTTGCATCTCACGGCTTTTGATTCGCCGCGGGACTTATTTGTTGATTTATAAAAAAGGCCGGTGACTAAGCACCGGCCTTTTTTGGTTTTGTTATCGGTTGCGCGTTGCGACTTTCCTCGTCCATTGGATAGATTAAAGGGACTTCTCCTTCAGACAATCCGCCCGCCAGCAGCAGTCCAGCTCACCGCAGCTGTTGCGCCAATCGGCGCCGTAGCAGGCGGTGTTCCCCTCCGCTTGCTGAATGCCACGCACCAGCTCAGCCTTGCGCATTTTACCGATCCCTTGCAGTCCGAATGCCTGCGCCTTCTCCTTGATCTCCTGCAGATTCATTGTCGCCTCCTCACCTTATGTCGGTGACTCTTATGATTAGCCAAGTCCAATCATTCAAACACGCCAGCAGGGATTGTCAAGGACATTTCCAGCAGTTTGACCCGTGATTCAGTTGGCAACGATCGAACATATTCGAGCATGCCACGCAGGGTGTTGCCGAGGAAAATCCGTTCGCGTTCCAGCAGGTCGGCGGGCAACTGGTCGATGCGTTGAAAGACCGGGTCGTGACCCAGCAGCCAGTCGAAGAAAGCATTCTCCCGTTCAGCGTCCGCCAGATCGATTATTGTTGCTACCCCCTGCACCCAGAGTTGCAGCTGCCAACGACCGATTTGCAGATGCCGGATTGCATCATCAACCAGGCCGTGGTGGGCGAAGACCATCCGTTTCGGTTGCAGGTTCAGCATCCGGTCAATGGAGTCGAGAGCGACCTCGAGCAGAAAGCGGGGTGGGGTCGCCGGTCGCATGTAGATGCCACGGCTGACGTTACTACGGACCCCGGCGACTTCGCCGGCAAAGAGCAGATCATCGATCAGGTAGCAGCAGTGGTGCGGGGCGTGACCTGGTGTGCGAAAAGCGCGTATTCCGCTGTCACCGAGTACGTCGGAGAAACCGATGTGCTCCTTCGGCACTGGGACGATGGCACCGTAGGCTTCTGCGGTCTTCCCCAGCACTTTCAACGATCCTTGCCAGAGCTTTTCCGGTGCGACCAAGTGGGCGATGCCGTCCGGGTGGCAGATCACCTGCGCTTCGGGGTAGGCCGCCAGCAGGGCACCGGCGCCGCCAGCGTGATCGATGTGGATATGGGTCAGTAGGATATAGTCAAGCCGATTGACACCGGACTGCTGCAAGGTGTCAACGAGGTGCGGGATGGTCGATGCCGGACCGGGGTCGACCACCAGACTGGTGTGCGTGTCGCGGTAGAGCCAGGCGCTGATAAAGGAACGAAAGCCGGTGAGGCCGGGTTGGTCGAGATCGATGCACAGTGGTTGTGTCGGGGGCATGATGACTCCAAAAAGAATTCACAAGTATCAGCTAGCGGATTGAGCTTCACCTGCACGGTCGAAGAACAATACTGACTCTTCGAAGCTCAGGGTGTCAACCCAGTTGGGTGTTTCATATCACTTGTCGATCTGGTAAAATCACCGGATTGGACAGCAACTGATGGAGGTTACGCATGATCCTGTTTGAATGGTCAGCCGATTACGAGATTGGCATTCCGGAAATCGATGCCCAGCACCGTGGCCTGGTCAATATGCTCAATGACCTTCACGTGGCAATGAAGGCCGGGAAGGGGAGCGAAGCCGTGCAAAAAACCGTTGAGCGCTTGTTGAGCTACACCCAGCAGCACTTTGAGGCCGAAGAGTGGGCGATGAAGCAGGCCCACTATCCCGAATTCGCCAAGCATCATAAAGCGCATCTGGCTCTGACGACCAAGGTGGTTGAAATGCTCGGCGCCGGAGGAGCGTTGCCGACTTTTGAACTGCTCAATTTTCTCAATGACTGGCTCAAAAAGCATATCGGTCAAACAGATCGCGAGTTCGGTGATTTTATTCGTGCCCGGCGTAATGCCACCCTGAGCCCACCCCCTCTTTGACGGTCGTGATCTGAATTTTCTACCTGTCTTTATCGTTCATCCCAACAAAGGAGTTTCAACGTGAGCCATTTCACTTCGGTCAAGGTCAAAAAAGCGGCCAACATCTATTTCGATGGCAAGGTCACCAGTCGCACGGTCGAATGTGCCAACGGCGAAATCAAAACCCTCGGCATCATGCTTCCCGGGGAATACGAATTCAACACGGATGCTCCGGAGTTGATGGAGATCCAGAGCGGATCCCTGCAGTTTCAGATCAAGGGGGAGAGTGTCTGGCACACGGTTAACGGCGGTGAGTCGTTCAATGTGCCGGGGAATTCGTGTTTTCGTGTGAACGTGACGAAGGTGAGTGACTACATCTGTTCGTTCCTGAAATAGGCTGAGATGACAAATCTGCAAAACGGGTCGGTGACAGCAGTCGCCGGCCCGTTTTATTTATGCCGCGTACCAGAGCACTGCGAAATAGTGAAACGTGGTTCCGGCCAGGACAAACAGATGCCAGATAAAATGGGCGTAGCGAACCCGCGAATCGGCGACAAAAAAAGCCACCCCGACGGTGTAGGCAATCCCACCCGCCAGCAGCCACATCAGCCCATCCGGAGTCTGCTGGTATAAGGGTTTGACGGCTATGGTGATCAGCCAGCCCATGAGCAGGTACAACGACGTCGTGATGATCGGGTGGTTTTTCTGGCCCAGGACCTCGATCAGTACCCCGATCAGCGCCAGGCTCCAGATCATTCCGAATAGTGACCATCCCCAGGGCCCACGCAACACACCGAGGGTGAAGGGGGAGTACGTGCCGGCAATCAGGCAGAAAATGGCCGAGTGTTCGATGATTTGAAAGGCTCTCTTGGCCCGGTTGTTGGTCAGTGCATGGTAAATGGTAGAGGAGAGGTAGAGCAAAACTGCGGTGGCGGCAAAGATGCAGGTGCCGATGAAAAAGGTCGGGTCGTTTTTTTCGGCCGCCTGCATGAGCAGGTATGGCATGGCTGCCAGCGTGGCGATGGCGCCAAGACCATGGCTGATGCTGTTAGCGATCTCTTCACCGAGAGTTTGTTGCCTTGGTTCGCTGGCAGGTGTTGCGCGCATGGGGACCTGCTTTTTTTGGGGTGTGGTGGTCTAGGTTGACTCATCATATGCAAAGCCAGACCATTTTACCAGAAGTCACATGTCAAAGACGACAGTTGTCGTCGTATATATGAGGGGTTGTCCTGGATAACGATTTATGCCCAGGATAGCGCATGCGAATAAGTCGGTTAAGGCAGTCGAAGCAGCAACGTTAGGAACATGACGACGCAGGCCGCTCCGGACTGTTTTTTGAACGAAGGGGGGCAGAAAGAGAGTCAGACTGGAAGATCTCAACGCGATTGCGCCCCTTTTCTTTGGCGGCATAAAGGGCGCTGTCGGCGTATTGGATCAGTCCTTGTGCCTCAGAGATCATCGGATGAGGTGCCACGGCGACGCCGATACTGATCGTCAGGCTCAGATCCGCCATGGGTAGAGGAAGAGCGCAACTGGCGATTTGCCGGCACAACCTTTCAGCAACCCCACAGGCGGTCTCAACATTGGTTTCGGGGAGGAGCAAGACGAACTCTTCACCCCCATAGCGAGCGGCAGTGTCGTACTGGCGTAGCTGAATTTGTAACTGGCGGGCAACGTGCTGCAGAACGATATCGCCGTTTTGATGACCATAGTTGTCGTTTACGCTCTTGAAATGGTCGAGGTCGACCATCAGCAGGGCAAAGGGATTGCCTGTGCGTCGACAGCGCCCGAATTCCCGGTTTAATGTCTCCATCATCTGGCGACGATTGTCGAGTCCGGTCAGGGAATCGGTGCTCGAAAGTTCTTGCAACCGGCGATTGCTTTGCCTCAGGTCGTCTTGCAGTGATTTGATCTTCAGGTGAATCTTGACCCGGGCGACAAGTTCCTCCGGCGCGAAGGGCTTGGTGATGTAGTCGCTTGCCCCGTTCTCCAGGCAGCGCACCTTGGTGGCTAGATCGTCATGACTGGTCAGCAGGATGATGGGTGTCTCCCGGCATTCGGAACGACTGCCGGCAGCACGAAGAAATTTCAGTCCGTCCATCCCCGGCATCTCCAGATCGCAGAGGATGACATCGAACTGCATTGCCAGCATCAGCTTCAGTCCCTCGAGACCGTCTTTCGCCTCGTAACAGCTCACCCCGAGGTCGGCATGACGTAAAATTTCACCGATTTGCTGGCGCATGGCGCGCGCATCGTCGATAATTAGGATAGACTTGTTATCGAAGCAGTCGCCGCTGTTGGTCATCATGGGAGCAATTTAGTTTTGCGGAGGCTGTCTGTAAAGATAATTAATGTAAATGTGACACGGGAAGGGAGCTGATCATGGCGCTTGGAAAAACCTGGTACACACTGGATGAGGCAACGGGCAAGTACGGCGTGCCGATTACGCGAATCAGCGAGTGGGTCGAGGAGGGGCTGGTGCGGACCGAGATCGGCGCCGACAGCCTGTTGCGGGTCAACGTCGACGACCTGAAGGTCGAGGTGGAGAACTACGCCCGCGGTGAGGCCTGAGGACAGGTTCAGGGATTCAGGATTCAGGAAGGTCCGGGCGAAGCAAAAGGCGTCGGATGCAAGGCGTGTGCTGTCCGAGAAGTGAGGTGTAGCGGCAGCTACACCGCAGCGACGAGGGGAGCACGCAACGCCGCAGACGGCGTCTTTTCATTCGCCCCGGTTGTTAGCAGCAGCCGGAGTTGCCGCCTTCACAATCACAACTCGGCGGGTTGCCGGTGAGCCAGCTGTAGATGATGGCACTGGCGCAGCCGACACCGGCCTCGACGCTGATTGCGGACACCGGGCAGTTTTTGGCGCAGGCGCCGCATTCCATGCAGCGATCGCGGTCGCTAACCCGCGCTTTTTTCCCCTCCATGGCAAACACCGCATGCGGGCAGACTGTGGCGCACAGGCCGCAGCCGACGCAGGTCGGTTCGTCGTACTGCAGGGTGACCACCCCTTCGATGTAACGCAGTTCACTCATCATCCCACCTTTTAAAAAGCGCTCCAGATCCAGCTGATGGTCGCTATCAACACACAGGCGGCCTGTAGGGGAATCGCCAGACGCATCTCTTTTTCCACCCCGGTCGGCGAGGTGAAGGTCGACGAGCCGGTGAAGTTCATCGCCGTGAAAGAAGCGATCGTGCTCAGGCTGAGCAGGGCGGCCAGGCCGTTGCCGAAGGGCCAGGGGGCGGTGTATCCGAGCAGGATGATACCGGCGGCAACGCCGACCAGCGCCCCTTTCAGGGCAAAAGCGCGGCCCGGTATCCACGGCAGCAGGGTCGGAGTGAGCACGGCGCCGCAGATCAGACCGAGCAGGCCGACGCCGATCGCCGCGCCACCACGTGACCAGGCGGCGGCGAAGGTGAAGACGTCGGGACCGATGCCGCTGAGGAGTAACAGCGCCAGCATTGTCCAGAGAATTTTTTTCCAGAAGACGGTCAATTCGACCGGGGTGAGGATGAAGCGGTCAAGGGTCGAGAAGGTGACGCGGCGCATGGCCGGTGTGGCTTGCAGGTCGGCGGTGAGAAACGACTTGATATCCTCGGCCCGGACCGGGCCGTAGACGACGGCAAAGCCGCAGTCCTTTTTCACCGTGTGGGCCGCAACGCCGACGGCGCCGAGTTGCGGCACGATCAGGTGCCGGTGGCTGACCACCTGTTCCAGCTGCGTTGCCTTGACCCGATTGACGATTTCAGCGGTGCCGAAGGTCCCCTTGCCGGCGGCGCACCAGACGTTGATCCCCTTGGTGTCGAGAACCAGGATCCAGGCGTCGAGGCCGTTGACCGCGGTACGCAGCACGTCGAAGCTGAGCTTGTAGTTGGCGCTGACCAGCACCGGGGCGTCGGCTTGCGGGGTGCCGATGGCATAAAGACCGGGGGTGACGCGATAATGGCTGCGGCCGAAGCCCCAGCGCATCGCCCAGCGCCCGGCACGATCGACCAGCTGCAACCGGCTTGAGACCTGCGGGACATCTCCGACCGGCGTGCTTTGCCAGCCGCAGACGTAACGACACAGGGTGTAGCCCGGTCGCTCGCGCGGCGGTGCAGACGGTGACGGACAACAGTCAGTTTCAGGTGCCTTTTCCGGCGCCGCTCCCGGCGGCGCTTTCGGCGGTCAGCAGCTGACGGCTGAGCTTTTTTTCGGATCGCTGGCCATGGGACTCGCTTTGTATGCTCAGATCTTGCGGCCGCCGCAGGCTTTGAGCCGGGCATGGGCGTTGCGCAGTAACGTCTCGGTCGTCGCCCAGTCGATACACTTGTCGGTGATCGACACACCGTATTTGAGCCGGGAGAGGTCGGTGTCCATCGGCTGGTTGCCGGCCTCGAGATTGCTCTCGATCATCACCGCGACCAGTGACCGGGTCCCGGACTCGATCTGGTCGAGGACCGATTGCAGCACCGTCCCTTGCAGGTTGTGGTCCTTGTTGGAGTTGGCGTGGCTGCAGTCGACCATGATGCCGGTTTTGATGCCGACTTTCTCCAGTTGGGTGGTAATGCGGGCGATATCCTCCGGGTTGTAGTTGGGGCCGGCGTTGCCACCGCGCAGGACGATATGGACATCCTGGTTGCCGGTGGTCTTGACGATAGCAGCGCGCCCTTCACGGCTGATGCCGAGAAAACTGTGCGAGTGCAGGGCGGCCTGCATGGCGTCGAGGGCAATCTGAAGGCTGCCATCGGTGCCGTTTTTAAAGCCGACCGGGAAGGAGAGGCCGCTGGCCATTTCCCGGTGAACCTGGGATTCGGTGGTGCGGGCACCGATCGCCCCCCAGCTGAGCAAGTCGGCCATGTACTGCGGTGTGATCGGATCGAGCATCTCGGTGGCGACCGGCAGTCCGAGGTCGTTGATCAGACCGAGCAGACGCCGTGCGACGCCGAGGCCCTTGGAGATTTGATGGGTGCCGTTGAGGTCGGGGTCGTTGATCAACCCTTTCCAGCCGACCGTGGTGCGCGGTTTTTCGAAGTAGACGCGCATGACGATGAAAATCTGGTCTTCGATTTCGCGGGCGAGTTTCGCAAGGCGCCGGGCGTAATCGAGGGCGGCCTCCGGGTCGTGAATGGAACAGGGGCCGACGACCGCCATCAGGCGTGGATCGCGGTTGATCAGGATGTCCTGAATCTGGGCTCGTGATTTAGTGACGAACTCCGCGGCAGATTCCGACTGCGGGAAGACCTGCTTGAGCTCGACCGGGGCGATAATCGGGTTGACGCTGGTGACTTTGAGATTATTGGTGCGAACCATGATAAAACCTCTTTGGTGATAGAATATGGAACAATAAAAAACGCACTTTAGCGATTTCCGCAGCTGTTGTCAAAGCCTCCACCGGCCGTAGGGCGGGAAAGGGTTTGACAGCTTTCGGCCCGATGCGGTATAAACGCGTGTTGTTGCGGGTATTTGCGTCCATTGAAAGGGCCGAAAGCGGGGTGTCAAGTTGTTGCGTGAAATCATTCTGGCTATTTCTCAGCTCGTCGATTTGCTGTTTCAACTCTATATCTATGTTGTCATTGGCCGGGTGTTGATCTCCTGGGTCAACCCCGATCCGTACAACCCCATTGTCCGCTTTTTACGCAATGCGACCGACCCAGTACTGGAGCGGATGTATCGGGTGATACCGCTGGTGTTTGGCGGGATCGATTTTACCCCGATGTTGTTATTGCTGCTTCTGACCTTCTGCCAGCGTGTTGTCAAGGCAGGCCTGATCCAGCTCGCTTTCTCCCTCGGTTGAGGAGCCGATTGCCATGGCCATCACCCCCATCGATATCCAGCAGCAACTGTTCAAGACCCGACCGCTTGGCTATGAAAAATTCGGGGTCGACGAGTTTCTCGAGCGGGTCGCCGGGGAGATGGAACGCTTGATGCGGTTGAACCAGGAACTGCGTGAAGAGCTGGCCCGGACCCGCGCCGCTGTCGACGAAATGCGCCAGCGCGAGGCGACGCTAAAAGAGACCCTGGTCATGGCGCAGCGTATGGCGGGCGAGGTCAAGAACAACGCTNNGAGGCGGAGATTATCACCGCCGATGCACGCCTGCAGGGGGAACGCATTGTTCGCAACGCCGAGGAGCGCCGCCTGCAGCTGATCAACGAAATTCAGGAAGTGAAGCGGCAGAAGATCTCTTTCGAGACCAGCCTGCGCGCCATCGTCATGAGCCATATCAAACTGCTCGATCTTGAAGTGGTGCAGGTTCAGGGCGGGCAGGGGGAGAGTCGTCTGCTGGAAGAATCCCTGCCTTTTGACGAGATTACGGCCAGTGAACTCAATGGGGTCGATTTCGAACTCGACGCCTTCGATCCGGATAAGCTTTGACCCCCGACTGGCTGCAGGAGCGACCCGACGGCGTCGTCATCGCTCTTTTCGTCCAGCCCCGTGCCAGCCGTACCGAGATCGTCGGTGAACAGGATGGCGCCCTGAAAATTCGTCTGACCTCGCCGCCGGTTGACGGGGCAGCAAACAAGCTCTGTTGTGAATTTATTGCCAAACGCTGCGGCGTGGCAAAACGTGCTGTCACTCTGCTCTCCGGTGAGACATCACGGCACAAGCGGCTTCTGGTTGACGGGGTTACGGCCGGCGCAGTGCTGGCGGCACTCTCCCCACCCGGCTGATCCTTGCCGGTCTGATTTTAACGACGACGCCCGTTTCCATTGTTGGAAGCGGGCGTTTTTTGTTGCCGGGTAGGTTCGTGTTTGCTTTTTGGATATCAGCTAAGGTTCCAGATCAGCCAGTTGGCGGTTGGCCGGGAGCCGCTGCGCGCATTCTTCAAGCCAGTCGAGAACCTCGTTGATGCGGAACGGCTTTTTCAGAAAGTGGCAGCCGAGATCGGCAGCGGCCTGTTGTATCTCCGCATTGACCGAAGCGCTCAGCAGGGCTTTGTTGGCAGCGAGTGCCTTGCATCCATGTGCTTTTTGCAGAGCAAGCATGTCGATGCCGCTCATGTGCGGCATCATGATGTCGGTGATAATGACGTCGGCGCAGGGGAGATCCTGCGGGCAGGTGCAGGCGGTTCGGTTGTAGACCGGACAGGCCGTGGGGTTTGGGAAGGTGCGGACATGGTGTCCTTTGTGGGAGAGCATAATCTGTAACAGACGGGTAATGGCGGGATCATCATCAAAGATAAAGATACGCAGACGTGGCTGTTCGCTCATTGGATTCCCCCCTTTTGCCGACCTAAATATTAGCAAATCTACATAAAATGGTTTTACGTTTCAAGTAAATAATGTGACGGCTGCTACAGCCGGATAATATGGCCGGCGGTTTGCAGTGCCGTGGCGATCTCCAGCATGTTGGTGGTGCGGCCGACCGCAAGTTGATCCTTGAGATGGTAAAATTCCAGGCACAGTCCGCAGGCGGCGATATCGACTCCACAGCAACCAAGGGTTTCGAGTGCCTCAAGGGTGTCGGCGCCTTGACACACCAGGCGAACCCCGGCGTTGACCAGAAACAGTTTCTCCGGCAGATCGTCCATTTCGGTCAGGGTGCAGAGGTAGTTCTTCAGCAGCAGGTGGCCCAGCTCGGGGTCGCCGCTGCCGAGGGTGTCGGCGGCCAGGAGGAGAATGCTGCGGCGCGGCGGTGTTTCGTCAGTATCGGTGCCGGCTGCACCGGGGGTTAACGACAGGTGGTAACCGGTTCCATCGCTGGTGATGTCGGTGAGATAATTGAGGCTGGCAGCGAGGCGGCAGATGTTGTCGCGGGCGACGGTGTCGCTGACCAGGACAGTCAACGGCGTGCCGGGGTTGTCAAGCAGCTCACGTCGGGTCTGGATCACCGGGTGTGGGCAGGTCAGGGCGCGCAGGTCGAGGGTTTTCATGGTTGTTTCTCCGGTTGAAAATGTTAGGTGTCAATCCTAGCCGGTTCATTAAATGGATGCAAGCGCGCAGGCTTGACGTTGGGGGGGGCGGCGTGGCTAAATGCGCACGTGTGTTTAACGTGGCGATCACGATAGAAGGAGTCCTTCCGGATGGTTGAAGTTCAGCGTAAAAGCCGTCGCATCCAGGTCGGCGCCGTCGCCGTCGGTGGCGGCGCGCCGGTCAGCGTGCAGTCGATGTGCAGTACCGACACCCGTGACGTCATTGCCACCCTGGCGCAAATTCAGCGTCTGGTCGAGGCCGGCTGTGAAATCGTCCGCTGCGCGGTTCCCGATCAGGCGGCGGCCGAGGCGCTGCTGGCCATCCGCCAAGCCTGCCCGATCCCGCTGATTGCCGATATCCATTTCGACCACAAACTTGCCCTGGCTTCTCTGTCCGCCGGTGTCGACGGGCTGCGCATCAATCCGGGGAATATCGGTGACCACGGTAAAGTGCGTGAAGTGGTCGCTGCCTGCCGTGAGCGTCAGGTGCCGATCCGCATCGGCGTCAATGCCGGTTCTCTGGAAAAAGAGCTGTTGCACAAATACGGCCATCCGACCGCCGAGGCGATGGTCGAGAGCGCTCTCGGTCATATCCGTCTGCTTGAAGAGTTCAACTTCGACCAGATCAAAGTCAGCCTCAAGGCCTCCGATGTGCGTCGTACCGTGACTGCCTATCGCTTGCTTGCGCAGCAGGTCGATTACCCGCTGCATATCGGAGTGACCGAGGCCGGCACCACCTGGGCCGGAACGATCAAGAGCGCCGTCGGCCTCGGCGCCCTGCTCATCGATGGCATCGGCGATACCCTGCGGGTGTCGCTGACCGGCGATCCGGTGGAGGAGGTGCGGGTCGGTTGGGAGATTTTGAAAAGCCTCGGCCTGCGCGAGCGCGGTCCCGAATTTATCAGCTGTCCGACCTGCGGCCGTTGCCAGATCGACCTGATCAGCGTCGCCGAGGAGGTTGAACGCCAGTTGCACGACCTACCGAAGAAGATCACCGTCGCCGTCATGGGCTGCGTCGTCAACGGCCCCGGTGAAGCGCGTGAAGCCGATATCGGCATTGCCGGCGGTCGCGGCGAAGGGTTGCTGTTTAGAAAAGGGGAGATTGTCGGCAAGGTGCCACAGGATAAGATGGTTGAGACCCTGGTCGCTGCCGCCCGCAAGATGGTGGAGGATGGAGATGTCTGATCGGTCGATTCGTCAACTGCTCGCCGCAGAGACAGCGTTGGAAAATTTGACCGTACGCGGTTGGGTGCGGACGGTGCGTAGTGGCAAGGGGGTGGTGTTCATCGCCCTCAACGACGGCTCCTGCCTTGCCTCGCTGCAGATTGTTGCCGATCCAGCGCTGCCAGAGTGTGCGGCGGTGACCGGCCTTGGTACCGGAGCCTGTCTGCAGGTGCGTGGCCAACTGGTCGCCTCTCCGGCCGCTGGCCAGCGCTGGGAACTGCAGGCAGAAGCAGTGGAGTTGATCGGGGCCGCTGATGGCAGCTACCCGCTACAGAAGAAGCAGCACAGCTTCGAGTATCTGCGCAGCATCGCCCATCTGCGGCCGCGCTCCAACACCTTCGGTGCGGTCTTCCGGATGCGGAGCGCCCTGAGCTTTGCGGTTCATCAGTTCTTCCATCAGCGTGGCTTTCTCAACATTCATACGCCGATTATCACCGCCAGCGATTGTGAAGGGGCCGGCGAGCTGTTCCGTGTCACCACCCTCGATCCGGCTTCACCACCGTTGATCGATGGCGTCGTCGACTTCAGCCGCGATTTTTTCGGTGCGCAGACCGGCCTGACTGTCTCCGGCCAGCTCGAAGGCGAGCTGTTTGCCACCGCCTTCTCCAAAATCTACACCTTTGGCCCGACCTTCCGCGCCGAGAACTCCAACA
>DDWE01000116.1 GCA_002345625.1 Desulfuromonadaceae bacterium UBA2294 | reverse complement strand
ATCCATGGCGCTTGTCTGTTCCGCCGCTTCGATCAGATCGAGACGAACGTAGGCGGCGATAGTGGTTGGGAGCAGACCGGCCGGACAGACCTGAACACAGCGGCCGCAGCGGATACACGGCGTCTGGCCACGAAGCGGCAGATCCTCTTTGGCAAACAGAAGCAGACCTGAAGTGCCGCGGGTCGCCGGCGCTTCGAGGGTCAATTGCGTCTGTCCCATCATCGGGCCGCCGGCGAGAATCTTGGCCGGAGGGTGATCGATGCCACCGCAGAGATCGACCAGATGCTGCAATGGTGTGCCGCAGTGAAAGCGCAGATTTTTCGGCTTTTTGATCAGCGGCCCGGAGATGGTACCGACCCGGTCGACCAGCGGTTTCCCTTCGATCACCGCAGTGGCGATGGCGGCTGCCGTAGCGACATTTTGCACCACCACACCGACTTCCATCGGCAAAGACCCGGACGGAACTTCACGGCCGGTGAGGGCGAGGATCAGCTGCTTCTCCGCCCCTTGCGGATATTTGACCGCCAGCGGGACCACTTCGATCCCGGTTCCGGCGCAGAGCTCCTGCAGCAGGGCGATGGCATCCGGTTTATTCGCTTCGATACCGATACAGGTTTTTTCGACCTGCAGAATTTTTTGCAGGATTTTAATACCGGCGATAATCTGCTTGGGTGCCTCCAGCATCAGCCGGTGATCGGCGGTCAGAAACGGTTCACATTCGACGCCGTTCAATATCAGGGTGTCGATCGGTTTGTCGTCCGGCGGTGAAAGTTTAACGTGGGTCGGAAAAGTCGCCCCCCCCATACCGACGATCCCCGCCTGCAGAATCCGCTCGATCAGTTCGGCCGCGGTCAGTTTTTCCGGGTCGCCCGGAAACAGTTCACACCAGCTCTCCTCACCGTCCGGCTTGATGACGATCGACGAGAGCATCCGGCCGGATGGGTGGATGCGTGGTTCGACGGCGATCACTTCGCCAGAGGTTGAGGCGTGGATCGGAACCGAGACAAACCCTTTGGCCCGGCCGATCATCTGTCCCTTAAGGACAAAATCACCGACCTGAACGCACGCCTCGGCCGGGGCGCCGATATGCTGGGAGAGCGGCAGAATCAGCTCCACCGGCAGCGGCGATCGCTCGATCGGTTTATCGGCAGTCGCCTGTTTGCTGTCGGGTGGGTGCAAGCCACCGGGGAATGTTTTTAATGCTGACGAGGACATAGGGATCAGGCCGCCTTGGTTTTTTTGATGGGGACGGTCGGTGCCGCAAAACGGCTCCCGTCCGGATACCCCGAAGCAAAGTTGCGGATGCAGTGCGTTGGACATTTATCGACCGCCTGATCCGCTTCGAGATGCTGGTCATAAACGACGCTCGCCAGCATGTTTTCGATTTCATAAGCGCCGGGCGCGGTCTTTTTACAGATCTGGCAGGCGATGCAGCCGACCTGACAATATTTACGGACCAGCGCCCCTTTGTCGTGGCTGTTGCACAAAACATGGGTGGTGGCATCAAGAGGGGTCAGCTTGATCACAAACCGCGGACAGGCTTTGACGCATTTGCCGCAGCCGGTACATTTTTTACGGTCGATCACCGCCAGGGAGTCTGGCGTCATCTCGATGGCACCAAACGGGCAGATCATAGCGCAGGTCCCGAGCCCCAGACACCCCGCCGGGCAGGTTTTCGGGCCGTCGGCCAATTTTTGTGCCGCGCGACAGTCGGTCAACCCGAGATAATTGTATTTTTGCACAGCCTTCTTGTTATCCCCCTGACAGATAACCACCGAGATCTGCGGGTTGGCTGTTACCGGTGCCAGGCCCATGATATTCGCAACCTTTTGCATCACGGTCTGCCCCCCCGGCGGGCAGATATCGGCGATAGAACCACTGGCGACAATCCCTTTGGCGTAGCCGGCACAACCGGGGTAGCCACAGGCGCCGCAGTTGGCACCGGGGAGGATATCGAGCAGCGCCTGTTCGCGGGGATCGATCTCGACATGAAATTTTTTGGCGGCGAAACCGAGTGCACAGGCGGCTAAAAGCCCGATCAGGCCGAGGGTGACTATAGAAGCAAGCATAACGAGAGTCCTTATAACTGACTGATGGCTCCTGCGTAAAAAAGGTGCGGCGCCGTCGTTCGAATGTTTCGCACCGGCATCAACCTTTAACCAGACCGGCAAACCCCATGAAAGCGAGCGACAGGAGACCGGCCGTGACCAGGGCGATCGCCGTCCCCCGAAACGGCGCCGGAACCGGGGACAAAGCAACCCGTTCGCGCAGACCGGCAAACAGAATCATCGCCAGAGTGAAACCGGCAGCGGCACCGATGGCAAAAATCACCCCTTCGAGAAAGGAGTACTCTTTTTGGATATTCAGAACCGCAAGACCGAGGACCGCGCAGTTGGTGGTGATCAGCGGGAGAAAAATCCCGAGGGACTGGTAGAGAACCGGGCTCGATTTCTGGACAACCATCTCGACCAGCTGCACCAGCGAGGCGATCACCAGGATAAAAGCGATCGTCTGCAGATATTCGAGACCGAACGGCACGAGAACGAAATACTGGATAAACCAGGTCACAACTGTGGCGACGGTCATGACAAAAGTGACCGCCATCCCCATGCCCAGAGCCGTCTCGACGTTTTTCGATACGCCGAGAAACGGACAGATGCCGAGGAATCGGGCGAGGACGAAGTTGTTGACGAAAATGGCACTGACCAGTATGAGGAGCAGATCGGCCATTGCGTAGTCCTCCTTTAGCTGCAGGGTGAAATCAGAATGGTTAAGCTTTGTAAAACAGATGCGTCCTTCTTGTCAAATAATTCGTCCGTAACTGAATCGATTATTGCCGGAAAACGCCCTTTTTTATCAGTAGAGCAGAGGAGGCGTTTCTTGACAACTCAAGATGCCTATGATAATCAGGCGGTCTACTTATAACACATTCAAACAGTACGAGGAGCCCCATGAATCATCAGATTTCATCCCGATTGTTCGCTCAGGCTAAAGAGATTATTCCGGGGGGTGTCAACAGCCCGGTTCGCGCCTTCAAATCCGTCGGCTGTGACCCGATCTTCATCAGCAGAGCTGCCGGATCTCACATTTACGATGCCGATGGCAACGATTATATCGATTATGTCGGCTCTTGGGGGCCGATGATCCTGGGGCACTGTCACCCGAAGGTTGTCGAGGCGATTCAACAGACCGCAATCAGTGGTGCTTCCTTCGGTGCACCGACCGAACGCGAGATTATCCTCGCCGAAATTGTGCGCGGGGCGTACCCGAATATTGAAATGGTGCGCATGGTCTCTTCCGGAACAGAAGCGACCATGAGTGCGATCCGTCTGGCCCGGGGCTATACCGGTCGCGACAAGATCCTGAAATTTGATGGTTGTTATCACGGNNAAGGCCGGCAGCGGCGCCGCGACCTTCGGTGTCCCGACCTCTCCCGGTGTTCCGGCTGACTTTGCCAAATACACCCTGACCGCCACTTATAACAATCTTGACGAAGTCAAGGCGCTGGCCGCGGTCAATAAGGGTGAGATTGCCTGCATTATTCTTGAGCCGATTGCCGGGAACATGGGGTGCGTTGCTCCACAGCCCGGTTTCCTCGAAGGTCTGCGCGCCCTCTGTGATGCTGAAGGGATCGTTTTGATCATCGATGAGGTGATGACCGGCTTTCGGGTCGCTTACGGCGGCGCTCAGGAGCGGTTCAAGGTTCGCGGCGATCTGGTCTGCCTCGGCAAGATCATCG
>DDWE01000072.1 GCA_002345625.1 Desulfuromonadaceae bacterium UBA2294 | reverse complement strand
TGTCGCCGAACAGCACCACTTCGGCACCAAGGGCCGTGACGGCCGCAACCTTGATTTGCGGTGTGGTCACCGGCATGACAATCACTGCGGTAATACCAAGCTGACGCGCCGCAAAAGCGACCCCTTGTGCATGATTACCGGCTGAGGCGGCGATCACGCCACAATCGCGTTCGACCTGGGTCAGGTGGGCAACCTTATTGTAGGCACCGCGCAATTTAAAAGAGAAGACCGGTTGCAGATCCTCACGTTTAAGCAGAACACGATTGCCGAGGCGAGCGGATAACCACGCCGATTCTTCAAGCGGCGTTTCAATCGCTGCTTCATAGACACGTGAAGTCAAAATCTGGCGAATCAGTTTCTGCATAAGGCTCCACTATTGGTTGCGTATCGACGCAGCATCATAGGCGTTATTTATCTTTCGTGCAAGATCGCACACAAATAGTGCGACAGGTTGATTGTGCCTCTCGACAACCCAATCTGAAAAGTTTATAATCTGCCTCGAATTTTGCCTCGCGTTCCGGAAAAATGTTTCCGGCCTTTTTTCGATTGTCTGCAAAGGAGAGATGACATGCCCGAGTTTCACTATCAGGACCCGTTTCCGTTGGCCAAGGAAGAGACCAAGTACCGCAAGGTCGAAGGTTCGGAAAAATATGTCTCCATCGCCAAGTTTGACGGCAGGGACATTCTCAAGATTGAGCCTGAAGCGCTGACCGTACTCGCCAATCAGGCGATGCGTGATGTCTCCTTTATGCTGCGGCCTGAGCATAACGAGATGGTTGCCAAGATCCTCAGCGATCCGGAAGCCTCGCCGAATGACCGCGGTGTCGCCATGGCTTTTTTGCGCAACGCTGAAATCTCTGCCAACTTTGAACTGCCGGTCTGTCAGGATACCGGTACCGCAACCATCGTTGCCAAAAAAGGGCAGCAGGTCTGGACCGGGGTCAAGGACGAGGAGTACATCTCCAAAGGGGTTTACAAGACCTACACCGAGGAGAACCTGCGCTACAGCCAGACCGTAGCCCTCGACATGTACGAAGAGAAAAACACCGGCACCAACCTGCCGGCCCAGATCGACATCATGGCCACCGATGCCGATTACTACAAGTTCCTGTTCATGGCCAAAGGCGGCGGCAGCGCCAACAAGACCATGCTGTATCAGGAGACCAAGGCGCTGCTCACCCCGGAGAAACTGGAGAAGTGGCTGATCGAGAAGATGAAGTATCTCGGCACCGCAGCCTGCCCTCCCTACCACATCGCCTTCGTCATCGGCGGCACCTCGGCCGATGCCTGCATGAAGACGGTCAAGCTTGCCACCGCCAAAGACCTTGACGGCCTGCCGACCACCGGCAATGAGCACGGCCGAGCTTTCCGTGATATTGAACTGGAAAAACGCCTGCTCGACGCCGCCCAGAAGCTCGGTATCGGCGCCCAGTTCGGCGGCAAGTACTTCGCCCACGACGTCCGCGTTATCCGTCTGCCTCGCCACGGCGCCTCCTGCCCGGTCGGCATGGCGGTCTCCTGCTCGGCGGACCGCAACATCAAGGCCAAGATCACCAAAGACGGTCTGTTCGTTGAAGAGATGGACCGCAATCCGGGCCGCCTGATTCCCGACAAATACCGCGGCAAACACGGCCACGGCACCAAGATCGATCTCAATCAGCCGATGACAGCGATCCTGGCTGAACTCGACAAGCTCAAGGTTGGTGACCCGCTGCTGTTGCAGGGGACCATCGTCGTTGGTCGAGACATCGCTCATGCCAAATTCAAGGAGATCCTTGACAGCGGCAAGGCACTGCCCGACTACCTGAAAAATCACCCGATCTACTACGCCGGTCCGGCCAAAACCCCGAAAGGCAAGGCCTCCGGCTCCTTCGGCCCGACAACAGCCGGTCGCATGGACTCCTACGTCGACCTGCTCCAGGCCAACGGTGGCTCCATGGTCATGATCGCCAAAGGGAATCGCTCGGTGCAGGTCACTGATGCCTGCAAAAAACACGGCGGGTTCTACCTCGGTTCCATCGGTGGCCCGGCCGCAGTGCTGGCCGAAGAGAACATCAAAAAAGTCGAGTGTATCGACTTCCCGGAACTCGGCATGGAGGCGGTGTGGAAGATTGAGGTTGTTGACTTCCCGGCTTTTATCCTGGTCGACAACAAGGGGAACGATTTCTTCAAGCAGCTCGGCCTGTAACCGTTTTACTTTGCAGCAAAAAAGCCCCGACCAGTCATGGTCGGGGCTTTTTCATTGTCGTCTTGATGAGTAGCTGATTAACAACGTAATCACACCACACATTATTCAGATGGCGCCACACTCATCCTGGCGCGAGCGACGGCGGCCTGCCCGAGCGAGAGGCCTCCATCGTTGGGGGGAACCAGCGCATGGGTCAAAACCTTGAATCCGGCGTCACGCAGTTGCGGCAGTACGATCTCCATCAACAGGGCATTCTGAAACACACCGCCAGAAAGAGCGACCTGACTGACACCACTTACTTTTGAACAGCGACGGCAGCCTTCGATAATGATCGACGCCATGGAATTGTGAAAGCGGGCACTGACCCGCGCCGTATCAATGCCGGTGAGAAGATCTGCCACTAAGGCCTGCAGTAAAGGACGCCAATCAATGATAAACGTGCCGTTCCGGGGCTCAATCGAAAACGGGTACCCCCCCCCTTCCCCTTCCGACGCAATCTGTTCAAGCTCCAAAGCCGCCTGCCCTTCATAGCTAACGATATCGCGCAGACCGACCAGCGCCGCCACCGCATCAAACAGCCGGCCACAACTGGATGTTAGTGGGCTGTTGAGGTTACGCTCCAGCATCTGGCGAAAGGTCGATTGCTCCTCTGCCGACATCCGGGACAGTAAAGGAATCTGCGGCAAAGCTTCGCCGTAAGTTGCGACCAGGTAGGCGAAAGCCATACGACGCGGTTCGCGCACTGCTGCATCGCCACCCGGCATCCCGACCAGATCAAGGTGACCGAGGCGCTTGAATGAGTGCAGATCACCGAGTAGAAACTCCCCACCCCAGATCGTCCCATCGCTCCCCAGCCCCAGTCCATCGAGAATTACGCCAATGGTCATGCCGGTCTCAGTATTTTCCGCCAGACAACTGGCCAGATGAGCATGGTGATGTTGTACTGAAAAATGCGGGATACCAGTACAGGACTGGGCATAATGAGTCGATTGAAAGTCGGGGTGCAGGTCATGGGCTATCGCTTCAGGCATAACATCAAGAACCTGCTGCAAGTGGCTGATTGTCCGACAAAATGAATCGTAAATCTCTTCATTTTTAAGATCGCCAATATGCTGACTGACACAGGCCTGATCGCCGCGGGTCAAGCAGATGGTGCTTTTTAATTCAGCTCCGACACCCAGGACCACCGGTCCAGATTCGGCCAGAGTCAAAGTTTGTGGCACATAACCGCGCGAGCGGCGCAATAAAGCACCTTTCCCGCTGAACACCCGGGCAATTGAATCATCGACCCGGGTGTCGATACGACGGTTATGGATCAGAAAGTAATCAGCGATATGCTGCAGGCGCTCCATCGCCTCCGTATCCTCGAAGGCGATCGGCTCATCGGAAAGATTGCCGCTGGTCATGACCAGGGCAAGAAAGTTGTCTTTAAGCAGCAATTCATGCAGCGGCGTATACGGAAGCATGACGCCAAAGAACCGGTTGTTTGGTGCCACCACTGCCGAGATGGTCGTCCCCGTCTTTTGTCGCAGCAGGACAATCGGGCGTTCAACACCACTCAGAAGGCGAATCTCCTCGGGATCCGTACGGGTATAAGAGACCGCCGCCTCTGTATCAAACGACATCAAAGCGAACGGTTTCTCATCGCGCGATTTGCGTCGTCGCAATTCACGCACCGCGGCATCGTTCTCGGCATCCACTGCCAGATGATAGCCACCCAGGCCCTTGATTGCCACAATACGCCCCTGTTTGAGCAGTCCGACTGCCATCGCCACCGGATCATCCGTTGGCAATAGTTCCCCTGCGGCCGTCAACAGCTGCACCTGCGGTCCACACTGTGGGCAGGCATTAGGCTGGGCATGAAAGCGACGCGAGTCAGGATCGTCGTATTCTGACTGACAGGCCGGACACATGGTGAAATCGACCATAGTCGTGTTCGGGCGATCGTAAGGGACACCGGTAATGATGGAATAACGAGGCCCGCAATTGGTGCAGTTGATGAACGGGTAGC
>DDWE01000036.1 GCA_002345625.1 Desulfuromonadaceae bacterium UBA2294 | reverse complement strand
GGACGGCAAGGGTCATCGCCACCCCGGGCAGCATGAACAGGGCGGTGGCGATGAACACCATATTCCAGGGCAGAAAATCGGCCAGGATCAGCGACAGCGAACCCGGCACCAGGCCCGCGATGCGGTAGGCATTCACATGCACCGCATTCCCGAGCCCCATCTCGCTGTCCGACAGCAGCTCGCGGCGGTAGGCATCCAGGACAATATCCTGCGTGGCGCCGAGGAAGGCGAGCAGCGTGGCAATCCAGGCGATGGTATGCAAATCGTTTTGCGGCGAAAACGCCCCCATCATGGCAATCACCAGCAACAAACCGATCTGGGTCAGCAGCATCCAGCCGCGGCGGCGGCCGAGCAGGGGCAGGACGTAGCGGTCGAGCAGCGGCGACCACAGGAACTTCCAGGTGTAGGGAAACTGGATCAGCGCGAACAGGCCGATGGTTTTCAGATCCACGTGTTCGCTGCGCAGCCAGGCGGGCAGGAGGTTGAACAGCAGGTACAGCGGCAGGCCGGAAGAAAATCCGGTGAACACGCAGATCGCCATGCGGCGGGTGAAGAGTTGTTGCCAGACGGTCAATTGGTTGTGCGCTGTGCCCTCGCCCTCTTCCACGTGTAGCCCCCGCCGTTGAATGATTGAACCTCTTTTGGGGAGGGTTTTGCGGTACGGGTCTGAAGGTCCGTAAGTGGCGAATCCGCTTGGCCTTTGAGCTTACTCCCTGGCGCACATTTCTTGAGGGCCTTACGGCGTGCCCTCCCCGAAACATGGAGGCCACTATATCAGGGCGGACTACCCTGAACAACAAGAAACCCGCTTCCCGAAAGGAAAGCGGGTTTCAAAACATTTCCGGACGTTACCGGACAATATGGCGAGCGAGTCCGCTTAGCATAGAATCGGAAAATTGGGGTGGATCCCTAATTTCCTGAGATATCACCTTTTTCATCTTGCATGGATTGTAAGTTGAATTGACAATCCATGCAAGATGCACTACCATGACCGCTATGATTCCCCGAAAACTCATCCCAAAACTGCTGGAACTGGCCGGGTTCTACCCGGTGGTCGTCGTGACCGGCCCGAGGCAGGCCGGCAAAACGACTTTGTGCCGTGCCACCTTCCCGGATACAGCCTATGTGTCGTTGGAATCCCTGGACACCCGCGAATTTGCGCAGACCGATCCGCGTGGGTTTCTCGCGGAATATCGCAACGGCGCCATCATTGACGAAATCCAGCAGGCGCCTGGCCTGGCGAGCTATCTCCAAACGGAAGTCGACGAACGGCCGACACCTGGCCGATTCATTCTCACCGGTTCGCAGCATTTCGGGCTCTCGCAAACCATCTCCCAATCCCTTGCCGGGCGCTGTGGACTGCTGGCGCTGCTTCCCCCGGATTGGGAAGAACTGCGCCAGTTTCCCGCAGCGCCGGACGATCTCTACACCCTGTTGTGGCAAGGATCCTATCCCCGGATCTATGACCGGAATATCCCAGCCCATCAGTGGCTCGCCGATTACACCGCCACCTATGTGCAACGCGATGTCCGCCAGGTGGTCAATGTCGGCGATCTCCTGGCTTTTTCCGGTTTCATAAAACTCTGTGCCGGTCGCACCGCGCAAGAAATCAACCTCTCGGCTCTGGGCAGCGATGCCGGAGTCTCCCACAATACGGCTCGCGCCTGGCTGTCGATTCTCGAAACCAGCTATCTTGTTCATCGGCTGCCGGCCTGGCATAGCAACATTCGCAAGCAGGTAGTGAAAGCGCCCAAGCTCCATTTTCTCGATAGTGGGCTGGTGTGTTATTTGCTGAACATCCGGGAGCCCGAACAACTGCGCCACCATCCTTTGCGCGGCGCTATCTTCGAGAGCTGGGTGGTGTCGGAACTCTACAAGGCGCAGATTCACCGGGGGGAGCAACCCAACCTCCATCACTACCGTGAAAGTCGCGGGCTGGAGATGGATGTGCTGGTGAATCTTGGTGATCGCCTCTATGCCATCGAGGCCAAATCCGCCGCCACGGCAACACCGGATTTCTTTAAAGGCTTCGCGCCCTTTGCCGAGAGGGTGGCCAATACCGGCCTGCCGGAACAGATTGAAAATGCCGTGGTCTATGGCGGCGAGGAGTCGCAACAACGATCGACGGCGCGGCTCATTGCGTGGCGGGATGTGGGGGAAATTCTGCGTGTCGAGAAAGTGAAATGATCCATTCACACACAGACACCAGCAAGTTTCAAGAAACGTTGACGGGGAATTAAGTATGGTGTCCCCGGAATTCGTGTAGGTTATTTCCGTCCTTTTTGACGATCACCAAATATCTTAATCCAAAGCGCAAAGCCTCGTTGTTGCAGGCGATACTCACCCGTTTTAGCCGAATTTTTGAGAATGATTTTGCGGGTCTTTAACGCCTGCAATGCGTTAGAAAGCGTGGATTCATCGCCCGAGAACTTTGCACGAATCTCGGCTTTGGTGATCCAAGAATTCATTTTCTCGGCCATTATCGAAAGAACTTGGCGATACTCATCTGATTTTATCTTGTCGTAGAAGGCTGTCTCGTAGTAGCGGCTTCCAATAGCGTCGATCGCTCCGCCAGGTTTAAATGCTGCATCCAAGACGTCTTCGATAGAAATCTCGTCGTCGGAACTGTGGTCAAATGCAGAGTAAGCAAACTGTTGTATAAAGTGGGGATAGCCTTCAGAAAGGGTGGAGATATAGTCACGTGCCACTGTCGTAATTGAAGTTTTTTCTGCATTGATCCTATTCCCCTCTTCAATTCCCTTGTCGACAACATATTTCCTATCGGTTGTGCTGAGTTCAAAAATTTTCATGTGTGAAAAAATCCGCACCGACGATTCGTGTGACTTGCAGAGCTTTTCTGGTGTGTCCGGCAGCCCAGCAATAACGAACATAACATTTTTGCAGTCGTATCGCT
>DDWE01000082.1 GCA_002345625.1 Desulfuromonadaceae bacterium UBA2294 | reverse complement strand
TGGTTGACTTGCCGATGCCGCCTTTGCCGTAGATTGCGATTTGACGAAGTTTTTTCTCAGCCATGATAAACCTTCCTTTCGTGAATCATCTGTTTTTCGGTTGGTGGCCGCTTTGCAGTGTCCACGATCCCGGCGGCATCGCCCTTGATGATGTCGAACCGTGAAACCCTGCTACGACCTGCGAATAAAAAAACCCCGTCCGGACTGTTCCGGTCGGGGCGTCAATGCCCATGCGGCTCATTCTTTGCGCCGCTTGTGATGTGAATCTTAAAAATTAAAAAGCCCGAGAGATCTCTTGCGAGACTTTCGGGCTTCATTGCCTGAATTGATTGGCGTGACGTCAATGTCTCGCTCGTTGCTACGGTCTCTCCCTAGAGCATCGGTCGTGCCAAGTTTTAATATTAGGCTTCAAATCGCCGAATGGTGCAGGTTTGCGGGTGGGCAGAGGTGTTTTAACGGAAATGAATGATGGTTATTATTTGTGCACATTTTTTGGGCAGTGGTTAAAATTGGGTGTTGGTGAGTGAAAGAGTCAGGTATAAAATAGGCGGCCTGATGCACCTTTTTTTAGTTTGCAATGTGTCAATAACGTCCCGTTTCCAAGATTTAGATAGCTGTCGACAGGAAGCTTGTCCCTTTTTTTCTTCAAAGCTGCACTTAAAGGTTTTATCGATGTCCTCTATTGCGCAGATAGGTCAACCTGAAAGCAGCAGCGCAAACAGGACAAATCCAGAAATCGCATCATCTCCCCCTCTCCTCACAAATAAAATCGCCCATCGGAGTAGACCGACCGGACGGGTTGACATATAACTCAATGTGTTTTGGTGAAAACGTTCTGCACCACCTGCCCCCCAATATCTTTAAAATCTAGTCATACCGAACACTTATTGCTACACTATGTCGAGTCACCCCTTGAATCTCAAACAACCACAGACCATTTGCCGGGCTGCAAAACAGCTGTTTCCCCTCCACCTTATTTCTTTGCCACAGTGGTCTGGTAAAAAACGTTGTTTATTTTTGAGATTCAGTCTATAGTTTTTTTATCTACACTAAAACGGTTAACAGCGCGACTAAACTCCCCGCCTGTAACAACACGCTATCACCGAACTGGTGCCCCATGTCGTTTATGCAGGGGACAGTAGCGGCCGCAACAGCGTCCCCTTCAAAAAACAAAACAAAGAATGGACTGATACAGCCCATGGAAAATCAACCGTTGCCCGTTCCTCCGGTCAGCAGAGCTGCCCGGGTCACGCCAGCCGAGATTTTGAAGAATGTTATCGTCGGCCTGACCGTAAGCTTCGTCGCTTTAAGCCTCGGTGCCGCCCTCGGCATCCTCTCCGGTCGCGGCGCCTTTGCCGGCATGTTCTCGGCAGGAATCATCGCTTTTATCTGCTCGCTGTTCGGCGGCACCCGTATCCAGTGTTCCGGCCCCACTGCCCCTATGGGGGCGCTGACGGCCACTGTCGTCTCCTTCGCCTACGAAAACCCGCCGGTCGCCCTTGCCGACTTTGACCCCAACCATTTCATCACCGTGGTTTTACTGCTCACCGGCGCCATATTAGTGCTGATGGCGGTGTTGCGTCTGGGGAAATTCATCAGCCTGGTTCCCAATGTCGTCATCTCCGGCTTCATGAGCGGCATCGCCCTGCTGATCTGGATCGGCCAGATAGAAAGTATCTTCGGCCTCGCCGGAAAACGCGCCCTGACCGGACCGGTGATACTCAATTTCGCCTGCGCGCTGACAACGGTCGCGCTCATCTTCATCATCCCCGGACTGCTCAAAAAATGGTTCCCACGCTTGTCTCACTTTTTGCCGGGCACTCTGGTCGCCATCGTGCTGATGACCCTGATCGCCAACCTGCTGCAACTACCCATTGGCCACGTCAGCCTCGACGGCCATCTCGGCAGCATCGCCGACCTCACGGCTCTGATCCACAGCCAGTGGCCGAGTGTCTGGTCACATGAACTGATCGTTGCCGCCGTCCCCTTCGCGATCCAGCTCAGCCTGCTCTGCTACCTCGACACCCTGCTCACCTCACTGGTGATCGACAAGATGACCGGTGAGTCGACCCGTCAGGACCGCGAACTGGTCGCCCAGGGGGTGGCCAACGCCTCGGTCGCGCTGATTGGTGGCATTCCTGGTGCTCAGGCAACCATCCGCTCGGTGCTCATGGTCAAGGAACACGCCACCCTGCGCTTGGCCGGCATCGTTGCCGGCATCCTCGTCCTGATCGAGATGCTGCTGTTTCAGGACGCCATCAATCTGATCCCCAAGGCGGTCTTTGCCGGGGTCCTGTTCAAGGTCGGCTACGATGTCTTCGACTTTCGCCCCTTGCGCCTTTACTTCAAGGAGTTGACCCGCTATCGGGCGCAGCTGTTCACCGACTTTTTCAGCCGCCACGATGAAGAACCAATTTTCGTCAGCAACCGCGAATTTCTCCTGATCATCGGCACCGCTGTCGTCACCATTGCCTGGAATCTCAACATCGCAGTGGCCGGTTTTACCGCCCTGTTCTACCTGCACAACCGCCTGCTCTGGAAACATAACCCGATCCGCGACCTCAAACCGGTCGAAGAGACCGAAGGGGTGTTCTGGAAAGGAGATGACCGGGTTATTTAAACCCTCTTCACACCATTTGTACCGCGCAAAAAAGGCAGCACCGAATCGTCGGGGCTGCCTTTTTTTTGACACTTCATCCTGCCTCTTCAACAGGATTACGGCTCGATTTCGTCTACTTCCAGATCGCCGTCAGAAGTCTTCAGGTATTCATCGATCCGCTGTCGGGTCGCCGCGTCCATATCCAGGAAACAGACGCCATAACCATTCGGATAATTCGGCTTGATCGGTTCGGGCCGTTCATTATGCCAGGTGACCGCGGCACGGCAACGAACCGGTTCGGCATCAGCCTCTTCGAGCCGGAACTCCAGATCAATCACCTTGCCGATACCGAACATCTCCTTACTGTCGATAAATATGCCACCCCGGCTGATATCAAGGCCGATGCCGAGGGCAGAGCGCCCCTCAAATGTGCTTTTAACTTCGATCAGACAATCCGCACGCATCTCACGACTCGGCGGGGTCATAAAACGATGGTAGTCATCGAGCGTAACGGTGAAATCTCCCTCAGGAGCAGCAGCGTCTTCAACCGGCTCCGGAGTCGATTTGCCTTTTTTCTTTTTCCCGGGTTTTTCTTTGGCTGTTGATGCCGCGACGGCTGCGGCCTCTGGCTCTGGCTCTGGCTCTGGCTCTGGCTCTGGCTCTGGCTCTGGCTCTGGCTCTGGCTCTGGCTCTGGCTCTGGCTCTGGCTCCGGCTCCAACTCAGCCCCGTAAATGGCCTCGAATTCCGGAGCGGCCCGATCGGTGACCAACTCATCAAAGACTGATTTCTCATAATCCGCATCCGGCGTAAAGCTCTCCTCGGGTCGATCCGGTTGCGTCTCCCACGGGTCAGGAATTTCAACAAGAACCTGTTCCGCCGCTTTTTTGGAGGCACCAGCACTGCGCAACAACCAGAAAGCACCGAAACCAACAACCAGGGCCAACACCGCCAGACCGATCATCTCACTGGTGCCAAAAACAAAAGCGGGCGCCGGGGCTGCAGGGGCCGGTTCAGGGGCCGGTTCAGGGGCCGGCTCAGGTGTTGTGGTCTCCGCAAGGGGAGCAGACCTTTCAGTCCCGGTTTGCGCGTCGTTATCGGCAACAGCAAAAGGCATCACGGATTCATCAGGAGACGAAGAGGATACAGACGTTGAAGAGGGCGCCGACACCGCAATCGGAGCGGGTTTTGCGACCGGCACGGAGACCGGCACCACGGGTAATCTGGAGGCCGGCCCGGCATCCTGGGGTGCCGTCTTTTCGCTTGATCCGGCGGCCATTGCGGCCGGTGGCGGCGCAGAAGCTTTCGGCTTGTCGCCACTGACCTCGAACAGACCGTCGTTGCGCACCGGTGCCGGGGCATTTCCGTCATGCGCCTGAATAAAACCGGATGAGGCTTTTTTCTCACCGGCGGCAGCAGGGACTGCGGCGACGTTCTCGTAATCATTGACATAGACATAGCGGGTCTCCCCGTCGTCAACGCCGAGCTTCGACTTCTCGCCATTGTGGACATTAATATAAACCCCGTCCGTGCCGGAGATCTTCATGTGCTGGGCGATATTTGCGTAGTAGAAGTTCGAGGTGTAAAGATCGATCTTGCCGTTCAGGTTGACCTGTTTCAGGCCAGCTTTCTCAATGATGTACTGCAGCGCCACTTGCCAGGGAGTTTTTTCCAGATTGAGTGCCAGATACAGTTCTTCATCCTGATAGACATGAACCGGAGTCGTCGACACGGTATCGATGACTTCAATAACTTTCGACAGCCGTGCATTTTTCGATTTAAGGGTGACCGTCCGATTCACCAGGCTCGAGGTGAGGATATCAGACGAGGCCGGTGTCGGTGTCGGCGTCGCAGAGACTGCTTTTTTTGCGGTGGTCGCTGGTGCGGCCGTCGCTGTCGTCTTTTTGGGCGCTTCGGTGAAAACAATGCGCTTTGTTGTCGACCAGATCCCCTTCTTCGCCGCACGTGCCGCGGTCTCCGCCTTGCTGTAGACGCCGCGACACCCCTTGTTCCGGGCCATACCGGCAGAGATCATCTGCGTGTTAATATCGGGAGCCCCGGGATTGAGCGGATCAGGAATAGAGACAAGTGCTTCAACGCAATTGACGGTCGAACAGTAATCCAGAATCTGATAGTCAAGCGGTTCCGCCTTGCGCAATAGCGATTCAAGATGGGCTTTCGCCTCCGGACCGAATGCTGAATTCAATACCGGAGCGTCGGAGCAGCGCAGTTCGATCTGGACGGTCTCCGGCCCCTTCGTGCCGGAGATCTCCGCCATAAAGGTGTCGCCATCGACCACCTGCAGCAGCCGGCATTCGGCACCCAGAACCAGTGTACCCGGCAACAACAGAACCAGTGCTACCAGAACAATCTTCAACATTCTGTTCATGGTCCAAAACCCCTCGGGCCAACAATGTTTGCATCAGAAAAGACAACCAGAATATGTTCAACCAAAGACACTGGCTTGAATATTACCTTTATGATGCAAAACATTTCAACCTCAACCCGACATTTCACCTCAATTACTTAATACCACAGCTGATATTTGAAGCAGCAGGGGGCAGGTGAAGGGTTCCGTGTCAACGGAAAGTATGTTATCGTGCACCGGTTATGCTACGAAAGGATTGATGCCGCATGAGCAAGCAGCCACAAATCATGATTCTCGGCACCGGCCGTGCTGTGCCGGAAAAGGTTCTATCCAATGCCGACCTGGAAAAGATTGTTGACACCACCGACGACTGGATCATCAGCCGTACCGGCATCAAGATGCGCCACGTCGCTGAGCCGGGGACGCCGCTATCAACCTTTGCCACCGCCGCCGCACGCAACGCTCTTAACAATGCCGGGGTCACAGCGGAAGAGATTGACCTGATTCTGGTCGGCACCGTCACCGGCGACATGAAATTCCCCGCCACCGCCTGCCTCGTGCAGGATCAGATCAGCGCCATCAATGCGGTCGCATTCGACATCTCCGCCGCCTGCTCCGGCTTTCTCTATGCCCTGCAGGTCGCCGAGGGGTTGATGGCCACTGCCGGCTATAAACGCGCCCTGATCATCGGTGGCGAGGTCCTCACCTCCATGGTCAACTGGCAGGACCGTGACACCTGTGTGCTGTTCGGTGATGGTGCTGGAGCGGTGGTTCTGGGCCCGGCCACCGGCAATCGCGGCCTTCTTCAAGGATACATGAAGAGTGACGGCAAGTTCAGCAATCTGCTCTACAATCCGGGTTGTGGCAGCCTCAACCCGCCAACGGTGGAGAATGTCGCGGCTCAGTTGCATACCATCCGCATGGAGGGGCAGGAGGTTTTTCGCAACGCCGTCGTCTGTATGTGCTCGGCTCTGGACCAGGTGATGACTGCGGCGGGGTTCAGTGTCGACGATCTCGACTTACTCATTCCGCACCAGGCCAATCTGCGCATCATCGAAGCGGTTGGCAAACGGTTCAAGGTGCCGGCGGAGAAAGTCTTCGTCAACGTCGATCGCTACGGCAACACCTCCGCCGCTTCGATCCCGATCGCGCTCGACGAAGCCCGTCGCAGCGGCCGGGTTGGCGACGGATCGCTGGTGGCGATGGTGACCTTTGGGGCGGGGTTTACCTGGGCTGCCGCCCTTATCCGCCTATAAAGGTTGATGAAAAGCCATCATCTGCTGCGTTCCCCTGGCACTCATCGTTGCGACGTAGCTATCGCTACGCCTCACTCTTCGTGCTGCGGGCGCCTTGCATCTGGCGGCTTTTGATCAACCTTGAGTGATTGCAAAAGCTCACAACCAGACTTACTACACTCCATACTGTATTTAATACCGATATTTATAAATTTACGCACACATCACCAAGCAATCCTGAATTAAATCAATTAAGTGTGTTAAAAATCCTAAGGTGATCTGAGAACTAGTTGCAACAATACTTATAGGAAAGCCCCTACCTATGAAGTCAGGGAGTGGATAAATTTTACTGAAAATGGTGACTTATGGGACACTCTGGTTAGGATAGGGTGCCAATTGTATCGGGGGAAGATCCCGAATGGTTAGGCACCCGGACCACGTATATATGTGTGTTTGGAGAAGTACTCATATGGAGAAACTCCTCCTTGCGATAGAGATTTTTTCTCTCCGCACTGTCGACACCCATACGTCGTCACCGATGGGAATTCCCTTCCGCAAGCACACCGGGGTGGGGGCGTTTCGTCATAGTAGGACTTGAAATAGACGTTGCCGCAACTGTCGCAGACCAAGCCATTTGCATCATAGAACCCACTCGTACCCATGGAAACGTAGGAATGAGAGCAATTTGTGCACTTCTCGAACAGTACTGTCTCTACTGGGCCGCGTAGTAATACAAGTTGCTGCCACTCTGAAAGGCTATACATTGCCAGCGTGTCATCGGATGAAAACTTCGTCAGCTTTTCGGCCAAGGAGAGCAGCGGAAGAACTGCTTCTTTTCGGCCCGGTAAAAATGAGAACGCGCCGAGCCATTGCTCGTACAGATTAAAGAGACAATATCCATCTTCGAGGGATATGTTCAACCTTAATGTCTCTTCGATCGCTGATGGGTTCTCAGCATCTTGCAGACGAAGACATTCAACTAATTTTCGAAGCTTTTGAAGATTCATATGGTGCGGGTCCTACCCACGAAAAATAAACACGGTTAATGGTTTGATAGCAACTAAAACACGTTA
>DDWE01000060.1 GCA_002345625.1 Desulfuromonadaceae bacterium UBA2294 | reverse complement strand
CTCGCCAGGGCGTAGTTGAAAACGAAGCCCGGCTTCGTCTTTGACTACGCCGTGGCAGTCTTCGCCTTCGGCTTCTTTTTGGCTCACTGGCTCGCCAAGGCGAAGTTAAGAACGTAGCCCGTCTTCGCTTTCAGCTTCGCCGTGGCAGTCTTCGCCTTCGGCTTCTTTTTGGCTCACTGGCTCGCCAAGGCGAAGCCCCGCAACCCTGAAAAGGGTTGCGGGGCGAAGACTGGTGGAGGTGGCGGGAATCGAACCCGCGTCCGAAAATCTTTCACGGCAAGCGTCTACATGCGTAGTTCGTGTTTTAATTTAACCCTGAAAACTCCCACGAACAGGATTTTCTTTGGGTGAGCCTGTTTGAGTTTCGCTAACGGACCACAGGCCTTCCGAAAGCTATCCCACTAAATTGACGTCTTCTACCCTACGCAGGAGATCGGGTAAGAGACGTGACCGCAATTAAGCGGCCAGTGCGTAACGAACGTCAGTATCGGCGTTTGTATAAGTTGGGCTTTTTTACGGAGCCTGCCCACTCCGGCATGCAACCAGCGCTTCCAATCCCCGTCGAAACCAGTACACCCCCATAAAGTTAGTGGTTGAAGAAATATTACTCAACTATCTGTTTCAGCGAGCGTTTTCATTATGCCACGAATACCGTGATCTGCCAAGGGCTATCTAGCTGCGGTGATCACGGATGGCTCGTTGCGCCTCACGCTCCGATTGCTGCTGTTTCAGCGTCTCACGCTTGTCATAGAGTTTCTTGCCGCGGGCAAGGCCGATCTCCAGTTTGGCTCGGCCATTTTTCAGATAAAGCTTGGTCGGAACCAGGGAGAAACCACGCTCATCGACTTTGCGTCCGAGTTTGATGATCTCCAGTTTATGCATCAGCAGTTTGCGCTCGCGGGTCGGATCGGGTGAATTCTCCCGGTTACCGAACGCGTAAGGGCTGATGTGCATATTGTCGACAAAAATCTCACTGTTGCGAATCCGGCAGAAGGACTCCTTAAGATTGACCTGTCCGGCCCGGATCGACTTGATCTCAGGTCCGGTCAACATGATGCCGGCCTCAAAGACTTCGTCGATGAAGTACTCGTGATAGGCTTTCTTATTACTGGCAACCGGTTTGATCCCGGATTTAACTTTTTCTGACATGGGTCAATCCTTGTTCAGCACGGCAATGATGCACGGTCGATGATCCTGCGCCGCTTGCCGCCGAGAGTAGAGGCGGATGACGACGAACGCTGCGATCAGACCGAGCGTGCCCATTATGGCTGACATACGATTGGCGTCAAGCCCGAACTTGCCGCTGGCACCGATAAACTGCCCGAATAATGCACCGGCGACCAGAGCCAGCAGCGGAACGATGTAAAGGAGTAACGAAGCGCGCAGGAAGGTGCGCGTACTGACCGCAATGACCACCCGGGAACCGACCGGTGCGGCCAAAGGGTTATCGGCGGCAACCAGTCGTGAACTGCCATCCTCGACGCCGCCACAGGCGGTTGCCGCACTGCAGTGCGCACAGGCACCACTGCGCTGACAAAGAACCAGAGCACTGCCGTCTTCCTGTAATGACATGATGGTGCCGGTCTCTTCCATCATGGTGTAGCGTCCTTCAGCACATCCACCCCTTGCAAATAAAGGTGGGCCACTTCACGACCACGCTCTCCCTGACAGAGAAACGGTGCCAGGTCGGCCATAGCCGGCAGTTTATCCGGACGGACCACCTGGAAGTGAGCCCCGCTCCCGGCTGTGAGACATCCCATTTCACCACTTAAACCGAGAGCACGGGCACCACCCATGGTCGCCATGCGCAACAGATCGACTGCCGACAGGACCGGTGCATACAACTCCAGAGCGGCGCCCATCTCATCCCAGAGCGACAGCGAGCTGTTACTAGCCAGGCTATCGGTCCCCAGGCACAGATTCACCCCCTGGCAGACCAGAGCCTCGACCGGTGCCCGACCGACCGATAACTGCCGATTGGAGCGCGGGCAGAGGACAACGCTGGCTCCGGCGACGGCAATTCGGCGGATTTCGTCTGCAGTCAACTGAACACCGTGCACCAGCAGGGACGATGGCCGCAGCGCATCACTCCTCTGCAGGTAGTCGATGGCTCCCCCTACCGGTTCCGGTGGTGGCCAGCCGACCCTGGTGTACAGTCGGTCGGCCAAAGGACCGCTGCCCTGATGCAGCAGTTCAACTTCTTCAACCGATTCGGCAATATGCATCGCCATGGAGGCGGCCTTGCGTTGCGCGTAGTCGCTAATCTCGCTTAACAGCTCTTGCGAGACCGTATAGGGTGCATGGGGGGATAAGCCATGGGCCAACTGCCCCACCCTCTCCTGCTGCAACCAGTGCGCTGCCCGGGCCATCACCGGCTGGTGCGCAACCAGACCACGGCCAATCAACTCCATATCGATCCGGCCGAGCAGCGGACTGCCGGCATATTCCGGAAGCAGCTCTGGCTGAGAAAGAATGTCGGCGACCGCGCCAGTGCCGCAACGCAGCAGTTGCTGCAAACCGTGTCGTAAGGATATTGCCATCTGCCCCGGAGCCAAACCCCGTTTAATCCGGATCAGATTCAGAATCCAGTCGACAAAATCAGATCTCGATGTCGGTAGCTCAGCATCTTTGGCCCACTGTGGAAAGTCGGTCAGTTCGAGGTGGGTATGCGCGTTGACCAGAGGCGGCAACAGGATTGCATCACCAAAATCAGTACAGGGGAGACCGGACGTCTGGCGCAGCAGCTCCTGGCGGCGGCCAACGGCAACAATCCGGCCATGAGCCACCTGCAGGACCGCATCTTCAATCGGCGCAGTGTTTATCGGCAACAGGTAACGCGCGGCATAGATTCTGGAGTTATTCATGAGAGATCGGGTATAGGGGTCAGAAAAAGGAGTTTAACCCACGCTGCGTTCAAGGCAGAGGGCATCGATCTGACGCAGCAGGATCGCAATCTCGGGTAGACGGGCAATGTCACATTGCTCATCCAGGACCTCATCCAGAATCGCCTCGGTGGTCAGCGGGTTGGCAAGAACAACGCGAAAGACGGTCAGTTCCTTGTGAGCATAGGCGGCGACGCGCAGTCGGGTACGGGAGACAAAGGTTTTACCAGCCTCGCGTTGAATCTTCTGCATCAACTGGTTGACCTGGTCGAGCAGGTGGTTGATGCTGCAGCTAATAGTGGCATCAGCACCGGCCAAAAACTGTCGCACGGTTTGCGGACAGTAACGATAAGTCAGGATATTCAACTCGGGTACGCTGGTCAGCTCAAAATCCGGATGCTGCTGCACCATGCCGGCAAAGACCCTCGCTCGCTCGATGCCGAGGTCGATCAGCAGCTCGTAGCCCTTGCGGCCGATGATGGAAAAGCCGGCGTGGACCAGCATCGCCATCCCCGGTCGGGACCCTTCGAGGGTGTGACTGCCGAGGTCGCGGGAACCGCGGCGGATGATGTAGGCGGCGTGATGCTCGATGGCCTAGAGGGCCGCCGGGTCCTTGAACACCACCATTCCGGCCCCCATCGGCACGTAGAGCTGTTTGTGGGCATCGATGGTCACCGAGTCGGCCCGCTCGATCCCCC
>DDWE01000157.1:282-9791 GCA_002345625.1 Desulfuromonadaceae bacterium UBA2294 | reverse complement strand
GCACCCTGTTCCTCGACGAGATCGGAGAACTGCCATTGGCCCTGCAACCGAAACTGCTGCGGGCCTTGCAGGAGATGGAGATCGAACCGGTTGGTTCCGGTAAGCTGCAGCGAGTCGATGTGCGCATTGTCGCCGCCAGTAATCGTGATCTGGAGCAGGCGATCGCCGCCGGCAGCTTCCGCGAGGATCTTTACTACCGGCTGTCGGTCATCCCGGTGCAACTGCCGCCGCTGCGCGAACGGCAGGCGGATATCCCGCTCCTGGTGCGGCACTTTTTGACCCGGCACGAAGCGGGTGGCCGAATTTCGGTCAGTGCGGTTGCACTGGCGGCGCTGCGTGCTTATATTTGGCCGGGGAACGTACGCGAACTGCAGAATGTGATTGAGCAGGTGGTGCTGTTGCGTCGTGGGGCGGGGATTGAGATCGATGATCTGCCGGATCGTTTGCGTGGCAGTGCTGAAGCCGCGGTGGATGAAACGATCCTGAGGCTGCCCGCTGACGGGTATCCCCTCGCTGACCTCGAATGCGAGGCGGTGCGGCAGGCCTTGACCCGCTGTAACTGGAATCAGACCAAAGCCGCCGCTTTTCTGCGTATCCCCAGGCATACGCTGGTTTATCGCATGGGAAAATACGCTCTGCACAAGCCTTGATTCAGTATGCGCAGGTTCATGGCTTTTACCCGACTTCACGCACGTTAACCGTGCCTTGGTCTTAAATCTGTGTTCATCTGTGTAATCTATGGTCCGGTTTTGTTCCTGATTTTTCCCGTAAGCGGTTAAAGGAGAGGATACGTTGATTGGTCGTCATGTTGTTGGTATCGTAAGCCTGCTTCTGTTTCTACTTGTGGCGCAGGTTCCTGGCGTCGCCGCCCATACTGTTGAGCGCCGTTCGGTGGTGGTCGAGGTGGTGGAGAAGGTGGCGCCGGCAGTGGTTAATATCCGTACTGAGCAGATCATTCGCCGGCGGGGTTCACCGGTGTTCGGTTTCGGCGACGATTTCTTTGACTCCTTTTTTCGCGGTTTCGGCCCGGCCCGGATCTACAAGACCCAGTCCCTCGGGTCGGGTGTCATCATCGATACGCGCGGATATGTTTTGACCAATGCCCACGTGGTCGAGCAGGCGTCGAAAATCTTTGTCGCCCTTGCCGGGGAGAATCGCGAAGTCGAAGCGACCCTGGTCGGCCTGCACCCGCGTCTCGACCTGGCGGTGATCCGCATCGAAGCCAAGGCGAAGTTCAGCGCCGTAACGATTGGCCGTTCGGACGATCTGCTGCTCGGCGAGACAGTGATCGCCATCGGTAACCCCCTGGGTTTTGGCAGTTCGGTCACCACCGGTGTGGTCAGCTCCACCCGGCGCCGGGTCCCCCTCGACGACAACCTGGTCGGCCATTTTATCCAGACCGATGCCCTGATCAATCCCGGTAACTCCGGTGGCCCGCTGCTCAACATCAAGGGGGAGTTGATCGGTATCAATACCGCCATCGCCACTCAGGCGCAGGGGATCGGCTTTGCCATTCCCATCGATCTGGCCAAGGGGATTGCTGCCGATCTCATCGAACGAGGACATTTGCGCAAANNGCGCAAACCGTATCTTGGTCTGCTGCCGGGGACGGTGAGCCGAACCCTGGTACAGTCCCGCGGGGTCGGTGGTGCTCTGGTGACCGAACTTGATGCCGGATCACCTGCCGAACGCTCCGGGGTGCAGGTGGCCGATGTTGTCCTTGCCGTCGACGGGCTGGAGGTCGAGACGCCGGAGGAGTTGTTGCAGATGCTCGATGCCTACCGGCCGGACGACACGGTGACGTTGCGCCTGCTGCGTGCCACGCGCGAACTTGACCTGCCGGTTACCCTGACGGCGTTGCCGGCCGATTACGGGCTCGACTACGCGAAAAGATTGTTTGGCTTCACTTTACGTGCCGATGCTGCCGGTCTAATTCTATCTCGTCTCGAAACCGGTTCTCCCGCTGAACGCGCCGGTTTGCGGGCCGGGGACCGACTGGTCGAGATCAGCGGGGTCGAGGTCCGCACCACTGCAGACGCCGATCGCCAGTTTGTCGAGACTTTTGGCCGCATGCCGCTCGGTTTTACCATTGTCCGCGGTAACCGCGCCTATGGACTGAGCCTGCCCTGACTTTTTGGAGATCGATGTGGCAAACTTACTGATCGATGGCGACCTGCCGATGCAGG
Organism: Desulfuromonadaceae bacterium UBA2294; assembly: GCA_002345625.1. Taxonomy (GTDB): domain Bacteria; phylum Desulfobacterota; class Desulfuromonadia; order Desulfuromonadales; family UBA2294; genus UBA2294. The sequence continues at coordinate 7,605 of DDWE01000157.1, read as the reverse complement.
TCGATGGTCCGGAAGCGTTTCGCCTGAGCACCTGGATCGATACGGCGCCGTTTGAAGATCTGGTCGGCCTTGAGCATGATCAGGTCGGAGAAGGGCGGGCAACCTTGAGTTGTCTGTTCCGGGTCAAGCTGGCGCAGGGTGGGGGCGTCATGCATGGTGGCGCGTTGACCACCCTGGCCGATACCGCAGTGGCCATGGCGATCAAAAGTCTGCTGCCCGCCGGCACGATCTTTGCCACCACCGAGCTGACCATGCGTTTTCTGGCCCCGGTGCGCGAAGGCAGGGTCCGGGCCGAGGCCACCGTGACCGGACCGGAGGGGCGGACCTTTTTCGGAGCGGCGACGATCTGCGACGCCGAGGGGCGCGCCGTGGCGGAGTTCTCCTCTGTGTTTCGTGTTGCTCGCGGCCAGGGGTTCGAGGATGCGACCACCCCTTGACCCGGCGCGCTGGCAATGCTAGAACAACAGCTGACTTTTAATTACGGAGCCGCAACCTTATGCCCATCCTCCCCGCCATACGATTGATCCTGATCAGTTCTTGCGCCGCGTTATTGCTGCTGACTGCTGCCTGCCAAGACAGTTCCGAGCCGGCGACGTCGCCAGCATCAAAGGCGGCAGAAAACGGGAAAGCGGCCATCGGTCAGCCGGCCCCCGATTTTACCCTGAAAGCGGTTGACGGCCGCAGTATCAGCCTGTCTTCTTTGCGCGGCAAGGTGGTCCTGGTCAATTTCTGGGCCACCTGGTGTCCGCCCTGCCGGGAAGAGATGCCGTCGATGGAGGAGCTTTACAAAAACTACGCTCCAGGTGGTCTTGAGCTGCTGGCGATCAATATCGAGGAAGACGGCCCGGAGTTTTTGCCCGAATTCATGCGTGAACACCCGCACAGTTTTCCGGTGCTGTATGATACCGAAGGTGCCGTGCGTGAGCGTTACGGCGTCTTCCAGTTTCCGGAGACTTTTGTTGTCGGTCGCGACGGTGTGATTGTCGACAAGGTTGTCGGTGGGATCGACTGGACCTCGCCGCGGGTCTTGAGTGAGATGAATCGCCATCTGCGGGTGCCACAATGAATGAAGTGGTGAACCTGTCGGCCTGGATTGCCTTTACCGCCGGCATCGCTTCTTTCATCTCCCCCTGTGTGCTGCCGCTGGTGCCGTCGTATATCACCTACATCTCCGGGCTCACCTTTCAGCAGGTACAGCAGGAACACCCCGGTTTTCGCATCCGCCTCACCGTCTTCTACCACTCCCTGGCCTTTATTGGCGGTTTCTCCGCCATTTTCATTACCCTCGGCGCCCTGGCCGGACTCGCCTCGTCAACCTTTGAGCAGGTGCTGCGCGAGGGGCTGGTCTGGGTGCAGCGTGGTGGCGGCCTGTTGATTTTCCTCTTCGGCATTCACATGTCCGGCCTGTTTCACTTTGGCGTCCTTCTCGGCGACAAGCGGGTGCACCTGCGTGCCAAGCCGGCCGGTATTTTCGGCACTTTTATCGTCGGTATCGCCTTCGCCGCCGGTTGGACCCCCTGTATCGGCCCGATCCTCGCCAGCATCCTGGCTCTGGTTGCCGGCTCGAAGGGGGGGGTCAGCGACGGTATCTGGCTGTTAACGGTCTACTCGGCCGGACTCGGCCTGCCATTTATGCTCGCCGGTCTGCTGTTTCACGAATTTCTCGGTTTTTTTAACCGCTACCGCAAGTATATCCGTATCGGCGAGATCTTTACCGGTGTGTTGCTGATGGTGATCGGTCTGTTGCTGTTATTTGACCTCTTTGGCCGTCTTGCCGGGTACCTTTACAAGTGGTTCCCGATGTTGGGATAGGTCGGCGACAGGAGAGAACCTTGTAACCGGTTTAGTCTGATCCTGCCTTTTTCTGCTCTTCTCTATTTTCCTCCGTGCCAAATTTCTCCTTGACCTGGGTGCGCTCTTTCACTTATAAATGAAAACGGTTTTCAATCTCGGAGCTTTGATGTCGACGGAACAGAAACAAAAATTTGCTGCCTATATTGCCTCGCAGGGGCTCAAGGCGACCCGGCAGCGGGAGCTGATCCTCGAGGCGTTTCTGGCTCAGGCCGAGCATCCCTCAACCGAGGAGCTTTATCTGGGTCTGCGCAAGGAGCATCCGGGGATCGGTTATGCTACCGTGCATCGCACCCTGAAGCTGCTGGCGGAGTGCGGCATCGCCACCGTGCGTAACTTTGGCGATGGGGCGCAGCGTTTTGAAGCCTGCGCCGGCGAGCATCACGATCATCTGGTCTGTACCGGTTGCGGCCTGATCATTGAGTTCGAGAATCTGCAGATTGAGAAGTTGCAGGAGCAGGTGGCGAAGAGTCATGATTTTACTGTTCAGGATCATCGCTTGGAGTTGTATGGTCTTTGCTCCAATTGCCGAAAGGGCGAATGAAAAGGCCCCGTCTGCGGCGTTCCCCTTGGCCGCGTCGCTGCGATGTCGCTTCCGCTACACTTCGCTCCTTGGCCGGCGGGCGCCTTGCATCCAGAGCCTTTTGATTCGCCCCGACGTTCTGGGTGGAGAGACAAATTATAACGATGCGACGTTGTCGCAGATTCTTTGTATCTAGTCAGCATGACAACATTTATGCGCTCAACGGACAAAAACTTTCTGTTTTTGTAGAACACGCCTTGAAGTCCCCCTTTTTTAAAGGGGGAGTTAGGGGGATTTGCTTGGTCGCAAAGAGAAATCCCCCCAGACCCCCTTTCCAAAGGGGGGTGCAAAAGGACACGATTTTTTTAACGTACGTTTGAAAACGATTTTCAATTTAAGGAACAGTTTTTCATGTCGAATCTGCACGAGAGCGAGTCCGGTCACCGCAAGGTGGTTCTGGTCGGCAATCCGAATGTTGGCAAGAGCGTGCTGTTCAATGCTCTGACCGGCTCCTATTCGGTGGTCTCCAACTATCCCGGCACCTCGGTTGAGGTGCTGCGCGGTGACGCGACGATCGACGCCCAGACTTACAGGGTGCTTGATACGCCGGGGATGTACTCGCTGCTGCCGATCACCGAGGAGGAGCGGGTCGGGCGGACGATCCTGCTCACCGAGGCGGCCGAAGTTGTGGTGCATGTCATCGATGCGCGCAACATCGAGCGCATGCTGCCGATGACCTTGCAGCTGATCGAGGCCGGCTTGCCGGTGATCCTGGCGGTGAATATCCTCGATGAAGCAGAACGCCTCGGGATGACGATCGATATTCCGCTGCTATCCAAGCGCCTCGGTATCCCGGTGGTCGGTGCCGCCTTTGCCCGCAAGCGCGGCTATGAAGAGCTTTGCGCTGCAATCGCCAGCTACACGGGCCCCGCCGGCCGGGCGTTTACCTATGCGGCCGATCTTGAGCAGGACATGGCGCGGATTGCGGCGTCGATGCATGGCCGTTACAGTCTCGACCGCCGTGCCCTGGCGTTGTTGCTGCTGCAAAAGGATGAGGAGTTGACCGCTCAGGTGGCGACCGCCGAAGGGGCCGGCTTCACGGCGATCGAGACCGCGCTGCGTGAGGTGATTTTTGAGCGCCGCTCCGATCTGCATCTGACCATCAGCATGGAGCGCCGCCGCCTCTGCCGGAGTCTGCTCGATGGAGTGGTGGTGCAAAGTGCCGGACCGGGGACCTCGCTGGCCGATCGGCTCTCCGACATCAGCCTCAACCTCTGGACCGGTGTACCACTGCTGTTGCTGATCCTTTACTTTGTTCTTTATGTTTTTGTCGGTCAGTTCGGCGCCGGCACCCTGGTCGATTTCTTTGAAGGTTATCTGTTCGAGGAGTGGATCAACCCCTTTGTCATCCACCTTGGCAACGATTATCTCCCCTGGTACTGGTTGCGCGAGCTGATCGTCGGCGAGTACGGCGTCTTCACCCTCGGCGTCCGATATGCGGTGGCGCTGATCATGCCGATCGTCGGCACTTTTTTCCTCGCTTTTTCGGTGCTGGAAGATTCCGGTTACTTTCCGCGTCTGGCGCTTCTGGTCGACCGGTTGTTCAAGCGTTTCGGTATGAGCGGTCGGGCGGTGATCCCCATCGTCCTCGGCCTCGGTTGTGACACCATGGCGACCATGGTCACCCGCACCCTGGAGACGGTGCGCGAGCGGATCATCGCCACGGTTCTGCTGGCGCTGGCCATCCCCTGCAGCGCCCAGCTCGGCGTCATCATGGGCCTGCTCTCCGAGGTGCCGGGGGCCCTGGCTATATGGACCGGTGTCATTGTTCTGATCTTTATCGTCATCGGCCTGCTTTCGGCCCAGTTACTGCCGGGTGAAAAGCCGGTCTTCTACATGGAGGTGCCGCCGCTGCGCATGCCGCAGCTGCGCAACGTGCTGGTCAAAACCCTGTCGCGCATGCACTGGTACTTCTTTGAGATCTTTCCGCTGTTTGTCATTGCTTCCGTGCTGCTCTGGGCCGGAAAGATGTCCGGCGGTCTCAAGGCTCTGGTGAGTCTGATGGAGCCGACCATGCACCTGCTCGGCCTGCCGAACGAGGCAGCTGCGGTCTTTGTCTTCGGCTTCTTCCGCCGCGATTTCGGCGCCGCCGGCCTGTATGACATGCAGACCTCCGGCCTGCTCTCTGCCACCCAATTGACTGTGGCGGCGGTGACTCTGACCCTGTTTGTCCCCTGCGTCGCCCAGTTTCTGATGATGAAGAAAGAGCGCGGCTGGGGGGTGTCTCTCGGTATTTTCGTCTTCGTCACCCTGACTGCTTTTGGTGTCGGAGCACTGCTCAATAAACTACTGATTGTGACGGGATTCGGCTTATGATCTGCAGCAACTGTCAACGTGAAATTCCCGACCAGCCCGACCCTCAGCAGGAAAGCTGTGGCGCCTGCGGTGGTGGTTGTCGTAAAGTGCACTGTCCGTACTGTGGTTATGCCAACCCGGTGGTGCCCGGTTTTTTACAGCGTTTCGCCCGGGGCGGATCGAAGAAGGAGAAAGATTGATGAAACTGACCGACAAGGCCGAAGAGATCCTGGAGGCGCTGTGGATTGCCACCGAAGAGAACGGTGAACTCTCCATGTCTCTGGAACAGTTGACGGCGGCGGCCGACGACGCGGCGCTGCAGGAGTTGACCCGTCTGGCCTTTATCGAGGTCAAGGGGACGCGCGTCCACCTGCGTCACGAAGGGCGCGACGAGGCGCGCATGGCGGTGCGCCGCCATCGCCTCGCTGAGCGGCTGATGATGGATGTTCTCGACCTGAAAGGGGTGCACGGCGACGAGCGCGCCTGCGAATTCGAACACCTGCTGCGCCTCGGCGTTGACACCAAGCTTTGCACACTGCTCAACCACCCGACCACTTGTCCGCATGGCAAGCCGATCCCGCCCGGTGCCTGTTGCGAGAAGGCGCGCAAGACCGGCGACCTTGGCGTTGTACCGTTGACCGAGCTCAAGGCCGGCGAGGAGGGGGAGATCGCTTATCTGGCCACCGGTGATTCGAAGAAGATGCAGAAGCTGATGAGCATGGGGGTGTTGCCGGGTAACCGCTTTACCTTGCGGCGGGCGTTTCCCTCCTACATCTTTCGCATCGGCCATTCGGAGTTTGCGGTCGATGCCGAGCTCGGTCGTGAAATCTACGTCCGCCGTGACGGCGCTTGACAGCGCTTGACAGCAGCTGGGGGCTTCATTACCCTACGCGCGGCCGATTGGACAAGACTTGTTTGCCACTAAGGCACCAAGGCGCCAAGTAAAGGCCTGCCCCCTTTTTGACGCAGAGGCGCAGAGACGCAGAAAAAACTGATTAGGGGCTGGCAGATCTCAACTAAGGTGCAAAACGTTTTTTTTGGTTTTACAAAAGAAGTTCCGATTTTCTCTGCGTCTCAGCGCCTCTGCGTCAAAAAATGCCCTTGGCTTTTCTTGGTGTCTTGGCGACTTGGTGGCCAGAACGTCTTATTATCTTCATTACCATACTCGTGGAGCTTCCCATGAACGTTGTTGCCATTATCCCCGCCCGTTACGCCTCGACCCGTTTCCCCGGCAAGCCGCTGATCGATATCGCTGGCAAGTCGATGATCCAGCGCGTTTACGAGCGGACCTTGCAGGCGACCTCGGTGCAGCGGGTGATTGTTGCCACCGATGACCAGCGGATTTTCGATGCAGTGGTCGCCTTTGGCGGCGAGGCACAGATGACCCGTGACGATCATCCCTCCGGGACCGATCGCCTGGCCGAGGTGGCGGCGCGTATCGACGCCGATCTGATTGTCAACGTACAGGGGGACGAGCCGCTCATCGATCCAGAGATGATCGACGCCGCCCTTGCGCCACTTTTGGCCGATGCGGGCATTGCCATGGGGACGTTGTCAACGCCGATTCGCGATCTTGATGAATATCGCAGCGCCAACGTGGTTAAGGTGGTCACTGATCGCAATGGTTTCGCCCTCTACTTCTCCCGCGCCTCCATCCCCTGCGGCCGCGATTTTGCTGCCGATCAGATCCCGCCCGGCGTCAGCAAGCATGTCGGCCTTTATGTTTACCGCCGCGATTTTCTGATCGCTTATCCGCAGATGCCGGAGACGCCTCTCGAACAGTTGGAGAAGCTCGAGCAGTTGCGCGCTCTGGAACATGGCCATCGTATTCGGGTGGTCTCGACCGATCATATCTCCATCGGTGTCGACGTTCCTGCCGATGTCGCCCGGGTGCTGGCAGTGCTGAACAGCTGAGAACTGAGGTTGGCCAACAATCCGTCAAGACCTCTGGAAAGCCAAGAGCTTTATTTGACGCAGAGGCGCGGAGGCGCAGAGAAAGACAAAATATATTTTGATAAAACAAAGTAAATTCCAGTCTGGAAATAAGGCTTTCAATCCTGGGTGCGTTCTCCCTTCTCTGAATCTGGTTTCTCAGCGCCACAGCGCCTCTGCGTCAAAAATGGTTCAGCATTTACCTGATGACCTGGTGTCCAACGTAACTTTTTTAGGGATGGAACCGAAAAAGTTTGTCACTGATCGGCGCCGGAAAAGGGTTTCTTTTTCCTGCTGTTCTCGCTAAAATGCCACATTTGTGGTCGGGTCGATTTTTGCGGACCCAGATCGCGTGAATCCTGAAGGAGCCTGCATGAAAACCAAGTTTCTCTTTATTACCGGTGGGGTGGTGTCGTCCCTCGGCAAAGGTCTGGCTGCGGCCTCGATCGGCGCCTTGATGGAGGCACGCGGGCTGCGCGTCGCCATGCAGAAGATGGACCCCTACATCAACGTCGATCCGGGGACGATGAGCCCCTTCCAGCACGGTGAAGTGTTCGTCACCGATGACGGTGCCGAGACCGATCTCGACCTTGGTCACTATGAGCGCTACACCACGGCCAATCTGACCAAGAAGTCGAACTTCACCACCGGCCAGATCTACG
>DDWE01000157.1:0-257 GCA_002345625.1 Desulfuromonadaceae bacterium UBA2294 | reverse complement strand
CAGGTCATCCCGCACATCACCAACGAGATCAAGGCGAAAATTCTCGACAATGCCAAGGGGGCTGATCTGGCGCTCATCGAGGTCGGCGGCACCGTCGGTGATATTGAATCGCTTCCATTTCTCGAAGCGATCCGCCAGTTTCGCGCCGATCTCGGCCGTGACAGCGTCCTTTATCTGCACCTGACCCTGGTCCCCTATATCGCCACCGCCGGTGAACTGAAGACCAAACCGACCCAGCACTCGGTCAAGGAGCTGCG
>DDWE01000005.1 GCA_002345625.1 Desulfuromonadaceae bacterium UBA2294 | reverse complement strand
TGATATGCGTGGCGGTCTTGCCCGGCGCCGTGCTGCCGTTGTGACAGCTGAAGCAGGTGCCGGTGACATTGGTGTGGTCGATATTCGCCGGCAACCAGGCGTTGGTGGCATGGCACAGATCGCACTGGGCGGTGGTCTGAACGTGGGTCGCCGACTTGCCCGGCGCAACCGTCCCGTTGTGACAGCCGGTGCAACTGCCCGTCACCTGACCGTGGTCCATTGTCACACTGGTCCAGGCCGTCGCGACATGGCAGGCATCACAACTGTTGGTCGAGGTGATATGAGCGGTGGATTTCCCCGGTGCCGAGCTACCGTTGTGGCAACTGTTACAACTGGCAGTGATCGACGTATGGTCGACCTTGCCACCGACAAAGGTTGTCGTCGTGTGACAGGCATCACACTGGACGCTGGTCTGGACGTGGGTCGCCGACTTGCCCGGTGCGACCACCCCGTTGTGACAGCCGGAGCAGGTGCCCGTCACCTGACCATGGTCCATTGTCACACTTTTCCAGGCTGTCGCGACATGGCAGACATCGCAACTATTGGTCGTCGCGATGTGATTGGCCGGTTTCCCGTAAACCGACGACCCGTTGTGGCAGTTGAAGCAGGGGCCGGCTGCCAAAGCATGATCATAGGTGGCATCAACCCATACGGTCGGCCGGTGACAGTTTTCGCAGTTGTTGTCACTGGCAATATGGCGACTCGTTTTACCCGAGATCGGCATGCCATTGTGACAACTAAAACAGGACTGTGTTATGGAGCTGTGATCAAAAAATGTCGCTTGCCAGCTGATCGTCGAGTGACACCCGGAACAGAGGCCGCTGCTGGCCGGATGATTCCCCGGTTTGCCAATGACCATACTGCCATTGTGACAACCAGAGCAGTTAGCCGTCGTCGACAAGCTATGGTCCATCCTGGCCTTGGACCAGGCCTGAGTCGCGTGGCACAGATGGCAATCCCCCTGGGTCGGGATATGATTAGCCGGTTTCCCTTCAGCCATAATCCGGCCGCTGCTGGAGTGACAGGTGGCACATTGTCGTGGCGTCCCCTTGAAAATGCCATTGACATGACAGCGCCCGCAACGGAGGTTCACGTGCCCCCCCTCAAGCGGAAAGCCGGTAATAAAATGATCAAAGGGTGCGCTGCTGATCGATTCGGCCGGCGTTACAGCCGTTGGAACAGCTTGCGCCTGCTGCTTTTCGCTGGCTGAAACCCGGGTTATCCAGGCGTCCGGGTAGCTCTTCCGCCAACGCGTCAGGGCGACTTCGGCATCAGACATGGTCGAGAAAAAACCGAGGCGCAGCCGATGCCAGGTCTGCCCATCTTTCTGAAAGACGGTCTGGTAGCTGTATTCCCCCTTGCCGATGGTCTTGATCGCAACCACCGGTTTTAAGGATGATTCAAGATTGAGCGCGTACAGCTCCGTGGCGGTTCCAGCGGAATGACTCCGGGCTGGGATGAGAAGAAAGCCAAGGATCACCAGGCTCCACAACAACTTCCGGCCGGTCGAGAAGAAGGTCCGATAGTTAATAGGCAAAATTCCATTCATGTGAATATCTCTCTGCAACAGGGTACAAATCATGTTTTATCTCGCCATCCTGAGCTGTTTAAAATCCTTGCCGATATGACAACGATCGCAATCACGCCCAAACTCGCCACGATGGATATCGTCTTTTCGGTGACAGTTCCCACAGCTCTTGCCGAGTTGAATCTTGTCCGTGACCGGTTCCTGATGACAGGCAACACATTCCAGCGACGTATGTGCCCCCTCAAGCTTGAATTTGGTTCGGGTATCATGATCGAACAACCAAAGATCCCAGCCGTTTGGATTGTGGCAAGCGGCGCAATCCTCCCCCAGTCGCTGTTTATGCTGATCATCCTTACGGTGACAACTGACACAGACCCCTGAAACGTTCTTGAATGCCGGTTCGAGATGGCACGATTCACAGGGGGTCGTGGCATGAATCCCGATCAGCGGAAAACGGCTCAGGTCATGCTCGAATTTGACATCGACCCGCCAGCCCCGTTGATTATGGCAACTTGCACATTGTGTCCCTTGTTGGGCGCGATGGGGATCGTCCAGTTCATGACAGCTGAAACAGTCGGTCGCCTTTTGCTTCTGTTCCTCCCGACTGCCGGAGTGACACTTGCTGCAGGCCAGCTTGCTGTGTTTGTCCCGCAGCGGGAACTTGGTCTTGTCGTGATTGAACGTGCCTTTCCCCCAGCCGGTGGTCTGGTGACATTCCTCACACTTGTCACCGAACCGGCCACGGTGCAGGTCTTCCGACCGGTGGCAGGAAGCACAACCCAGCGCCAGATTCTGGTTGTACAGCTGCCGCGGGTGACAAGCGCTGCACTGAACCTGCAGATGCTTGTTTTGGAGCGGGAATTTGGTCCGACCGTGATCGAACAAAATAGTTTTCCAAGCCGAGGCCTGTTTATCGGCCTGCTTTTGCTTCCCTTCCGGGGTATGGCAGGTTTCGCATTTCTTGCCGTAATTCCCTTGATGGCCGTCGTTGAGCCGATGGCAGGAGTAACAATCCCGCGGAATATCTTTCCAGCTCTGATTCGGGTGACAGAGGGCACAGTCGATTTTCCGGTGCGCTCCCAGCAACGGAAACTTGGTCTTTTCGTGGTTAAAGCGGGTTTCTGACCAGGTGGTCGGTTTATGACAGTCCTGGCATTTTTTGCCCAGGCGCCCCCTGTGGGGTTCAACCTGTTTGTGACACAGAACGCACTGACTGGCGGCGTTCCTGAATTTGCGCCTCTCCCAAGCCTTTAGATCTGGTTTATTGAAGATTTCCGGCTTGAGCATCTGCGGATTGTGACACCCGCTGCATTGAACCTGCAGATGGGCACCGCTGAGCTCAAAATTAGTCTGACGGTGGTCAAAGGTCTCCGCATCGAGCAGAACGATGTCAGCCGTCCGCCCCTGATGCTCCGGGTGACACAAACTGCACTCCTTTTGCGCCACATCCCGGTTTTTGCCATGAAACCCGACCTTGTTCCGCAGGTCCGCATCGATCTGCTTGTGACAGTCAAGGCACAGCCGGCCCTGTGAGGTCTTGCTGAACAGTTCGTGGCAGCGTTTGCACTCAGACTCATAGCGGGCGTGCCCCTCAACCACCGGGCCGGGCATGACCAGTTGCACCACATCGGCCGGCGCCTGCTGTGCAGTTAGCGCCGGGAGCAGCAGACTCATCAAAATAATCTTAAAAAATCGGTACATAATTTCCGTTTTTGATCAGAACATGTGAACGGCGATGACGTGGACGACACCGGCGATAATCAACAACAGAAACATCGGCATATGGAACAGGTGCCACAGAGCGAAAAACCGTTCAAAAAAGCTGAACTCGGCAACCCGCAACACCGCCTCCAGATGTCTGGAGATCAGTAACCGATCGGCCTTGAGCTGGCGCTTCAGCTCCTGCTTTGGCCAGTCGTTGCGTAACGCGGTGATTTTCAGGGCCCGACGCAGTCCCATCAGCAGCACCATGCGGGTCCAGCGTTTGCGAATGTCGATGATAATGACCCGCAACACACTGTGGATCACCCCGCGGGGGGGGGTCAGCACCAACTTTTCAAAATTGAGCAGCCGTTGCTTGAGCATCGGTGCATAGACAAAAACGTAGGCCAGGTTGTTGTGATTGGAGGTGATCTCTTTGCTCATTTTGCCGAGGGAGAGCCGCTCTCCATGCAGACCATAATGAATCCGGGTATACAGATAGCGGCCGAAAAAACCGCTGAGGGCAATCAGCAGGGTACAGCCGAGGACAACGGCACTGTTGATGGAGCCGAGACTGAAGTTGGCATGGAACAGGACCAGAATCGGACCAAGAATACCAAAGACCACATGGGCGCTGAACCAGTGGCGGGTCGCCCCCCAGTTACGCNNTTCTTCTTGCGCAATGGGTAGAGCAACTGCGAGACCATCGCCAAACCGCCGACAATGCCAAAAAGATAACCGACGCCCTCTTTCGGAATCAGGTATTGTTCGCCACGCAGCAACCAGCCCGCCACCAGGATGCTGATCGCCAGAAGGTACCCCGGCATGCTGATCCAGCGCGATGTCGGGGCAGCAAACATATCCTGCACCACTTCAGATGTCTGCCCGTGATCGGCGACAGGGTCGATCTTGGCGACCGGCGCAGGTGCCCGCTCGGGTGCAGGGGCTATCGCCGGCGCGGCGGGAGGAGGCTCGGCCCTGGCCGGGGCGGCCGGGTGGAGATACTGCTCCCACTGGGTGGTGACCGACTGTTCCCACTCTGTTATCGCCAGATGTTCCCATTCGGCAACGGGGGTTAGATGCCATTCGGCCAGAGGTGACAGCTTGAGCTGTTGCAGATCAGGGTTGTCGCCAAAGGCGGCGGCAACCTTCTCGACGTTTCGCAGCTGTTCTTGCAGAGGCTGCCGCTGAACAACCGTCAATTTTTTCAGCCGCAGGCCTTGCTGCAACAGATTGATGGCGTTTTTCAACCGCCCCTTCTTCAGGTGGCACTGAGCCCCCATGACGATACAGTCGCTCAGTCGTCCAGGACTGCTGGCGGCGGCAGCAAAGTTTTTCAGGGCACGATCGTACAAGCCGTTTTTATAGTTGGCCATCCCCAGAGAGTACTGTTGCTCAAGCTCCCCCGGTTCGACGATATGCTGTTGAATGCTGTCGACACTCGCGCCCGACTGGCGGTCCGGACGATCCTGACGTAAACGCACCGGGCGCTGCTGTTCAGAAGATGGCTTTTTTTTGGGTACAGAACTCATCGATGATCCTTTGCTAAAAGAGGATTAGGCTTCATTACAGGCCAAAGATCCGGCCGCCGGATGTCCCCTTGTTTTTGATCAAGTCACGAATCTGGTCATTGGCGGCCAGCGCTTCTGCCTGCTGATCTTTCTTGTTGCGCAGGTGTTTTTTGGCCTTGTTATCGAGCAGCAGCCGAACCGCCGCTTCCTGTCCAGCCGCTGCCGCCAGAATCAGAGCCGTGTTGCCGTTTTGGTTCTTGTGATTGATGTCGTCGACCACCGGGATGAGTTGCCCCATAACGGCGATGTGCCCGTTGATTGCCGCCAGCGCCAGCGGCGTATTTCCTTCGTTGGTCGCCACATTTGGATCAGCGCTTGACTGCAACAGGGTAACAACAATCGACGTATGTCCCTGCCGGGCGGCGATCGCCAAGGGGGTCACCCCGGCCTGATCGCGCACGGCGTGCTGTGCCTTGTGCTGCAGAAGAAGAGCCGTAACCGCCTGGTGTCCTTCGCGGGCGGCAAACCATAATGGGGTGGCCTCTTGCGGATCCGCCGCATCGACCGAGGCTCGGGCGGTCAAGAGCTGCTTGACCACCTTGAGATGCCCCATCTGGGCGGCATAAGCCAGGGCCGTACGTCCACTCAGATTGGCGCGGTTGACATCCGCACCGTTCGCAAGCAGCACCTTGACTGTGGCCAGATTGCCGCTACGCACCGCACCAATCAGGGGTGTGCTGCCATCTTTTTCTGGATGATCAATTTTGGCACCGGCACGCACCAGGCGCCTCACCGTCTCCGACAAATCCTGCTCCGCAGCCCAGGCCAGGGCCGACTTTCCTTCGGTCAGACCGGCATTCGGATCGGCACCGGCGTCGAGTAACGACAGAATGATTTTTTTCTGCCCCTGCCGTGCGGCCAGGCTCAGTGCAGTATTGCCCAGAGGATCACGCCCATTCACCTGAGCCCCTTTTTCCAGCAGGTCGCTGACCGTACGCTCCTGCCCGAGCCAGCACGCGGTCATGAGCGTCGACCAGCCGGCAAAGGGATCGGCATTTTGGTCGGAACTTGTCGCCGAAGAGGTTGGCGGGAGCACATCAGCCAATGACAGCCGTGGCCCCCGCTCGATTTTTTCGTTCTCAGGAGCAACAGCCCCTTTGGCGACCAGATAATTTAAAAGACTGTTGTGACCGCGACTTTTAGCCAGACGTGCCGCGGTCCAGCCTTTAGCATTGGCCAGGTTCAGATCGGGTTGTGCCTCAAGCAGGCGCTCGACCAGGCTGAAGTTCCCTTTCCCTGCCGCAATAATCAAGGGAGTGTTGCCGTTAACATCCCGGCTGTTGATCGGAGCCCGCTGCCGAAGCAGAATCTCGACCGTTGACAGCTGTTGTTGACTGGTCGCCAGCAAGAGGGCGTCATCGCCATAGACATCGCGGGCGTTCATATCAGCACCCCGGGCCAGAAGGGTTCTCACCACCTCAGCATGCCCCTCCCTGGCCGCCAGCATCAAAGAGGTGCGCTGCTGCGCATCCCGGCTGTCGGGATCGACTCCGTCGTCCAGAAGTTGCCGCACCTTCTCCAGCTCGCCTTTGTCGGAAAACTTGAGCAGTGACTGTTGCTGGCGCTCCGGAGTCGCTTGCTGGACAGCTTTTTTATCACCATCTTCTTTCCCCTGAGACACCGGAGGAGACATGGCACCGTTGCTTTCAGCGGTTGCCAGCCAGTTTCGGGCGGCAACCGGATCGGCCGCGACCCCGCTGCCATTTTTGTACATGACTCCGAGACTGTGCTGAGCCCGCGGGTCCCCTTGTTTGGCGGCCTTGAGCATCCACTGGGCGGCCTGTTTCAGATCAGTCTCGACCCCGCGCCCGCTCCGGTAAAGGCCGGCGAGCTGGAACTGGGCCT